>DASZWK010000197.1:0-19551 GCA_035546235.1 Xanthobacteraceae bacterium | reverse complement strand
CGTGGAGCGCACGATGAGTTCGGACTTGCCGGTGCAGTCCGGTTCCCTGGCCTGGTCAAATCCGCTCGCTTGGTGGTGGAGTCTGCTGACGCTGGTGAGCGGAGCAAACATCGCCGCCTGGTTCTGGGTGTATCGCTACCTTCATGAAGCGCCGACGGGCATCCACAGCGCGAACGTCGAGCTCATGCTGGTTTTCTCCGCGGCGTATGTTTTTGGCTGCGCATTCAGGTCGATGCTGCCGCGGGCGGATGTTCAGAGGATTTGCCTGTTCGACACGTGGCTGTCGAGCGTAACGGTCGGTCGGTCGGTAGCAACCGTGGCTGAAGTCTGCTTCGTGGCCCAATGGGCGATGATTCTGCACCGGCTGGGCACGATGACAGGAGCAAACATCACCTTGATCGCTGCCTGGGCGATTGTCCCCTTGATCCTGGTTGCGGAATGCTTCTCGTGGTACGCGGTTCTGACCAAAAAGTTTTTTTGCAACGCCATCGAGAATTCCATATGGGGCGTCGGTTTCCTCATCATTGTCATCGGCCTTTGCAGGTTGCTCCCGGAATTTGGCGGTGCGGCGCGCGTGGTTCTCGCCAGCTCTGTCATCGGGATCGCAGGCTATCTGGCATTCCTGGCGGCTATTGATATTCCAATGTATCTGACGCGATCACGGACTGGAATCAGACCGCTGAGTCCGCTGGAGGGCCTTCGTGACGCGAGCCTTCGTTGGGTTGTGACCCACGACCTTGCCCAATGGAAAGACGAAATCGCCTGGATGTCGCTCTATTTCAGCGCGGCGGTCTGGGCCAGTCTCGCTCTATGCATCTGCTACGCATCTATCGGCCATTTCAGCTAGGCCAATACAGAAACACCGCTCGTTCGGCGCCGCCGTGTTCGCGTGCGCTCGACGAGCGCGAAGGCGGAACTCTAAGCTTTAAGCTTCAAAAGCCGGTCGGCGTTGCCGTGCGCGAATTTTTCGAGATCCGCGGGCGACAGCGGCACGTTATCCAGAAACGCGCGGCCGGTGGCATTGCTGGCATACGGGTAATCAACTGAAAACATCAGTCGGTCGATGCCGAAGGTTTGCAACGCGGCGAGGAAGGGCGGATTGGAGAAAAAGCCGGCCGAGGTGACATAGACCTGATCGGTGATGATTTTTGACAGCGGCCGCGACAGGTACGACAGGTCGGGTGAGAGTTGGTGCTCGCAGCGCGCCAGCACGAACGGCAGCGCCTCGCCCGTGTGACCGATGATGAGATTGAGCCGCGGATACTTGTCGAGCGTGCCCGAGACGGCGAGGCGCATGACATGCAGCGCCGTTTCGTAGTGCCAGCCCCAGGCGAAAGTCGCGAGCCCCATGCCGATCTTCTGCGGAAACGAGCCTTCGTAATAGGCCTTGCGCACCTCGGCGGGCGGCGGCCCCGGATGGATATAGAGAGGCACGTCGAGTTTTTCGGCGCGCGCCAACAGCGGCGCGAATCTGGCGTCGTCGAGAAAACGGCCGCGGATCATGCCGCTGATCAGCGCGCCCTTAAAGCCATGCTGTGTGACGGTGCGCTCCAATTCGTCCGCCGCCGCATCGGGGACGCTGGCGGCGAGATGCGCGAAGGCTGCGAACCGGCCGGGATATTTGGCGATCCGCCGCGCGCATTCATCGTTGAAGGCGCGCGCAAAGGCGACCGCCTCGTCGCCCTCGAACATATCGGCGCTTGGGCCCATATGTATGCCGGCCTTCGACAGCACCATCGTAGAAATGCCGTGGCGATCCATCTCGGCAATTCGTCCCTCGCCGAGATCGGTGATCTTGTCGCCGACGCCGCGGATGACCGCCGGCATGTTGGCGGCATCGGCAACAGCGGGCGGCGGAGGCGCGCTGCGGCCGCCGACATCGAGAAGGCTGAAATGCTCTTCGAGCGTGACAATGCGCATCGGTGCTCCCGGGGTGTGGCGGCGTTGGCGTTTCGCGCAACCATGTTATGACAAGGCGTGCTGGATTTGTCAGGAGGTAGCGATGCGGCCGCTTGCGTGCGCGACCGGGTTTGTTCTCGCGATGCTGGCGCTGTCCCCACCGGCGCCCGCGCAGGAGCGTTTTCCGGCCCGGCCCGTTCAGGTGATCGTGCCGGCGACACCGGGCGGACCGGTTGATACCGCCGTGCGGCTGATCGAGCCGGCGCTCGCCTCAGCGCTCGGCTCAAGCGTTGTGCTGATCAACAAGCCGGGTGCCAGCGGAACGCTCGGCATGCAGGCGGTCGCATCGGCCGCGCCCGACGGTTACACGATCGGGCAGGGGGTCAATTCGATCTTCACGATCACGCGCATATCGGGCACGCACGTGCCATTCACGCTCGACGATTTCAGTCTGCTGGGCAATTACGTCACTGATGTGAGCGTGCTGGCGGTCAGCGCCGATGCAAAATGGAAAACGTTCGACGATGTCGTCGCCTATGCGCGGGCCAATCCGGGTAAACTCAATTACGCCTCCGCCGGGATCGGCACTGTATCGCAGCTTAGCATGGAGACGCTGGCGCATAAGTTCAGCCTGAACATGGTCGCGGTGCCATTTCCCGGAGGCGCGCAGCTTACGACTGCGATTCTTGGCAAGCAGATCGATATCGGCATGGTGCCGTACACAACGGGCGCGGCGATGTTCAAGGCGAACAAGCTGCGTCCGCTGTTGACGACGGCGCCGGAGCGGCTGCGGCAATTGCCTGGCATTCCGACCTTCGCCGACAAGGGGATCACCGAAAACGGCCTCAATCTGATCATGGGGTTATACGCGCCCCGTGCTCTGTCGGACGGCCTGCGCGACACGCTCACGGACGCGGTGGCCAAAGCGGCGCGCGATCCGGCCTTTGTCGCCAAGGTCGAGGGGCTTGGATTGCTCGCCCGCTACGAGGGCCCGGCGGCAGCGCGCAAGCGGCTCGAGGTCGAATACGCCGACATTGTTGCCCTAAACCACGCGCTCCAGAGGTAAAAACGGCTGTGGTCGTGGCAATTGGGGAATTAACTACCCTTATTAATGATCCTTTATTGATTTAATTCACCCGTTTAAATAATTGGTTTATCATAATCTTCACCTGCAGCTTTCAATGCGGCTCGGCCACAAGCGGTAGGCAGTATCAGATCGGCTCGCCTCGGCACGAGTCTGCTTGGGGCGGTATCATGATACGGGGGTGAGGCACGTACGCGGATCGGTCGAAAGCCGCCGCGGTGAAACTGAGTGCTGGGGTTGGAATGGTAAATTCGCGTTGGGTCAATGCTGCCAAAAAAGCGACCAAGGCAGCGTCAGGGATCGGTTACACAGCGGCAGGTCTCACTCTTCTCGCGTTCTCAAGTACACCGAGCTACGCGATTCCATCGCCCGATCTTGTCGTCGGCTCAATTTCGAGCATCTCACAATTGATAGCGCTCGCTTCGGCGATGATCGGCGGCGGTGCCGTCGTAGTCGGCGTGCGTGCCGGCGCCAATGCATCCGGCTCCGGCCGTGCCGCCCGTATCGCCTGGCGTGTAGCGATCGCCGCGACCGTCCTTGTCTGCCTGTCGCTGGCCGGCAACTACTATCAGTACTCAAGGCAGCAATCGGAGCGCCAGACCCGGCTCGAGGCCGCAATCTTGCGTCCGACAGTGACGACGGACGGCCGGACGCTCGATCCGGATCTCAAAGAAGCGGCATACCGCGACCAGGTGAAGTCGCCTCGAGGCATTTCGACCGAACAGATGGAGACGCTGCTGGACGAAAAGCAGCGCGGCCTCGACACCAATGAAGTGCTGCTCGACGTGCGTGAGCCCGCCGAGACCGCGACCGGGGTGTTTCCCAATGCGACCATGGTTCGCTTCCCGGACTTTCTGAAGAAGCCGTTCAGCCTCGCTGGCAAGCGCGCCATCCTCTATTGCGATAACGGCAACCGCAGTTTCGAGACCTGCCAGAAGCTCGCGGCGCTCGGCATCGACTGCCGGTTCATGGTCGGCGGATTGCAGAAGTGGCTTGCCGAGCATCGTTCGTTTGCCGGCAAGAAGGTGACAAGTCTCGCCGACTTCCGCGCGCTGCCGCGCTATACGAACCGCGATGTTCTGCTTGACACGCCTGACATCCATAAGCTCGTGGGGGAAGGCGCGGTCTTTGTTGATGTGCGTTATCCGGGAGAATTCGCCGCCTATCATTTGCCGGGAGCGATCGATCTTCCGATACGTCCGACGACGACCGACCAACTGAACGCGCGCATCGCCGCGCTGCCGCACCGTCCGATCGTTGCGCCTTGCTACGATACCCGGAGCTGCTTCTACGCGCAGGTGCTCGGTTACATGGTCAGCCAGGCGGGGGGCGATTTTCGCGGCCGCTACACTGTGCCGTGGGAGTATTTCAATCCGGATCCGCCGCGCCCGTATCTTCTGAGCTATCTGCACCAGATGCACGAAAGCTGGTGGGGGCGGCTGGTCGATCTGCTCGCGGCTTTCCTTGGCAAAAGCGCGGCCGTCATCGGGTTCCTGCCGGTCATTATTCTGCTCGCCATCGCGTCGCGCCTGTCGGTGCTGCCGTTCTCGCTTAAGGCCGAACGCGATCAAATCGCGTCACGGCGGCTCAGCGACGAAGTCGATGAGCTGAAGCAGCGCCTCGGCGGCGATCCACGGCGTATGGCGCGGGCGATGCGGGCATTCTACGCGCAGCATGGCCTTACGCCTTTGCGCAATCTGCTCGGCCTGTTGTTCCTGCCGGTGATCTCGGTCTGCGTCGCGTCGGTTCATGCCGTTGCGGTCGAGCTTCACCAGCCGATGCTGTGGGCGGCGAATTCCGCCAGCCACGATCCGACTTTCATCCTGCCGGTGTTGTTTGCCGCGCTGATCTGCGTCTATCTCGATGCGGCTTTTGTCAGCACCCGGCGGCACCGCCTGTTGATCTGGCCGATCGGCATGGTGATCCTCACGGCGACCGGCGCGCTGCTCAGTGTCGCGGTCGACCTTTATCTGGTCATCAGCGCCTGCTTGCTGCTGGTGCAGCGCGCGGCAGTGACGACCACGTGGGCCGATATTCGCCGCTGGTGGCGTCGCCGCCGCTTGACCGATGGCGTGGTCCTGCTCGACGACGCACAGCTTCTGGCCAACAGTGGCAACAAGGCCTATCGCCTCGCCGTCATGCGCTCGCACGGGTTTACCGTGCCCGAAGGCGTGGTCCTGACCACGCGTTTTCTGGATAAATTCGCCGCCGCGCCGGCGTCATGGCGGGCACGCGAACTCGACCGGCTGTGGCGTCAGATCGGTGCGCCCAAGCTGGTCGTGCGCAGCTCCGGCAGCGCCGAAGACGGCAGCGCCAACAGTTTTGCCGGCGTGTTCGAATCGGTCATCGACGTCGATCGCGCGCGGCTTGAGTCGGCCGTCTTTGACGTCCTGCTGTCATTCCGCAATGCACGTGTCGCGGCCTACGGCGGCGATAACGGCCAAGCCAATATCGTCGTCCAGCGCATGATCGAGCCCGATTATGCGGGTGTATTGTTTACCCGCGACCTGGGTTGCCCGAGCCATTCGTTGGTCGAATGCGTCGCCGGTACCGCCGACAAGCTCGTGTCCGGCACCGTGACGCCGATCGTGTGCCGATTCGGACGAATCTCGCTCGATCGCATTGGCGGCGACGAGGCGCCGATCGATTTGAAACCGCTGGTCGCTACCGGCCGCGAGCTTGAAAAGCTGTTCGGTGGTCCGCAGGACGTCGAATGGGCGCATAACGGCGGCGTATTCTATCTGGTGCAGAGCCGCGACATTACCCGCTCCGAGGCGGGGACCGATACGGACGCCGCGGTTCAAAACGAGTGGTCGCGCGTGCTCGATAGCGCCGAAGCGGCATCGCCCGACGAAATTATTCTCGAGCAGAACGAACTGTCCGAAGTGTTGCCGCGTCCGACGCCGCTGTCGCTGTCGTTGATGGACGGATTATGGGCGAGCGGCGGCAGCATCGATCTGGCCTGTCGCCAGCTTGGATTTGGCTATCGCATCGAGGAAGATGCTGCACCGTATCTGACAACGATTTTCGGTCGTCTTTACGTCAACAAGCAGCAGGAAATTTCCCGCGCGCCCAAGCTCGGTTCGCTGGCTTTGTGGCGGATGGGCCGCATCGCGGACAAAATCAAGAGCGACTTCAATGAGACGTTCTTGCCGGCCTTCGCAAAGGAGATGGCCGTGCAGGAGGCAATCGACTTCGACAAGCTGCCGACGGCCGATCTCTTGGACGCGGTGGCGCGCATCCGCGCCAACTATATGGGTGCGACCTGCGTTGCCGCATCGGTCGTCAACATCGCCGCCGATTACTATCTGCGGCGGGCTCGCGACAAGCTGACCACCGAGGGAATCGAACCGGCCCGCGTTCTGGCGCACGCCGACCAGACCGAATTCGAGCGCGCGCTCGCTGTGGCCAAAGAGGCGCCGGCTGCCTCGCGCGAGAACGTTCTGCTGCGGGGCATCGGTCATCGCTCCACGGTCGATTATGAACTCGCGGCGCCGCGGTATGCTGAGCGGCCGGCGGATGCCGATCCGCTGCTCAATGTTCCGGATATGCCGGTGCGGAGCCTTGCTGAGATTGGCGCCGATCTCGCCGTTCAGACCGACGACGCCGCGCTGAGGCAGGTGGTGCTGGTCGCGTGCAGTTTCCAGACCCTGAAGGAAGACGCCAAGCATCATTCGCTGCGCGAGCTGGCGGTGCTGCGGCGCGCTCTGCTCGCGGTCGACCGCCGGTTCATGCTGGACGGGCTCGTGTTTTATCTGACCTTCGAGGAGCTGGATGCGCTGCGCGACGAGCGTGCGGTAGCGAACCTCCGTGCGGCGGCGCTGGCGCGCCGGCAGCTGGCGGCCGGACTTGCTGAAGTGTCATCTGTCGACGCGACGCTGACAGTGCGGCAGATCGAAGACTACGCCATGGGTATCAAGCCACAGAGCGCGGACGGAACCGACCGGATGGGCGGACTGCGGGTCTCCGGCAGCGGTCGCGTGGAAGGCAGGGCCTGCGTGGTGAAAGAGGCCGGAGCCGACGGCGCGTCGGTCATTCCGGGTTTTCGGGATGGCGACATCGTCGTCAGCCGAATGGTGCCGCCGGCATGGTTACCGTATTTCAAGCGCGCGGGTGGTTTCGTCTGCGAGGTCGGCGGTTGGCTCAGCCATACCGCAATCGTAGCGCGGGAATTCAACGTACCACTGGTCGTGCAGGCCAAAGGGTTGCAAGCGATCGAAACCGGCGATCTGATCCGTCTGGATTCGGACGGCGCGATCGAGGTCGTGGCGCAGCGCCAGACCGTTGAGGCCGCCTGACGCGCCGGGATTGCGGCAGCGTTCGTGACCTTAGGTTAACGAGTGCTCAACGCGATTGCCGCGCCAGGCTCGGGCGGATCGTCAGGCAAAGCGGCAAGTGTGCTGCTTTGCGACGCAGGGACTGGGTCCACACCTGCGGGGCCGGTCGTCCAGCCTCCGCCGATCGCCATGATCGATAAGAGGCAAAATGCGGCAAACGGCAGCGTATTGCCCAAGTTCCACCGCAGCGCCATCCACAGCATGAAGCCTCACCGTTTTTTGCGGGGAATTACCCCGTGATTGACGATGACGCTAACAAGGCGATGTGACGGTCGGATTACGCCCTTTAGTAAAATTTGATCTATCGCCGCGCCAGCATTTTCCTGAACGGCTGCTTAAGGCGAGCAATTTCCGATTCAGTCAATTGTAACGGGATAACGGTAGTGTCCTGATGGCAAAAAACAAATAAGCCCGAGGCGGAGAACCGTGCGCGCTGTCGCTCTCATATTCGTGTTGCTGCTGGGCTGTTCGGCGGCTGCGGCCCAGTCTTACGTCGTCCAGGGGTCGACGACGTTCACGCATCGCATCATGGACGCGCATCTGGCAGAGATCGAGATGGGCTCGGGCCACAGGCTGACCGTGATCCCAAACAAGTCGAGCCTGGGACTTCTGGCGCTGTTCGAGAAGCGTGCGGATTTCGCCATGATATCGGGACCATTAAACGCCGAGGTTCAAGCCCTGAAGCAGACTCATCCGGACTTCGATTACGGCCAGCTGCGCTCTTTCAATGTTTGGAGCACGCGCATGGCCTTTGCGGTCAACAAGGACAACCCGCTTCGTCATCTGGACAACGATAGGATGCGCGCCATTCTGCTCGGCGAGATCACCAACTGGAAGGCTGTCGGCGGCCAGGATCTGCCGATCAGGATCGTACACGTTCGTGACGGCGGCGGCGTGCAGGCATCGGTCGAAGCACTGCTGCTCGGCAAAAGCATCAACGCTAAAAATGTTATTCTGGTACAAATCAGTTCCCAGGTCGTCAA
This sequence comes from Xanthobacteraceae bacterium, assembly GCA_035546235.1. Classification (GTDB taxonomy): domain Bacteria; phylum Pseudomonadota; class Alphaproteobacteria; order Rhizobiales; family Xanthobacteraceae; genus BOG-931. The sequence goes on along the minus strand of DASZWK010000197.1, from coordinate 11,248 downwards.
AATCGTTTCGCAACTGCCGGAAGCCCTCGGCCTGTCACAGCTGACCATTGTGCGCAATTCTAATGCCGTCGAGCTGAAACTGGATCGTCCGGTGGAGCAACATCTCGATCTGGTGACGCTAGGCGATCCGACCCCCGAGATGATGAAAGTGATTGAGTCGGCCCGGCGCAGCGAGAAGACGGCGACACCGCTATGATGTTTGCTAAGTGGCGTGGCCAGCCGTTGGGCCGATATCTGGGCGTTGCCGCCAAGCTGTATTGGCTGGCGGCGCTGTCGACGCTGGCGGTCGCGGTTCTCGCCGCGGCGTCGATCCACTTCGCCCACATTACCGAGACCGCAGCTGCGAGGCTCAGTCAGCGGGCGTTCGCCACAGTCGAAAATTCGGCCCGTCTGCAATCGCTGTTGGCCCAGCATCGGCAGATTGTCGAAAGCGCGCCCGCCGAGGTCGTGCGGTCGCGCCTCGAACTCAGCGAGCGTGCGTTCATCGCCAAGAGCTCGGAACTCTCGGCGCTGCTCGGAAAGCTCAACGATGAAAAATCGGATGATGTCGCCGACGGTCTTGAAGCGCAGATCACGAGCGAGTTGCCCGATCTGATGAAGGCCGGCCAGCAGGTGATGTTCTACGCCTATAATTTTGCGCAGGACAAGGCGCTGGAGCAGGCGGTCGTGTACGGCAAGATTGCCGACGATCTGGAAGACAAGATCCACCAGTATCGCGAGCATCAGATCGATGTCGCCGATACCACGGTCAAGGCGCTGCTCGACAGTGCGCGGTCTCTGCTGTTTTGGGTATCGACCAGCGCGTTTGCCGCGCTGATGCTGATCGGACCGTTCGGCTTGACCGTCATACGCGGCGTGCTCGGCCGGCTCAAGCGCATCACCATCTACATGAGCCGGCTGGCCCGGGAGCCAACCACCGAAGCGGTACCGTCGCGAAACGACCGCGATGAACTCGGCGACATGGCCCGCGCCGTCCAGGTGTTCAAGGAGAACGGCGAGGAATTGCTCGAGCGCAAGTTGCAGCTCGAACAGGTCAATGTGCAGCTCGACCTGGCGCTCAACAACATGGCGCACGGCCTGTGCATGTTCGACGCTAAGCGCAGGTTGATCATCTGCAACGGCCGCTACGGCGCGATGTACGGTTTGCCGGAGGCGCTGACCACGCCGGGCACGCCGATTCAATCCATTTTGCAATACCTGGTCGAACGAAAGGTTTTTGCCGAAAATTCCGGGGAGACGTTCGCCGCTGTTGCGCCGACGCCAATCCAGGATTTTCGCATCGTCAAGACGCTCACCGACGGTCGCATGGTGGCGATCTCACACCAAAGCACCGCCGATGGCGGCTGGGTCGCTATTCACGAGGACATTACCGAGCGGCAGAAGGCCGAGGCGCACATCGCCCACCTGGCGCGGCACGATCAGCTCACCGATCTGCCGAACCGCGTTTTCTTCCGCGAGGAATTGGACAAAAATCTGCGGCGGCTGCGTCACGGCGAAAGGTTCGCCGTGCTGTGCCTCGATCTCGACCGGTTCAAGAGCGTCAACGACACGCTCGGTCATTCGATCGGCGACAAGCTCCTGAGGGCGGTTGCGAGCCGCCTCGCCGGCTGCATCGACGAGCGCGACTTCGTGGCCCGCCTCGGTGGTGACGAATTCGCCGTTGTGCAGGCCAATATCGGCCGCCCCGAGGATGCCAGCACTTTGGGGTCGCGCATCATCGAGCGCCTCAACGAGCCCTACGAAATCGAGGGCCAGCAACTCGACATCGGCGTCAGCATCGGTATTGCGATCGCGCCCGCCGACGGCAAGAATGCTGATCAACTCCTCAAGAATGCCGACCTTGCGATGTACCGCGCCAAGGCTGACGGCCGCGGCTCCTATTGTTTCTTTGAGCCGGAGATGGACGCGCGAATTCAGGCGCGCCGTGCGCTCGAACTCGATCTGCGGTCGGCGCTGGCCTCGGGCCAGCTGCAGCTCTATTATCAGCCGCTGGTCAACGCCAAGACCGGCGAGGTGCGCTGCTTCGAAGCGCTGTTGCGTTGGTTCCATCCGCGGCTAGGTGCGGTGCCGCCGGCGGAGTTCGTGCCGCTCGCGGAAGAATCCGGACTGATCGGCCCGCTGGGCCAATGGGTCCTGCGCGCCGCCTGTGCCGAAGCGGCCAAATGGCCGTCGCAGTTCCGCGTCGCCATCAATCTGTCGCCGATCCAGTTCAAGAACCTGAATCTGGTGAAGGTCATTCTCGGAGCGCTGGCCGCGTCTGGCCTGCCGGCGTCGCGCCTCGAGCTCGAGATCACCGAATCCGTGCTGCTCGAAGCCGATTCCAAGACGCTTACCGTCCTGCACGAGCTGCATGCACTCGGAATCCGCATCGTCATGGACGATTTCGGCACCGGATTTTCCTCGCTCAACTATCTGCGCAGTTTTCCGTTCGACAAGATCAAGATCGACAAGTCGTTCGTTCACGACGTGTCGAAGGGCGGCGACTCGATCGCTATCGTGCGCGCGATCATCGATCTGGCTCGCGCGCTCAAGATCGAGGTCGTCGCCGAGGGCGTGGAGACGGTCGATCAGCTCAATCATCTGGTCGCTGAAGGCTGCACCGAAATGCAGGGCTTCTATTTCAGCAAGCCGGCCCCGATCGAGAGCTTCGAACAGGTTCTTCAGGAGCGCAACGGGCGCATGGTGCTGGCGGCCTGATCGCAACCGGCGGCCCACGCTGGACTTACTGCCGCTCGGCCTGCAGCATCTTGTCGAGGATGCGCTTATAGCGCACCGGGCCGACATCGACGGCGAGGATAATCGGATCGAGCGACACCGTGGCGTTCTCGATGACGCGCTGCTGGGCCTCGATCACCGGCGCGTCTTGCTCGGCGAAGGCGAAGCGGCGCATCTCGGAAATCTTCTTCTGCAGATCACGGTTGAGCTTTTCGTCGGTCGTCATCACGCCGAAGCGAACCGCGGTGAAATGATAAAGCGTCGAACTCTCGTTCTCGGGCGTCAGCATATGGATGGCGTTGTAGCCGGTTCCGGTCTCCGGTGCCGCTCCCATCTTGCAGATGCCGGTGACGAGCCGCAGGGCCGACGGCGCCATCCAGCGCATCTTGGTGAATTTGTCGACGCGCGACGGGTGGTTCGGCCAGAACTGCGCGAACATGCCGGGCGGTGCCGAATTGGTGGCGTGGCGGCTGATCACCACGTCATCGCCGTCCTGTTCGGCCATGATTTCGGATTCGACCGTGTCGGCGTTGCCCAGAATGCCCTCGTGCAGATACGACGTGTGACTGAGGTCGAGCAGGTTATCGATGATCAGCTGGTAATTGGCCTTGATGGTGATGGAGTCGCGCTTGGTGGTGTGCAGTTCCGGCACGTTGTCGAGCACGCCGAAATCCGGCACCTTCGCTTCGTCGGCGGGCGCGTCGCCCATCCAGAGCCAGACCGCCTTGTGCTTCTCGATGACGGGATAACTCTTGACCCGCGCCCGCGACGGAATGTTCTTGGCGCCATGCGGGTTGTGGACGCAGGCGCCGGTGCCGTCGAATTCGAGACCATGATACGGGCACTGGATGCGGTCACCGTTGACGACCTTGCCCATGGACAGCGGCGCAAAGCGGTGCGCGCAGCGATCCGCGATCGCCGCCACCGAGCCGTCCGCCTTGCGGTAGAGCACGATCGGCTCATTCATGACGGTGCGGGCAACGAGCGCCTCGTCGCCAATGTCGTCGGACCACGCCGCCACGTACCAGGCGTTGCGCAGATAAGATCCGCTGATCATTTCCTGGCGCGGCCGCGCGCCGGACGGTTCCAATTGAGACGAGTGTGCCGCCATGTCTTCTCCCCGGACAATGCGCTATTTGCTTACACGCAACAAAATATACCATGCATTCCGGCGCAGGTCTTGGCCTTGTCCGCGGCAGATGAGCCTGTGCCGCGTGCGTATATTGCAGAGCTATTCGGCAAACACCTTGCCTTTGCCGAAACTCAGTCCGACTTGCGCACCAACGGTGAGGCTTGCGGTAATATCAATCTCGGCTTCGATAAGGTCTTTTGCGTTACCGACAGCGATTGCCGCCCGTCGACCCGCTGCGGTGCGGTGGACGTTGATAATCGTGCCCGGCAATTTGTCTTTCGTCAGCGTGCCGACCGCGATGTCGCGAGGCCGCACGTAAAGCCGGCAGCGGCCGTCGTGCGCGGCGCCGAATGTTCCGTCGACGGGGTGTCCGTCGTGCCAAAACCGGATCCCGTCGAACTCGACCGGAATGCTCGTTGTATCGCCGACGAACGACATGACAAAGGCAGTTGCAGGATTGTCGTAGATCTCGTCCGGCTTGCCCACTTGTTCCACCTTCCCCTGGTTGAGAATGGCGACCCGATCGGCAAGCTCCAGCGCTTCTTCCTGGTCGTGCGTGACAAAGACCGTCGTGCGCCCAATGCGATTGTGGAGTTCGCGCAGCCAGCGACGCAGATCTTTGCGGACTTTGGCGTCAAGTGCGCCGAACGGCTCATCGAGCAGCAGGACACGCGGTTTGACCGCAAGCGCACGGGCCAACGCCACACGCTGCTGCTGGCCGCCGGAGAGCTGGCGCGGGTAGCGCTTGCCCAAATCGGATAATTGGACGAGTTCAAGAAGCTCCTGGACCCGGCGGCGGATCAATGCGCTTGATGGGCGTTCAGCGCGCGGCAGTACCTTCAGGCCGTAGGCGATATTGTCGGCGGCCGACATATGCTTAAAGAGAGCGTAGTTTTGGAACACGAAGCCGATCCGGCGCCGCTGGACCGGTATGGCCGTGGCCTCGCAATCGTCAAATAATACGCTTCCCGTTTTCGGAATCTCAAGCCCGGCAATCACGCGCAGCAGCGTGGTCTTGCCCGAGCCGGAGGGGCCGAGCAGCGCCATGAGTTCGCCGTCGGCAATATCGAGAGTGGCGCCGCGCAAAGCGCCTGTCCGGCCGAAATCCTTGGCAATGTCGGTGAGACGAATGCGCACTCTGGTCCTCACGCGCGCGTGGGTGTTGCCAAGGAGTCGCCGTAGCGCATTTCAAGCAGCGTCTTCGCCGCCAGCGTCACCAGGGCCAGCAACGTCAACAGCGAAGCCACGGCGAAGGCCGCCACGAAATCGTAGCCATTGTAAAGCAGTTCCACCTCCAACGGGATGGTATTGGTCAGGCCACTGATGTGGCCCGAGACGACGGAGACCGCGCCGAACTCGCCCATCGCGCGGGCATTGCAGAGCAAAACTCCATAGAGGAGTCCCCAACTGATATTGGGCAGAGTGGTTGTCAGGAATGCCCGAATTCCGCTGGCTCCTAGCGTCAAGGCTGCCTCCTCATCGGCGCTGCCTTGTTCCTGCATCAGCGGTATCAACTGGCGAGCGACGAACGGAAACGTCACGAATACCGTAGCCAGCACAATGCCGGGCAAGGCGAATATGATCTGTATGCCGTGCGCTGTGAGCCACGGGCCGAAATAACCCTGCGCTCCGAACAGAAGGACGTAAATCAGCCCTGATATGACGGGCGAAATCGAGAACGGTAGGTCGATCAACGTAATCAGCAGGCTCTTTCCCGCAAACTCGAATTTCGCGATGGCCCACGATGCAGCAATCCCGAACACCGTGTTGAGGGGCACCGCAATAGCGGCCACGAGCAGGGTCAATCTGATTGCCGCCTGCGCGTCCGGGTCCGCAAACGTGGCGAGATAAATCGACAGGCCTTTACGGAGTGCTTCGCTGAACACGACGACCACAGGCAGAATCAGAAAGACCGCCAAAAACAGAACGGCCAAAGCGATTAACAGCAACCTCACCGGCGCTGTTTCCGTCGTCACTGGACGCGGCGACCTCGATGCCGAAGCGACCTCAGCCATAGCCATGCCGCCGCCGGCTGGAAGCCTGAATCAGGTTGATCGCAAGCAGAATAAGGAACGCCAGAGTGAGCATGATGACAGCGATCGCGGTGGCGCCGCGATAATCGAATTCCTGCAATTTGATGACAATGAGCACTGGGGCGATCTCGGACACGTAAGGCAGATTGCCGGCGATGAAGATCACCGAACCGTACTCGCTTACGGAGCGCGCGAAGGCAAGCGCAAGACCGGTCAGCAGCGCCGGCGAGAGCGTCGGGAGAATGACGTAACGAACAGTCTGCCACCGGCTTGCGCCAAGCGTCGAGGAGGCCTCCTCGGCGGCGCGATCAATTTCGGCGATGAGTGGTTGCACCGGCCGAACCGTGAACGGCAGTGCGACGAAGACGAGTGCGACGAAGATCCCGGCCGGCGCGAAGGCGATCTTCAGTCCGAAGCCGCCGAGAATTGCGCCGATCCAGCCGTTCGGCGCGTAAAGCGTAGCCAGGGCAATTCCGGCAACGGCGGTCGGCAGGGCAAACGGCAAATCGATTGCGGCATCCAGCAGCCGGCGCCCGGGGAATTGATAGCGGGTCAGCACCCAGGCGACGAGGAGTCCGAGCATGGAATCAGCGATGGCGGCCGCAAAAGCCAGGCCGAAACTTGTCCGCAGCGCGGCCAGGGTCCGCGGCTCAATCGCAACGCTACAGATTCCGCCAAGGCCGAGTCCGGCTGCCGCCGCCACCAGAGCCGCCAGCGGCAGCATCACGATGACGCCGAGATAAAACAGCGAGAATCCGAGTGCGAGCCCGAACCCCGGAAGGACGCTTGGTTGTTTGAGGTGCACCGACCGTGTCCCGACCCGCGACTACCGACGCGCCGCGGCTATCGTCTGGTCGAAAATTGCACCGTTGGCAAAGTACTTCTTCTGCGCTTCCGCCCAGCCGCCGAAATCCCTGTCGATGGTGACGAGCTTCAGTTTCGGCAGGCGCGCCAGATCTTGCGGCGACGCGAATTGCGGTTCGGCGGGCCGGTAATAGTGCTTGGCGATAATTCCCTGAGCTGCCGGTGTGTAAAGAAAGTCGAGATAGGCCTTCGCAGCGTCAAGCTTTTCCCCGCGTACGACGTTGCCGTCGACCCAGGCGACCGTTGGTTCGGCGAGAATGGAGATTGACGGCGTGACGATCTCAAATTTGCCCGCGCCAAGTTCGTCGGTGGCAAGATAGGCCTCGTTTTCCCAAGCAATGAGCACGTCGCCAATGCCGCGGCTCCCAAAAGTTGTGGTCGCGCCGCGCGCACCGGTGTCGAGCACCGCGACATTCTTGAACAGGGCCGTCATGAAAGTCTTGATCTTGTTCTCATCGCCATCGAACTTTTGCCGCGCATAAGCCCAGGCGGCGAGAAAATTCCAGCGGGCACCTCCGGACGTCTTGGGGTTCGGCGTAACGATCTGTATATCCGGCCGTACGAGGTCGTCCCAATCACGGATATGCTTCGGATTTCCGGCGCGAACCAAAAGGTCGATCGTGGAGGTATAGGGCGAAGAATTGTTCGGCAGTCTCTTCTGCCAGTCCAGGGGGATTTTTCCAGTCTGCCGGGCGATCGCATCGATGTCCGCCGCGAGCGCCAATGTTACGACCGACGCGTCGAGCCCGGCAATGACTGCTCGTGCCTGCGCACCGGAGCCGCCGTGCGACATGCGAATGACAATATCACGGCCGTTCTTTTTCTTCCACGCGGCGGAAAACAGTGGATTGATCGCGGCATAGAGTTCCCTGGTCGGATCGTATGAGACGTTGAGCAGGGCAGTCTGCGCATCCGCATGCCGTGCGTTCAAGCTCGACCACGCAAGGGCGAGGATGAAAAGCAGGACTGTGCTGCGGCGCTGAAGCGATACCGTCATCAGGGTTACCTTTACGTGCCCCTAATTGAATTATTCAGGGATCGGCGCAGTTAAAGGGCTCGAAACAACAGCGAGGTCGCGGGATAAGAACTCCGCACACGAGGCGTCCGCTCGCAGATAACGGTCGTGTCGCACGCAAATCCCGTCGTCGGACCGGGTTGAGCCATAACCCGAGCTCATGCCTGTGAGGCCCGGGAACGAGTGTTCCAGATAGGCGGCATCGTTGCGAAAGTAGCGACAATGTCTGCACTTGGGCGCAACGTGACGCCTTTCATGGTTCATGAGGTAGTTGCTCGATGTGTTTGGAGAGGGCCAGATGGAATCATCTGACCGCCCGTCAACGTGCCAGGTTTTCCCAGTGTGCTGCGAACACGATCGCCGAGAGCAGGAAGCCAACGATAACATTGACGACGGCGCCGGCGCTGAAGGCGATGAACGGCCGCTTGCCGGCGCTCGCCAGTTCGCCGAATCGCGTCGTCAAGCCGATGCTGAGAAAGCAGAAGATAAAGGCCCAGGTGCGTAGATCCTTGATCGGACCAACGAGCGCAGGCACGGCGATTTTGTTGTAATCGGCAAGGCTTAGGCCGCTCGTCACCGCCGTTATCAGGAGCGAGGCGAGCACAAAGCCGATGACGAATTTGGGAAACCTCCACCACACTTCGGCTGCACTCGGATTACTGCCAGGCACGCCTCGTTCCCATCGCGTCGTCGCGATGATCGCGAGAACGAACGCCCAGATGCCGATCCATACGTCACGCCCCACGACCTTGATGAGCGTATAGGCAAAGATCGCCTGATCGCCCGTGCCGGCAACCGCTCCGTGTCCGGCCAGATCGCCGTAGGTCTGCGCGGCGGCGAACCCCGCCGCATCGGCGAATTCGGAAGTGCCGATCCAGGCGCCGCCGACGCCGGCGGGAAGATGGAAATATGCGGCGGCGAAGGGCAGAACGAAGATAATGGCGATCGCCCAGATAATGACGACGGTGATGGCGATGGACGCGTCTTCCTTCTTCGCCCCCACGGCGCCTGCAATCGCGATCGCGGCCGAGACGCCGCACACCGCTCCGCCGGCGCCGAGCGTGGCGGCCAGACGCTTATCGAGTCCAAGCGCGATCGCGACCCAATAGATCACCAGAAACGTCACAATAGAGACGATGGAGGCTTGCAAGATTGCGACAGGACCCGCCCAGATGACCAGCGTGAAAGGAAGCGTCGCTCCGAGCAGCACGATGCCGGTTTTGACGTAGAACTCGACCCGGAAGCCAGCGTCGAGCCAGCGCGGCAGACCGATGAGGTTGGACAGCACCATGCCGACCACCAACGCAACCAGCGGGGGTTCGAGATTGTAGGTGTTCGCCTTGTCCCATTGGCCAATTGCGAAGATCGCGACCGAGAGAAAATAGAGAAACGCAAACGACGGAATGAAGTCGCGCGCGCGGTGGCCGAGCACAGTCAGAGCGACCGTGAAGATGGCAAGCCACACCAGGAACTGAGCGACGTACCGCGCGTAGTTGTCGGCAAAGTGGGAGCCGAGCTGCGACCACGTCGACCATTTTGCCGGCGTCACCGCGATCCAGCGAATGCTGCCGCCGTGAGCGAAGAAAGCATAGGCGACTACAACGATTCCAAGCCCGAGCCAGATCGCCCACCAGTCCTCCTTCAGCCAAAGTTCGCGCCACCGTAGGGGCGCTTTGGCGATGTGATCTTGCTGAACACTGACATTTGCCATTGCAATTTTCCATTTCCGGTTGGGAAAGTCGCAGTGGGTAATTAGAATATTATTTCTCTAAATGGCAATATTAGTCCCGAAAAAGAAAAATAACTATCGCCATATGGCTAAATAGCGCGTATAAATTTCTTGCCGGAACATCGATTGATGATACGGCCGCTGCGACCGAGGGGGCTGGCCTGCCGGAATCACTCCTGCATTCGCCGCGGCAATTCAGTCTGGGCACAACGAGGAGAGCGGCTCATAAAAATCCCTTGTCGCCCTTGCTCCGCGCCAGAGATTGCTCAAAACACTCAAGATTAGAAAGAGTATTTCGGGCTGGTTTTAACGCCGCCTTGAACACTTCCGAGGCAGATTTGATAATCCTCGGACCGTCTTGAGCGCGCCATGAAGAGCTTCACGCTTGCCGCCGCGTTGTTTGTAGGACTGCTTACGAATTCCGCACATGCACAAACCGTGCGAATCGGCGGCTCGACGACTTTCACGTCTGAGTTTATGGCGCCGCATCAAACCGAGGTCGAGCAATTATCGAAGCAGAAGATCATTCTGTTGCCGAACCGGTCCAATCTCGGCGTGTACGGATTGTTCGAGGGCAACGATCTTGCGATGATTTCTTCGTCCTGGCCCGACATGCTGGTCCAACTGAAAAAGCAAAGGCCGAATTTGCCGTATGATCGGTTGCGCGTATTCAACGTGACCAAGACCCGGGTGGCTCTTTCCGTCAATTCGAATAACGTGGCGCGCTATGCCGATTCCGAGACCATCGGTCGTATCTTGAAAGGCGAATTGACGAACTGGAAGGAGCTCGGCGGTGCCGATCTCCCGATCCAGCTCGTGATGGTTCGAGAAGGTGGCGGCGTACAGGCGTCGATCGAAGCAAAGCTTCAGCTCAAAATCGCGACCACAAAGGCCATTCGTGTTCAGATCAGCTCGCAGGTCAATAAGATCGTAGAACAACTGCCGGCGGCCTTGGGTCTGGCTCAGATTGAGAATCTGCGGGGCAGCCGCGCCGTAGAGTTGCGCACTGACTATCCGATCGAGCAGGAACTTAACCTGGTGACATTGGGCGATCCGTCACCTGGGGCCCAAGCCGTCATTGACGCCGTTAGGGCGGTCGTGGCCAAGGACGGCATCGAGTCGCAAGCCAAGACGCAATAGACCGGCGCCGCCCGCCGCTGCGCTCAGTCCGCCTTGATGTTCGCAAATTTGATCACCTTCGCCCATTTGGCGATGTCGTCGACGACGTATTTGCCGAATTCGGTTGGTGTCATCGGCATCGGAAGGCTGCCCAGATCGACAAGTTTTTTCTTGAAGGCGGGATCGTCGAGGCTCGCCGTGACCGTTTTGCTGATGAGCGCGACGGCATCGGCGGGCACTCCCTTTGGCGCAGCGAGTGCATGCCAGCCGCTGGCGTCGTAACCGGGCAGGGTTTCGGCGACCGTCGGCAGATCTGGCAATATCTGCAGACGGGTCGGAGTTCCGACCGCCAGTGGCCGCAATTGTTTGGATCGTACATAGGCGATCGACGCCGGGATCGGCGAGAACATCATCTGCACCTGCCCGGCGATCAGATCGGAGTATGGATTGCCGGTATAAGGCACATGCACGAGTTTGACGCCCGCCATCATTTGGAACAACTCGCCAGCGACGTGAGGGCCGGAGCCCACGCCGTTCGATGCCATGTTGATCTTGTCGGGAGCGGCCTTGGCGTAGGCGATGAATTCCGCGACGGTCTTTACCGGCAGCGCGTTCGTCACTTCCATGACGTAAGGCACGAG
>DASZWK010000196.1:0-6710 GCA_035546235.1 Xanthobacteraceae bacterium | reverse complement strand
GTGATACCTTGCGTTGGCTGGGGGCGCTCGCGGGCGGCACGCTTGAGGCAAGTTCTGGAAACCGGCCGCACGCAACAAGTGCATCACGACAATCACGCTGCACTAGAAGTTGTTTGCGTGCTTGGACGAGTTGCAAGCTCGCCTCGTCAATGCCGTGGTGAGAAATCAGCCTACTCACGAGCTTGGAAGAACGCCATGCCGACCGATGTCGTTTATGCCATTCACAAGCGATTCGTCTTGCAAAGGCGCAAGACCGCCGATCTTTCACTAGTGCTTGTCTGCCTCATCCTGACTCTCGTCAACCTCATGCTCCTATATGCAAGCCCAACACTGGCTGAGGCGATTGCCTGGTCGGGGCTGTTTTAGCGATCAACGTCGCAAGGCGCGACCCTGATGTCGACAACAAAGCTTCTCCTGGTTGATGCCAAGAGCGCTCTGCAGATTGCGGCTGCAATTCTCGGTTCAATGATAATTGTCCGAGGGTTGCCGCCGACCTCGGCCTATATTGAGTTCATGCAATCGATCGCGTGGCTCGTTGGTCCATGAGTATCGTGAGCCCGTGCTGATCGAGCACCATTAATGGGGCGATGCAAAGCCTGACTTCGTAGGAGAGCACGGGAACACGGAGGAGCGTGTGGCGCCCGTCAAAATACGGTCATTTTGGGGTTAGGCGATGTTGGCTCTCACTGCACACACCACCCTGATCGTAACGTTGATCAGCATTTTTGCAGGCTCGCTGGCTGCGGGCCTCGCGGGGTTCGCGTTTTCTGCAATCACTGGCGCATTGTTGTTTCATGTGTTGATGCCGATCGATGCTGTACCGCTCCTTCTCGCGTGCAGCATCACCACGCAGCTGTTTAGCATTTCCAAGCTGTGGCACACGATGAAATGGCGACAATGCCTTCCCTATTTGGTTGGCGGGTTCGCCGGCATACCGCTCGGAGCTGAGCTGTTGAAGACTTTCGACGCACGGGTATTCGCCGCCTGCTTCGGATCGTTCCTGATTTGTTACAGCCTGTATATGTTGCTCAGGCCGCATTTCGTCGTTCGCGGCGCAAGCCGATACGCTGAAGTCGCCGCTGGTTTTGCTGGAGGCATCACCGGTGGGGCTACGGCCTTTCCCGGTGCCATTCCTGCTGTCTGGTGCAGCGTACGCGGCTTCACAAAGCACGAACAGCGAGGAATCGTACAACCATTTATTCTGCTCATGCAGATCGCTACGTTGGCGTATTACTCCAAACTCGGGATGCTCGCGTCCGCAACGCTTACGACCTACTTATGGTGTGCGCCCGCTGTCATATTAGGCACATGGCTAGGGCTGCACTTTTTTGATCGCATCGACGACAAGCGATTTCGGCAGGTAGTCCTGTTCTTTCTCCTGATTTCCGGCGTAACTCTTGTAGTGTGATGAAGCAAGAGCCGACCGGCGCCATGAGGAAAATGCTGACCCGTGCTTTAATAAGTGCGCTGTTGCCGACAGCTGCGTTGGCGCATGATGATCGGCGCTTCGCGGGCTCGCCGCTGAAGCCTTGGTTTCAGAGCTTGGGTACTAAAGCAGGTGGCTTATGCTGCGCTTTAGCTGATGGCATCCTCGACGTGACCTGGGGTACGACCCCTGATGGACATTATCGCGTGCATGTCTGGGGACAATGGGTCGTTGTGCCCGACGAAGCGGTAGTCCAAGGGCCCAATCGGCTAGGCCGGGCGGTCGTGTGGCCTTACATCGATGATGTGCCGGGTGGGACCCTCATTCAGATCAAATGTTTTCTGCCGGGCGAGGAAAGCTGAAAGACCTTCACCGCGATGGAATGGTTCTAGCGTCGCTGGCGCGTTTTTTGGGGGCGGCGGCCGGACCGCCGCCAGCTCGGCCGTCAGCCGAGCGCGCCGCGTCCCGTGCCTAATTGCGGCCTTTCCGCCAGGTGGTTCGAGCCGGTACGAAGCTGGTGCTTGATCTGGAGGCGGGAGTTGTTGCGTCGGTGCAGCACCCCACCAAGGTTGAGCTTGTCGGTGCTCTCAAGACTGCCAAAGCGCTCTGCTAGTGACGCATCTCGCCCGCACCCGGCAAGGCGATCGAGAGCATTCTTGCTGCGATTGCTCAGAGCCGGTTATGGCACCTCGCTGACATAGTCAGAGGGTCCGTCGATGTCCGTTGTCCGGCTCACAGCGGACCGCGTCGCGCTCTCCCCGTAATCCTCCGGCACAATCATTCGACATTGCGGCGCGCGCCGTTGCGTGGTCATCATCCGCCCTATGAGTCGCAGCCAGACCGGTCGCAATGGAACCGCGCGCGAGGACAAGGAACCCGCGCGTCTGCCGCTGAATGAGGAAAGGCCGCACCCGACGTTCCGCCGTGAACGTTCGGCGCTCAAGCGTGGCGTGTGGCCGATTGCCGGCTGCGACGAAGCGGGCAGGGGACCGCTCGCCGGTCCGGTCGTCGCTGCGGCCGTCATTCTCAATCCCGACGACGTGCCGCGCGGCCTCGACGATTCCAAGCAGTTGACCGCGGAGCGGCGCGAAGTGCTGTACGAGCGCATCTGCGCGCGCGCCCAGGTCGCGGTGGCGATGGCGCCGCCGGCGCGCATCGACCGCTATAATATCCTGCGCGCCTCGTTGTGGGCGCTGGCACGGGCCGTGTCGGCGCTGCCGGTCAAGCCGCGGCTTGTGTATGTCGACGGCCGCGACCGCATCGACTGCGGCTGCGACTGCGAGGCGGTGATCGGCGGTGACGGACTGGTCGCCTCGATCGCGGCGGCCTCGATCGTCGCCAAGGTGACGCGCGACCGGCTGATGACATGCCTCGGCGCCGCGCACCCCGGCTACGGCTTCGAGCAGCACAAGGGCTACAGCGTGCCGGAACATTGCGCGGCGCTGACCCGGCTCGGTCCGACGATTCATCACCGGCGCTCGTTCTCGCCGGTGGCGATCGCGCTCGGGCTGGTCGACGACGACGCCGCCGAGGCGATCATGGACGCACTGCCGCTGTAATCGGGGCCGTCATTCCGGCCGAGCGCAGCGAGAGCTGGAATCCATAATCACAGAACTTGCGGCAGTGAGCACGAAAGTGCCAATTTCGCCGACCATTGGTTATGGATTCCAGCTCTCACTCGCTTCGCTCGCTCGGCCGGAACGACGTAAAAGGGCCCGATGTTCTACGTCCCGCTCTATTTTGAAGCGATCCGCTCGCGGCCCGTGCTGGTGTTCTGGCTGGCAACGCTGGCACAGGCGGTGCTGTGGTTGTTGGTGCCGATGCTGTTCTATACGGCGCCGCCCGCCGAATTGGCGCAGGTGCTCGCCATCGGCCATGAATTCCAGTTCGACAGCGATGTCGGGCCGCCGCTCGCCTTCTGGCTCGCCGAAATCGCGTTTCGCATCGGCGGGCTGTTCGGGGTCTATGTGCTGGCGCAGATTTGCGTGGTCGCGACCTATTGGGCGGTGTTCAAGCTCGGGTCGGCGATCGTCGGCCCGCCGCAGGCCGTGATCGCGGTGCTGCTCATGGTGGGGGTCTCGCCGTTCACGGTGCCGTCGCCCGATTTCGGTCCGCCGGTTTTGGCCATGGCGCTGTGGGCGCTGGTGCTGCTGTTTTATTGGGAGGGCATGACGCAGGGCCGCCGGCAATCGTGGTACGGCGTTGCCGGGGCGGGCGCGCTCCTTCTCCTCACCAGCGAAGCTGCGCTCATTCTGTTGGGTCCGCTCGCGCTGTTCACGGTCTTCACCGCGCGCGGGCGTGCGGCGCTCGACCGGATCGGGCCGTGGATCGCCGTCGCCGTGCTGGTCGGCGTGTTGTTTGTTCATCTGCTCTGGCTCGAGGGCGCAAGCGACAGTCTGACGCCGATCATCGCGCGGCTGCGCGACGCCGGCATCGCCGGCAAAAACACGATCTCGTGGCTGCGGCTCCTTGTCATGGTGGCGCTCGCCCATGCCGGTCTCGTGATCCTCGCCGGCTTGGCGGCCGGCTGGCCGCGCGGCAGCAGCGATCCGTTGCCCGTCTTGCAGCGCGGCGCTGTCGACACGTTTGCCCGCAGCTATGTCAAAGTGTTCGCCGTCGTGCCGGCACTGCTGTCGACGATTCTGGCCGTGGTGCTCGGACGAATCTTGCCGATCGGCGGTGTCGCGCCGCTGGTCGCGCTGTCGGCGCTGGCGCTCGTGGTCATCGCCGGCGACGCCATCGTGCTTTATCACCAGCGCATTCTCGGCTTTGCCTGGGCGGGGCTGCTGCTGGTGCCCGCCATCATGGTGCCGGCGCTGATGATTGCCCTGCCGTGGACGCTCGGTACCAATCTGGCGGTTGCCGAACCGGCCTCTGCGATGGGCCGTTTCTTCGCCGCTACATTCGCCAGCCGCACCGGGCATCCGCTCGCCGTCGTCACCGGCGAGATCGGCACCGCGGCCATTGTCGCGCTGGCGGCGCCAAGCCGTCCCAGCGTCTATTTCGAGGATGACCCGGCGCGCTCGCCGTCGGTCACTCCCGACACCATCCGCCAGAACGGCGCCATTGTGCTGTGGATCACGCCGGACACCAGCCCGGCGCCGCCGCCCGGCATCAAGGCGCTGTTTCCCGATCTCGTTCCCGAGGTGCCGCAGGTGTTCGAGCGCCGCGTCCAGGGCCGGATGCCGCTGTTGCGCGTCGGCTGGGCCATGATCAGACCGGCGCAGGCCGCGGCGGCGGGCGTGAAGCCGAAGCCCCAGCCGTAACCCGCGCGGCCTTCATCTGCCGCGGATTCATGTGGATTACCGCCGCGTGACGCCACGCGCCCTGACGCGTTCGCCCGCGACACCGACCTATAATCGGGCCTCGAGGCGCTAAGGGGGAAGAGCCATGGATGACGTCGCCGCCACCGGCAAACAAGCCGCCGACAAGCAGGGCCCGCAGCCTTTGCTTGAGCGCCTGTTCGGCCTCTCCGCATCGGGCAGCAACGTCCGCACCGAATTCGTCGCCGGGCTGACCACGTTTCTGACGATGGTCTACATCGTGTTCGTCAATCCGCAGATTCTCGGCAGCGCCGGCATGGACAAGGGCGCGGTGTTTGTCGCCACCTGCATCGCCGCCGCGGTGTCGACCACGGTCATGGCGCTCTACGCCAATTATCCGATCGCGCTCGCGCCCGGCATGGGGCTGAACGCCTTCTTCGCCTTCACGGTCGTGCTGACCATGAAATACACCTGGCAGCAGGCGCTCGCCGCGGTGTTCTGCTCCGGCGTGATCTTCTTTCTGATCTCGGTGTTTCGCATCCGCGAGTACATCATCAATTCGATCCCGCGGAATCTGAAATTCGCCATCTCGGCCGGCGTCGGCCTGTTTCTCGGCATCATCGCGCTCGAGGAATCCAAGATCGTGGTGGCGAGCCCGGCGACGCTGGTGACGCTCGGCGATCTGCGCAACCCGGCGGCGATCCTGTGCCTCGTGGGTCTTGTTCTGATAACGGCGCTCAACTACCGGCGGATCGTCGGCGGTACGCTCATCGGCATTCTCATCGTCACCGTCGTCGGCCTGCCGTTCGGACTGGCGAAGTTTTCCGGCGTGGTCGCGATGCCGCCGTCGCTGGCGCCGACATTCCTCAAGCTCGATTTCTCGCGCATCGCCGAAGGTTCGTTCCTGATCGTGATCCTGAGTTTTCTGTTCGTCGACGTGTTCGACAATGCCGGCACCCTGATCGGCGTCACCCATCGCGCCGGCCTGACGGATGCGGACGGCAACCTGCCGCGCATGAAACAGGCGCTGCTTGCCGACAGCTTTGCGGCGATGTTCGGCTCGCTGATCGGCACCTCGACGACGACGAGCTACATCGAGAGCGCATCCGGCGTCTCGGCCGGCGGCCGCACCGGGCTGACGGCGTTGTTCGTCGCCGTTTTCTTTTTGCTGGCGCTGTTCTTCGCCCCGCTCGCCGGCATGGTGCCGGCCTACGCGTCGTCCGCGGCGCTGCTTTATGTCGCCTGCATCATGGTGCGCGGGCTTGCCGAGGTCGACTGGGAGGACATCACCGAATCCGCGCCGGCCGTGATCGCCGCCGTCACCATGCCGCTCACCTATTCGATCGCCACCGGCATCGGGCTTGGCTTCATCACCTATGCGCTCGCCAAGATCCTCGCCGGCAAGTTCGCCGAGGCCAAGCCGGCGGTGCTGGTGCTGGCGGTGATCTTCGCGCTCAAGTTTGCGATGGGCTGACGGGCGCCGCCAGCGCCTTCCTGATCGCCATGAAATCGCGCCACGCGAGCCGCTTTTGCAGCGGGCTGCGCAGCAGAAAGGCCGGGTGGAAGGTGGCGATGGCGCGGATTTCGCGCGTGCCGGTGTCGTAGGGAAACCAGCGGCCGCGCATGCGGGTGATGCCGTCGCGCGTGCCGAGCAGCGTCTGCATCGACGGCCCGCCGAGGCAGACCAGTACGTCCGGATTAACGAGCTCGATCTGGCGGCGGATGAACGGCAGGCAGATCGCGGTCTCCTGCGGCGTCGGCGTGCGGTTGCCGGGCGGCCGCCACGGCACCACGTTGGCGATATAGGCGCTCGTCCGGTCAAGCCCGATCGCCGCCAGCATGCGGTCGAGCAGCTGGCCGGAGCGGCCGACGAACGGCTTGCCGCTCTGGTCCTCCTCGTAGCCGGGCGCTTCGCCGACGAACATGACGCGCGCGGCCGGATTGCCGTCGGCGAACACGAGGCGCGTCGCGGTGGCGTGCAGCGCGCAGCCGGTGAAGCCTTCGAGCAGCGCGCGCAGCGC
>DASZWK010000195.1:0-3199 GCA_035546235.1 Xanthobacteraceae bacterium | reverse complement strand
CCTGCAGCGTCGGCGTGTCGGGCAGCGCCGGCGCGCGGCGCGAGCCGGTCAGCGCCAGCGCCTTGATCTTTCCGGCTTTCACCAGCGGGGCCGCGGCCGCCACCGAATAGAACGCCATGTCGACCTGCCCGGTCATCACGTCGGTGATCAGGTTCGGCGTGTTGTAGGGCACCGCGATCATCTTCACGCCGGTCCGCGCGTCGAACAACAGACCGGCGACATGCGTGACATTGCCGACGCCATTGGTGGCGAAGGTCAGTTGCCCGGGTTTCTTTTTGGCGAGCGCGACCAGATCGGCGACGGACTTGACCGGGAGATTGGTGATCAGCGCGAGGCCGTAGGAGGCGGCAAGCTGCGTGACCGGCGCGAAATCCTTGAGCACGTCATAGGGCAGTTTCTTGACGGTAAAGGCGTTGGCGATGTGCGCACCGCTGGTGATGAGCAGCGTGTAGCCGTCCGGCGCCGCCTTCGCGACCGCGCCTTCGGCGATGACTCCGTTGGCGCCCGGCCGGTTTTCGACGACGATCGGTTGTTTAAAGACGGCCGACAGCTTGTCGCCCAGCGCCCGCGCCAGAATATCGGTCGCGACGCCGACCGGATGCGGGCTGATGACCGTAATGGTGCGCGACGGATAGTTTTCCGCCCGGAGCGGCGCAATCGCCATCGCCGCAATCGCCAGCGCGGCGGCGGCCCGGACGGCAAATCCCTTGATGGCGCAGTGCATGCTCTCAGGCCCTCCGTGCCGGCGTACTGGATGCATCGTTCTCATAGTTCCTCAGCCACCACTCTCTGACTTGATCGTGCGTCACAAACACCACGCCTTCATGCTCTTTGGCGTAGGGAATGAACTGATCGAGCACCGACGATCGCGACGGCCGTCCGACAATGAAGTCGTGCACTGTGAGCGGCATCAGTACGGGCTTGTCGGCGCCGCGTTCGTAGAGCGCGTCGAACTGCGCCTTGAGCGTGCGCAGCATGAATTCCGGCGTGTTCGAGTGCCATGTGCCGTAAGGTGTCGGCGGCATCGGATTGGTGATCTGGATAGCCCAGGCGGCGTCGCTGTAGGACGAGAACGGAATTTCGAGGAGCCTCTTGCCGTAGCCCTCGATCATGTAGGGCAGATCGTCGTTCCAGATGCTGGCGTCCCACTCAAAGTCGAAATGCTCGAGCAAGAGGTCGACGGTGCTGTGGCTGGCGAAGCAGGTGCGCCAGCCGCGCAGCTTTTCGCCCAGTTGGTCCTGAAACACCGAGATGGTCTTTTTGATCAGGCGAAGCTCCTGGTCGGGCGGGTAATTGCACATCATCTCGTGCTCGTAGGTGTGGCCCGCGATGGCATGGCCGGCCTTCAACACGGCCCGGGAGATTTGCGGATATTTCTCGACAGTGGCGCCGCAAATGATCCAGGTGCCGCGCACGCCGTGGCGATCGAGAATTTCCAGAAGCCGCCATGCGCCGCGGCGGCCGCCATACTGGCGCTCCGAATAATCGAATGGATCGACCTGGCCGTCCGGATAGACGACGGCGGCTTCCTCAGATTGATGATGCACGCTGACAATGATCGGCAGCCGCACGCCGTCCGGCCAGCGTCCGGGTTGTTGCAGCGCGATTTCCTTCCACATGGCCCTTAGCTCCGCTGTTCGGCCGCGTCCGGCTGGGCGCACCACGCCGCGATGTCGCTACAGCGCGCGAACTGAATGTCGTTGTACTGCTTGAGCCGTTGCAGGAACTGCTTGAGCGCCCGCAACGGCGCCGGCCGCCCGGTGACCCAGGTCTGGATGCTCAAAATCAGAAACCGGCTGCCGCGCGCGCTCTCGCGATAGAGCACATCGAACTCGCTGTTCCAGACGCCGGCGAGGCCATCGGGGCTGGCGCGCATCGGGTATGGATAGCCGACGAAGGTCTTGTCCGCGGTGCTCGTGGTAAACGGCAGTTCGATCAGTGTGCCGCCCGCGCAATCGAACAGACACGGATGATCGTCGTTCAGAAGGCTTGAATCCCAGAGAAAGCCCTCTTCGGACAGGATATCGAGCGTCTGCGGGCTGACCCGATAATCCGGACAGCGCCAGCCCGTAATGCGCGCGCCGCTCGCGTCCCGCAGCGCGTTGACGGCCTTGCGCACCAGGCCGCGCTCGCGCTCCACGCTCATGGTACGCACGCGATCGAAGCCATAGCCCATGCCGCCGATCTCATGGCCGGCCTGGTGTGCGGCGCGGATGGCTTCCGGATATTTTTCGGCTGTGGTGCCGCAGATGAGAAACGTCGCCTTGATGCCAAAGGTGTCGAGCAATTCGAGAATGTTCCAGATGCCGGTGCGGGCGCCGTACTGCATGGCGCCGCCGATCATGGCGTTGGGCCGGTCGCCGGGCAGCAACGGCGCGCCCTCGCCGGATTGGTGCTCGAAGGTCAGCGCTACCGGCAGCCGCAGGCTTGCGGGCCATCGCGCATCGGTCAGCGGCTTGATTTCGGTCGCCATTTGATTCCTGTTGCGGTGGGCCTTGCGTCCACGGTTTTCACATCATCAGCCGGCGCGCTTGGCGGCGGGCCAACCGCGATCCAGGCCATAGCCGAGCTTGCGCGAGATTTCGACGGCGGCGGCGGCGGTCAACGTCCCCATCTGGGTCGCCTTCGCGGCCGTCAGACGGTGCGACGGCAGGATGATGCCGATCGAGGCGACGGCGTCGCCCTGCGCATCGAATACCGGCGCCGCGATGGCGCCGACGGCCTGCTCCCATTCGCCGCGATTGACCGCATAACCGCGGCGGCGGATTTGCTCGAACTCGGTCTGCAATGTCTTGCTGTGAGCACCCTCGCGGCTGCGCATCTTTTCAGCCGGCAGAAACGCCAAGATCGCTTTCCCGGTTGCGACCGAATGCGCCGGCGCGCGGCCGCCGATCGGCACATAGGCGCGCACGGCGAGCGGACATTCGACGCGGTCGATATAGACCACGTCGGCACCGTCGAGCACGCCGAGCTTGGTCATCTCGCTGGTTCGCGCGGCAAGCTCTTCGAGATATGGCCGCGCCACGTCGCGCACCGTGAGCCGGCGCACCGCGGCGCAGCCCAGCCCCCAAAGCTTGATCGCAAGCCGATAGCCGACCTGCGACGGATGCCGCTCCAGAAATCCTTCGGCCTCGAGCGTGTAAAGGAGCCGCTGCACGACGCTGCGCGGCAGCGCCGCACTGCGCGCGAGTTCGCGCAC
>DASZWK010000194.1:0-5803 GCA_035546235.1 Xanthobacteraceae bacterium | reverse complement strand
TTCCTTTACGGCGATACCCTTATCCTTGAAGAAGGATTGCAGTTCGCCAGCTTGGAACATCTCGCGAATAATATCGCAGCCGCCGACGAACTCGCCCTTCACGTAGAGCTGAGGGATGGTCGGCCAGTTGGAAAACGACTTGACGCCCTGGCGCAGATCGTCGTTTTCCAGAACGTTCAGGCCTTTGTAGGCCACGCCAAGGTGATCGAGGATCTGGACGACCTGGCCGGAAAAGCCGCACATCGGAAACTGCGGCGTGCCCTTCATGAACAGCACTACCGGGTTCGCCTTGACCTCATTCTCGATGAATTGATCGATGGACATTCTCGTCTTCCTTGCTGGGCGGCGGGAGCGGCGCGCTTTTCGCCGAATCCCGTACAGTCGCCATGCCCTATATGTAGCGCAAAACGCCGATAACGCCATGCGTAGATTTCAGGCCTGAAGGGCAAAAAGCCGCGCAGAACAGGCCCCTACCCCGTGGCGCTCGCGGAGAATGGATTTTCAGTGCGCCAAAGCTTTGGAAAATGGGCGACTTGATCCGCCAACCAAGCGCTACCGCTCAGGCGTTCCGGTCTGCAGCGCCAGCGCATGGAGCTTGCCTCCCATCTCGGCCTTGAGCGCATCATAGACGATCTTGTGCTGCTGGACGCGCGATTTGCCGCGAAACGATTCGGCGATCACGGTGGCGGCGTAGTGGTCGCCGTCGCCGGCAAGATCGCGGATCGTCACGTCGGCGTCGGGAATACGGGTCCTGATCAGCCGTTCAATATCGCTCGCAGCCATCGCCATGGCGGGCCCTCGCACGGTTTGCTTTTAGCACACTCAATAGAGCCCTACGGGCAAAAGCGTCAATGCGTCATGGCATTACGCCGGTCCGGTCATGTAGGCCGGAAACCAGCCCTCGAACTGCGCCGTGAGGTCGGCAACCGGCAGCGGGCGCTCGTTGGCAACAGCCAAAACCGTGCCGCCGGTCGCTCCCACCCGGGTCAGCGGCACGCCGGCCGCATGCGCCCGCCGCAGGACCGCGCTCGCGTCCACGGCCGTCACCACATAGCGCGCCTGATCTTCGCCGAACCAAAAGGCATTGGCGGGAATCTGTGACGGAGCTTCGAGCACGGCGCCGACCCGGCCGGCGAGCGCCATCTCGGCCAGCGCCACAAGAAGTCCACCGTCAGAAACGTCGTGAACTGCCGTCACCAGACCGTCGCCGATCAGGCCGCGGACAAAGTCGCCGTGGCGCCGCTCGGCGGCGAGATCGACCGGCGGCGGCGCGCCCTCCTCGCGGCCGCAAACCTCGCGCAAATACAGCGATTGGCCGAGCCAGCCGCGCGTCTCGCCGATCAGCAAGATCGCCTCGCCCTCAGCCTTAAAGGCGAGCGTCATCGACTTGGTAAATTCATCGAGCAAACCGACGCCGCCGATGGTCGGTGTCGGCAAAATCGCCCGGCCATTCGTTTCGTTGTAGAGCGAGACATTCCCGGACACGACGGGAAAGTCGAGCGCGCGGCAGGCCTCGCCGATACCGCGGATACAGCCGACCAATTGGCCCATGATTTCGGGCCGCTCCGGATTGCCGAAATTCAGATTATCGGTGACGGCCAACGGCCGCGCGCCGACCGCCGTCAGATTGCGCCACGCCTCCGCGACTGCCTGCTTGCCGCCTTCGAACGGGTCGGCTTCGCAGTAGCGCGGCGTCACGTCGGAGGTCAGCGCCAGCGCCTTTGGGCCGTCCTGGACCCGCACCACGGCGGCGTCGCCGCCCGGGCGCTGCACCGTGTTGCCGAGAATGACATTGTCGTATTGCTCCCAGACCCAACGTTTGGAGCAGAGGTCGGGCGATCCGATCAGCTTTATCAGCGCGTCGCCGGTGCCGAGCGGCGGCTTGATGGCATCGATCGCCGGCTGCTTCGGACTTGCCTCGAACTTCCGGTCATAAATCGGCGCCTCATCGCCTAATTCCTTGATCGGCAAGTCGGCCATGACGGCGCCGCCATGCCTGACAAGGAAGCGCCGGGTCGGCGTGGTCTCGCCGACAATCGCGAAATCGAGCCCCCACTTGCGGAATATCGCTTCGGCTTCTTTCTCCTTCTCCGGCTTGAGCACCATGAGCATGCGCTCCTGGCTCTCCGACAGCATCATCTCGTAGGCGCTCATGCCGGTCTCGCGGCACGGCACGCGATCGAGATCGAGCGTCACGCCAAGATCGCCCTTGGCGCCCATCTCCACGGCCGAACATGTGAGCCCCGCCGCGCCCATGTCCTGGATGGCAATGACGCAACCCTTGGCCATGATCTCGAGGCAGGCTTCGAGCAGGAGCTTTTCCGAAAACGGATCGCCGACCTGCACGGTCGGGCGCTTTTCTTCGGCGTCCGCGCCGAACTCGGCCGACGCCATGGTGGCGCCGTGGATGCCGTCGCGCCCGGTCTTGGAGCCGAGATAGACGATCGGCATGCCGACACCGGAAGCCGCCGAGTAGAAAATCTTGTCGGTTTCGGCGAGACCGACCGCCATGGCGTTGACCAGACAATTGCCGTCGTAACGGCGGTGAAAACGCACCTCGCCGCCCACCGTCGGCACTCCGAACGAATTGCCGTAGCCGCCGATGCCGGCAACGACGCCGGCGACCAGATGGCGCGTCTTGGGATTGCCCGGCTCGCCGAACGACAGCGCGTTGAGGCAGGCGATCGGCCGGGCGCCCATTGTGAAGACGTCGCGCAGGATGCCGCCGACGCCGGTCGTCGCGCCCTGGTAGGGCTCGATGTAGCTCGGGTGGTTATGGCTCTCCATCTTGAACACAACGGCGAGACCGTCGCCGATGTCGATCACGCCCGCATTCTCACCCGGCCCCTGGATCACCCAGGGCGCCTTGGTGGGCAGCGTGCGCAGATGAATCTTGGAGGATTTGTACGAGCAGTGCTCGTTCCACATCGCCGAAAAAATACCGAGCTCGGTGAAGCTCGGCACGCGGCCGATGAGCTTTTTCAGGCGCGCGTACTCGTCCGGCTTAAGACCGTGCTCGGCGATCAGTTCGGGTGTGATGGCGGGTTCGTTGGAGGACACGGCCTTGATACGGTTCGATGTCACCGTCATGGCCGGGTTTGTCCCGGCCATCTACGTCTCATGTCCGGCATGTAAAGGCGCGGATTTGTGGCACAAGGCCGGGCATGAAGCCGCCCGTCAAGCGGCATTCTGAAAATGATCCACAAGACCCGCGAACAGGCCGCGGCCGTCGGTGCAGCCCATCAGCGCTTCGACGTGGTTTTCCGGATGCGGCATCATACCGAGCACGTTGCCGCGCTCGTTAATGATGCCGGCGATGGCGTTCATGGCGCCGTTGTGGTTCCAGTTGGGATCGACGATGCCATCCGGCGAGGCATAGCGGAACACCACCCTGCCCTCGCCTTCAAGCCGCGCGATGGTCTCGCCATCGGCGATGTAATTGCCTTCGCCATGCGCGACCGGCACGCGGATCACCTGGCCGGCATTGTAGCCGCGGGTGAACGGCGTATCGGAACGCTCGACCCGCAGATAAACGTCGCGGCAAATGAAACGCAGCTGCGCGTTGCGCATCAGAACACCCGGCAGCAATCCCGCCTCGCAGGCGATCTGAAAGCCGTTGCAAATGGCGAGCACGAGGCCACCTTTTTGGGCAAAGGCGCGCACCGCGTCCATGATCGGCGCACGGGCCGCAATGGCGCCGCAACGCAAATAATCGCCGTAAGAAAAACCGCCCGGAATGACCACAACGTCGGTGCCCGCCGGCAGTTGGGTGTCGGCGTGCCAAACCATCGCCGGCGCGTGGCCGGAAACAAGCGTCAGCGCGCGCGCCATGTCGCGTTCACGATTGATGCCGGGAAACACCAGAACGGCCGATTTCATGGCAGACAATCCGTCATATCAAAGCTCCTGTGCGCCGCTGGGCAAAGTCTTCGCCGGCACCATCGGTGCCGGTCCTTCGTCGATACGCATGGCTTCAATGAACTGGTTGAGCGTCTTTTGCGCAAGCTCCCGGCTCTGCGACACCGATGTCACGCGGACCATCGCCGGTCCCGCGAAGATAATCGCGATCTCGGCGTAGGCCACTGTCTTGCCGCGCGTGAACTTGGTCTCATTGACGACCGCGGGATAGTTCTTGAGCGTCGCGGTCTTGGAACTGACCGTTTCGACCCGCTCGGCGCCATCGGTGAGGATTTCACGCGCGGCGTCGAGCGCTCGGATGCTTTTCGGCAGATCGACCTTGGCGAATTTCTCCAGCGCCTTTGGATCGGGGTGCCGCGTTGGGCTCTTCGAGAACGTGAAGGTGACAGTTTCGGCGTCGGAGCACGCCAGCGGCTTGCACTTGAAGACGCGTCGCGCCCCGTTCGAAGAGCGCATCGCGATCCACCTGTCGGTGTCCGGCGCGCGCGTCGTGATCCGCACCGCTCCCGGCTTTACGGGGTTCACTGGCGGGGCGCTATCAGTTCCGCCGGTCTGGGCGAGCAATGCAGCCGGCGTGAATGTCAGCGCGCACAGCGCGGTCGCGACGATGAGAGCCTTCATGTGGCCTCTTCCGATCTCGCACCAGCCCGCCGGCACGCTAACCATACTACAACCAGGACTAGCCCAGAATCTCCACCCGGTAATTCTCAATGACGGTGTTGGCGAGCAGCTTTTCGGCGGCGTTTTTCAGGGCCGCCTCGGCGCCGGCCCGGTCGGCGCCTTCGATCTCGATGTCGAAAACCTTGCCCTGACGCACGCTCGCTACTCCGCCCACGCCAAGCGATCTGAGGGCGCCCTCGATGGCCTTGCCCTGAGGGTCCAAAATACCCGATTTCAGCGTGACCGTGACGCGGGCTTTCATCGGCCTTTCAATAGGAACGAATCGCGCAGACCGCAACCGCCGGCCCGCCCATCCGGGCTACAACTCAATGCGCCGGCGCGCGCGCTTCCTCGAACAGCCGGCCGTAACCGTCGATCTTCCCGCTCTCGCCGACGAGCCGCATCGCCGCCCAGAACGCCGCCGTCGCCGACGACACGACCGGGATGCCGTGCCGCTGTTCGAGCGGTTTGGCGACGCCGAGCGTGCGCAGGCCGCCGCAGGAAATCAGAATACCCTCGGCACCGCCGGCCTGTTCGACCGCGCTGGCGCTGAGCGCCATGATGTCAGCCTCGCTCTTCTTGCTGGGACCACCGAATTCAAGCAGATCGAAGCATTCGAGCGCGAGCGTCTCGATGCCCGCAAAGGCCAGAAGCTCCTTCAGCCGCCGGTTGACGACATCGCTGTAGGCGGTGGCAACGGCAACGCGCTTTGCGCCCATTTCGCGCAAGCCATCGATAATGGCTTGGCTCATGGTGCTGACCGGCAAGCCCGTCCTTTGCCGCAGCTCGCGCAGAAGCCATTCGTGCTGCTCCGGCCCGCGATAGAACGTCAGCGACGTGCCGATCACCATGATGGCGTCGACGCCCTGCGCGGCAAGATGTTCGGCCGCCGGCAGGATTGCATTCCACGCCGGCTCGTAGCCCTCCGGCGTGAGCGCGCGTACGCCGACGCCGCGCGGGATAAACCGCACGCCCGGATACATGATCGGGCCCTCGAACGGCACCTCGTCCTTGGCGAATGGGACAACGAGGCCGATGGTAAATTGCTTGGTCATCGAGTTGGGCGCGGATATGGCTTCGGTTCAGCCCTTCACCAGGACCGGTCCGGTGCCCTGCGGCCGCTCACCTTCGCTCATGATGCCGAGCCGCTTGGCGACTTCGGTATAGGCTTCGAGAAGGCCGCCGAGGTCACGGCGGAAGCGGTCCTTGTCGAGTTTCTCGTTCG
>DASZWK010000193.1:0-12667 GCA_035546235.1 Xanthobacteraceae bacterium | reverse complement strand
GCCAACCAAACAAACCTCACCGCAAACTTCCCAGCGCAGACTTCACCGCTCGCTACCAGGCGGAGAAGATTCTACAGCGGCAGCGCTATTGCGAGCTCTTCGCGCTGTGGCGGCGATGCACAAAGGGGCGCTGCCGCCGTGAGCGCGCCTGCACGGGCGATGCGAGCGCCTGCCTCAAGCGTGCGGTTGTGGTGATCCCGCGCGACGCGCAGTGGCAGGCTCGGGAAAAAATTCTGGCGGCAACGCCAAAAAATATCGGCGCCCCCGAGCGCGCGGCGCGAGAATGCATGCCGCTCGACCTTTATGTCGAGAGTGCCGCGCAGGCGGTCGGCAAATATCTTGCAAGGTTCGAACAAAAGGGTCCGTCGGCGCCACGATGAATTTTCCGTGTGAGCGGCAAGGGATGCAGGTCGTGCTGGCGCTTTTGCGCTATCGCGAGGCGGCGGCGAGCCGGTAGGATACGGCAAAGCCGGCCGAAAATTTCTTGGGGGAGGATGATGCGCACTCTGATTGCAGCCGTTGTGCTGGTCTCGGCGGTGGCAGCCGCCGCGCCCGCGCGGCGCGTGTGAAGCGAGGGCATCAGGAGATGACCAGATGGGACTTTAAGCCGGGCCGTGCGGTCTCCGCACTGCTCGTCTTGCTGCTGCTCGTGCGCGCGGCGGACGCGCAACTCGCCAATGAAAATCTGCTGGTCAGGGTGCCGCCGGGTTACAAGGTCGGCTCCCGGGTGGAGCGGGGCACCATGGTGATGGACGAAATGGTGCCCACAGGCCAGACCGTCGACGACTGGACCGAGATGGTCACGGTGCAGATCTTCCACGGCCTCAAGGCGCCGCCGGAAAAATTCCGCGACACGCTTCGGCAGAGCTGGGTGGCCGCCTGTCCGGGCGGCAGCGGGGCCGATGTCATCAGCAGCACCGAGAACGGCTACCCGGTGCTGGTGTGGCTGCTCGACTGCCCGAAGAATCCGCAGAGCGGCAAGCCGGAAATGACCTGGTTCAAGGCGATCGCCGGCAACGACAGCTTTTATCTGGTGCAGAAGGCCTTCAAGTTCAAACCGGACAAGGAACAGCTCGACCGGTGGATGGCCTATCTGAAATCCGTCACCGTGTGTGACACGCGCGTCCCCGCGCGCGCCTGCCCGCCGACCCGACAATGAAGGAGGAGCCGATGCCCGAGTTGAGTCCATTGAAGGCCTATTTCATGGTGCGATCCGTGGTGGAGGCGCCGCTGCGGCAGAAATTCGATCAGTGGTATTCGAGCCATCACCTGCCGATGGCGCTCGCGGATTTCCGAGCGGAAAAGTGCTGGCGGTTCTGGAGCGCGGCCGACGCCGGCGTGCATTACGCGGTCTATCAGTTCGCCGACATGGCGCGCGTCGACGCGGCGCTGAAATCCGATGCCTTCAAGGCACTGGTCAAGGATTTCGACGACGCCTGGCCGTCGGGCGTCACCCGCACGCGCGACATGGTGAATCTGGTGGAAGAAAAGAGCGCCTGAGCGGGGCAATGCGCTCCGCGCGGCGGAACAAAAGCCATGCGGGACTATGTGGCCATCTTCAGCGGGATTGAACGCTGTGCCGATAGGAAGAAGAAACTTCGGAGCGCTGCTTACTTGTCCCGGTGCGGGTCATGCATATGGCCGTGCGCGCGGGGTTCGCCCGCTTCCACGACAGGCTCCTGCGCGAAGATTATTTTTTGTTTGCTTGCGTCTATCGCCAGCCACCGCCGCCATTCACGTACACCGTGTCGGCGGTCATGAACGGGCAGGCATCGGAGCACATGAACAGCACCAGTTCGCCGATTTCCTCTGGCGTGCCGAAGCGGCCCATCGGGATATCGTCGAGAAAGCGCTTCACCAGTTCGGGCGAGGAGCCGGCGGCGTCCTGGAACGGCGTCGCGATCGGGCCGGGAGAGATCGACATCGCGCGGACGCCCTGGGTGGCATATTCGCGCGCCACGCCCAGGGTCATCGACACCACCGCGCCCTTGGCGGCGGCATAATGCACCGAGGAGCCCGGTCCGCCGCGGCGGTGCGCCATGCTCGCCATGTTGACGATGACGCCGAGCTTGTTGGCGAGCATGTGCGGCAGCACCGCCTGCATGGCGTAAAACGTGCCGTTGACGTTGAGCGCGAAGGTTTTCTCCATCAGCGTATCGTCGATGTCGAGGAATTTGGAACGGCGCAGCGCGGCGCCGGCGGAATTGAACAAAAATTGCACGCTGCCAAATGCGGCGACCGCGCGCGCCACCATGTCGTTGACCTGCGCGCGCGAGGTGACGTCGATTCTCAGCGCCAGCGCCTGGCTGCCGGCAGCGTTCACCTCGTCGGCGGTCTTGCGGGCGCCGGCTTCATTGACGTCGGCGCAAACCACATTGGCCCGCTCGCGCGCGAAGATCAGCGCGGTGGCGCGGCCGATGCCGCTCGCCGCGCCAGTGATGACGATGGTCTTGCCAGCGAAATAATCCGGTGTCTTTGGCATTGCCCTGCTCGCCAGGTTTGTGGAGCGGGCGATTGTGCCTGTCCGGCCCGTCCGCCACAACCCGGTGACAACGGCCGGCCGTTTGGCTCACGCCGCGAGCAGATGGGCGTGGCGCAGTTTCATCAGCGCCGTCTCCTGAGCGACCGGCGCGACGCGGCCGGGAGCGATCGCGCCGGCCCGGGCGCAGCGCACCACGGCGTTGCGCAAATAGGGCGGCGTCTGAGACCACAGATATTCGAAAATGTGGCCGCTCGCCTTGTGCGCCACGCGAATGGTGCTGCCTTCGATGGCAACGTCGAAATTCGGCTCGCTGCTCTGGAGCTTGAGGTTCGGCGAACGCAGGCCAAAGGCCGCGTGCAACACCTTGTCGACCTCTTCGGAACCGAACGGCTTCTGCAGAAACGCGCGGGCGCCCGCATCAAGCGCCTGATGCTCCTTGTCGAGATTGTGCTCGCCCGACATCATCACGATCTTCAGCGAAGACTGGATGACCTGAAGCCGCCGCATGGTCGCCAATCCGTCCATGCCGGGCATGTTGCGGTCGAGGAAAACGACGTCGAATTCCGTGGTCCGGCAGAGGTTGGCCGCGGTCTCGCCGTTGGCGGCTTCGGTGATCTCGCAGTTGAAGACGGAGCCGTGCAGAACCTTTTGCACGATCTGACGCACGGCGGAGGAGTCGTCGACAATGAGAATCTTCGTCGGCGCGGAGATGCGCGCATAGGTCTTGATGATGCCGATGGCGTCGCCCGCCGTGAACGGCTTGAACAGGAATTCGTGGGCCCGCAGCTTGATCGCCATGTCGACCGCCTCGGCCGCCGGCGGGGTCGACATCAGCGTGACGAAGGTCTGGATGCCTTGTTTGCGGGCCGACCAGAAAGCCTGGGTCCCGGTAAGCTCCGGCATATGCACGTCGATGAAGGCGAGATCGATGTTGGCACCGTTGAGGAGCGTCAAGCACTCGCGGCCATTGTCGGTGGAGGTGAACCGCAGCGGCAGCTTCGTCGACCGCGCGGCTTCGGTCAGAATCTCCTGGGTGAGCGGCGAGTCGTCCGCGATCAGCATCGTGATGGTGCGTTCCATGGTATTCCTCGACCTTCCTCGATCTTCGCTCGATGCTCCCCGGCGTCTTTTGAGGGCGGTCGGGGCATCCCGGCCGGAATACAACCGGAGAGCCATTTGGCAGTTCGTCGCAGGCGGGATCTGAATGGCGGTGTGGTGAACAAAATCAAACCGTCATCTCGCAAACCGGCCGCGATCGGATCGGCGAGAAGCGGATCAGCGCCACATGCGCCGCAGGCGCGCGCCGATGTCGACCGGATCCTGGGAGGCTTGCCGAGCGGTTGCGGTTTCTGCTGCTGCGGCCGGCGGCCAAGCGAACGACTCGAACAGGCGCAGGATATCGGAGGGAATAAAGCGCGTGCGCGCCGCGTACATGTGCCGGTCGCCATTGCCGCGTTGCGACTGGACATAAAATCGGTGCGGCAGAAGCAGATGCAGATGATCCTTGGCGCGGGTCATGGCGACATAAAGCAGCCGCCGCTCTTCCTCGATCTCCGCGCTGGTTCCCGTAGCAAGATCGGCCGGGATGCAGCCGTCGACGCAATTGAGAACGAACACCGCCTTCCATTCCTGGCCCTTGGCCGAATGAATCGTCGACAGGATCAGGTAGTCCTCATCGAGCAGCGGCGGGCCGGCTCGATCGCTCGTCGCGCCCGGTGGATCGAGCGTCAGCTCGGTGAGAAAGCGCTCGCGGCTCGCAAACCCCTGGGCGATCTGGGCAAGCTGCACCAGGTCGGCTTGGCGCATGGCCGCGTCCTCGTGAATGCGCTGCAGGTGCGGTTCATACCAGCGGCAGACAAGGTCGAGTTCGGCCGGCCATCCGGCGGCGCGGCCACGCACTTGCTGGAAAGTCTCGATGAAGTCCGGCCAGTCAGCTCTCGCGGCCGCGGGTGGCGTCATTGCGGCGAGGGCAGGGCTCGGATCGGCACGGTCGGCGAGCGCATCAAGCGCGCGGCCTGCGGTTGCTGGTCCGACGCCGGGCAAGAGCTGCAAGGCGCGAAAGCCCGCGACGCGGTCGCGGCTGTTTTCGCAAAAGCGCAGGAACGCGAGCACGTCCTTGATGTGCGAGGCTTCGAGAAAGCGCAGGCCCCCAAACTTGACGAATGGAATATTGCGCCGCGTCAGCTCGATTTCGAGCGGCCCCGAGTGATGCGAGGTGCGAAACAGTACGGCCTGCGCTTTGAGAGGGACGCCGCATTCCCGGTAATGCAGAATTCGCTCGACGACGAAGCGCGCCTGCGCGGCTTCATCGGATACGCTCGCCAGAAACGGCCGCTCGGCCGAGGCGCGATCCGAACGCAGGTTCTTGGTGAACCGCTCGGCGGCAAGTTCGATCACCGCATTGGCGGCGGCGAGGATCGGCCGCGTCGAGCGGTAGTTATGTTCGAGAGTGATCACCTCGGCGCGCGGGCTGAACTGGCCGGGAAAGTCGAGGATGTTGCGAACCGTCGCGGAGCGGAACGAATAGATCGACTGCGCATCGTCGCCGACAACGGTGACGCCTTTGCCGTTCGGCTTGAGCGCCAGCAGGACGGCGGCCTGCAGCCGGTTGGTGTCCTGATATTCGTCGACCATGACATGATCGAAGCGCTCCGAAACGTCGGCTGCGAGCGCGGGCGCGGCCATCATCTGCGCCCAGTAGAGCAGCAGATCGTCATAATCGAGCACGCGCTGGCGCTGCTTGGCCTCGACATAGGCGTCGTAAAGCGTCCGCAGTTCCGCTTCCCATTCGGCGCACCATGGGAAGTGGCTGCCGAGCACCTCGTCGAGCGGCATCTCGGCATTGACGGCGCGCGAATAGATCGCGATGCAGGTATTCTTCGCCGGAAAGCGCCGTTCGGTTTGCGAGTAGCCGAGGTCGTGGCGAAGAAGATTCATCAGATCGGCCGAGTCCTCGCGATCATGGATCGTGAAGGCACGATCGAGGCCGATGCGCTCGGCGTATTCGCGCAAGAGCCGTGCGCCGATGGCGTGGAATGTGCCGGACCACGACAATGCCGCCGCTGTCGCACCACCGCGCTCTCGCAGCGCCTCGGCCGTGATGTGGGCGGCCCGCCGGCTCATCTCCGCCGCCGCACGGCGGGAGAAGGTCAAAAGCAGCATGCGCCGCGGATCGGCGCCGTTGACGATGAGGTGGGCGACGCGATGCGCGAGCGTATTGGTCTTGCCGGAGCCCGCGCCGGCGATGATCAGAAGCGGGCCGCCTTCGCCGGCCTCCGATGCGCCGTACTCGACCGCGCGGCGCTGCTGCGCATTAAGTTTGTCGAGATAGGCGGTCATGGTCCCCTTCCACCAGTCGCGGCGCGACCCACGCCGCGCCGGCAGCGCCCGCGCGAATCGAACGACCATAAGAACAGAGGATGAACGAATTGCCAAGGAATGGGTCAGCGATCGAGCCAATAAGGATAGGGCTAAAGCCTCACGCCGTTCCTGAAGCCCTGTTGCGCGACAAAACCATTGCGGCGTCCGCGCCATTGTGTGACGCCGGTCATCCGCCGTTGCATCCACCACTCAAGTTCCGAGACATGCCGCGTTCGCTCGCCGACTTTGCGGTCTTTGCCGCACCCGCCGTGTTCGTCGTGCTGTGGGCGTCCGGCTTCATCGGCGCGAAATTCGGCCTCGCTTATGCTGAGCCGCTCACGTTCCTGACATTGCGCATGGCGGCGATCGTCGTGCTGCTCGGAGCCGTGATCGCCGTGACACGTCCGAAATGGCCGGACGGCACCGGCATCATGCACAGCGCGCTCACCGGCCTGATGGTCCACGGCCTTTATCTCGGCGGCGTCTTTGTTTCGATCGAGAACGGCCTGTCCGCCGGTCTTGTCGCGCTGATCGTCAGCCTGCAGCCGGTGTTGACCTCGACGATCGCCAACCGGTGGCTCGGCGAGCGCGTGCTGCCGCGGCAGTGGCTGGGACTCTTGCTCGGGCTCGCCGGCGTCTATCTGATCGTCCGCGAAAATATCGCAGTGGGCGAAACGCACCCGCTGGCGTGGCCGGCGGCGGCCGTGGCGTTGATCGGCATCAGCGTCGGCACGCTCTATCAGAAGCGGTTCGGCGGCGGCATCGACATGCGCACCGGGCTGCTGTTGCAATACACCGCGGCGGGGACGCTGTTTGGGCTCGGCGCACTCGTCTTCGAGCACCGCACCGTGCAATGGACGCCGCAATTCATCTTCGCGCTGTCCTGGCTGGTGTTCGTGCTGTCGTTCGGCGCCATCTGGCTGTTGTATTTTCTCATTCGCCGCTCGGCTGCGACGCGGGTGGTGAGCCTGTTCTACCTCACCCCGCCGGTGACCGCGCTGATGGCCTGGCTCTTGTTCGACGAGCGGCTACCGCCTTTGTCGCTTCTTGGCATGGCGATCTGCGTCGCCGGCGTGTTCCTGGTCAATTGGCGCCCGAAAGGCGCGGCCGCTTAGCTTTAAATATTGCAGGAGGAGGCGCTGATGAGCGTTCAGGGTCCGATTGAATATCGCGATGCGTCACCGGCGGTTCGGGCGGTGTTCGATGACATCAAACGCACCCGGCAGGTCGATGACGTCAATAATTTCTGGAAATACCTGGCGCGCGATCCCGCGACGCTCAAGCGCACCTGGGAAAGCATCAAGGAGGTCATGGCGCCGGGCGCGCTCGATTCGCTCACCAAGGAGATGGTCTATCTCGCGGTCAGTGTCACCAATGGCTGCGGCTATTGCACGGCCAGCCACGGCGCAGCCGCCCGCAAAGCCGGCATGAGCGAAAAGATGTTCGGCGAACTGATGGCCGTCGTCGGCATGGCGAATGAAACCAATCGCCTCGCCAACGGGTATCGCGTGCCGATTGATGCCGCTTACGAGCGCTGAGTTGCCTGTTGTGTCACTGCACGCCCGACGCGATGTCGTTAACGCTGGGTTAATGAATCAACGACGATCGGCGGTCTGGCGCGCTCGGCGTTTCTTAAATCTTCATTGGTTTCGCCGACTTAGAGTGTGTCCGATTGATGAGCACCTCGGGCAACGCGAGCAGGCTCGCCACGTTACCCGTGCAACAGGCACCCGACGAGCGCGCCGCATGACTCACTCCGAACAAGCTGCCGAAAATGCGCGATTGCGCAAGCAGCTCGATGCGGCAAGCGAGCGCGAGACCGAGGCGCGCCGCGCGGTCGGATTGCTCAACGCCATCCTCGACGCGCTGCCGGTCGGCGTCACCGTGCAGACGGAGGACGGTACGGTCATGCTGGAAAACGGCATGGCGGCCGCGTCAGCCGAACGGGCGGGCGCCGGCGTTCCGACGTCCCCGGCGCTGCCCGCAGCCGGTATGGACGAGGAGACGGCGCAATCGGCGGACGCCATCACCATGGAGGAGCGCGTCGTTACCGGTTCGGGCCTGGCCAGCCAGCGCACGTTTTTGATTGCGCACCGCCCGGTTCGCATCCTGGACCGGCCGCTGCTGGTGTCGACCGCATTCGACTTCACCGATCGCAAAAAGGCCGAACTCGAACTGTCGAAGCGCGCCTATATCGACGAACTGACCGGCCTGCCTAACGGCGCATTGCTTGCCGAACAGGTTCGGCAAGTGCTGGCAAGCAGCGAAGGGCGCTGCCGTTTTGCGCTGGCATTTCTCGACATCGATAACTTCAAGCACATCAACGACTATTACACGCACGCGATCGGTGACGCTCTGCTGCTCAAGGTGGCGCAGCGGATTTCCGCTCATATCCGGCCAAGCGATTTTGCCGGTCGTATCAGCGGCGATGAGTTTCTTCTGGTCCTTTATCCGCTCGACAGCGATGAAGAGCTGGAAACTCTGATCAACAATCTGCTCAAGGAGCTCAAGGAGCCGTTTCTGATCGACGGTTACGAGATCCTGACGTCGGCATCGATCGGTGTCAGCGTACACCCGGACCATGGCCTCAACTACGAGGCGTTGCGTCGGGCGGCCGACACGGCGATGTACCGCGCCAAGGAAGTCGCCAAGGGCGATGCGGCGCTGTTCGATTCCGACATGGGCCGCGCGATGGCGATGCGCATGGCCCAGGAGCAGCGGCTGCGGCTCGCGGTGCGCGACGGGCGATTTTGCTGCGCGTTCCAGCCCAAGGTCGACATCCGCACCGAGGAGGTTGTCGGTGTTGAGGCGCTGATCCGGCTGCGCGACGAGGATGGCGTTATCCAGTCGCCCGGGCAGTTCATCGCGCTCGCCATCGAGCTCGGTTTGATTGACGACATCACCTATCTGGCGCTCGCTGAAATCGTCAGATCGATGGATATGCTCGACGACGCCTTCGGTTCACACGCGACGATCAGCATCAATATCGCGGCGAAGCGCGCCGGTGACGCGAAATTCATGGACGGCTTTTGCGAGGAACTGCAAGCGACCGGTTACGCCAACCGCTTCATGGTCGAGGTCACCGAGGACGCTTTCTTCGCCGGCAGCAAGTTCCAGCAGCGCTTCATTCCGATGCTGCGCGAGATCGGCACGCGGGTTTCCGTCGACGATTTCGGCACCGGCTATTCGTCGCTCGCGACGCTGGCCGACGTGACCGCCGATGAAATCAAAATCGACCGGTCGTTCATCACTGCGATTCACGAGCGGCCCCGCAGCCAGAGCGTGCTCAAGGCGATCGAGGCGCTCAGCGATGCGCTGGGTATGACGGTCATCGCCGAAGGGGTCGAGACATTCGAGGAGGTTGCCTATCTGCAGGCAGCGAGCCGCATCAGGTTTGCTCAAGGCTACTATTTCGCCAAACCGATCTTTCTCGAGGAACTCGCACCGGCGCGGCGCGTGGCCGGGGAGGCGCGCAGCGGCGCAAGCGCGCGCTACCGGACGCCGGCGCGTCGTTGACCCCTAACGGTTTACTAAGATCGGGCCCCGGTCCGACCTTCGAACGCACCGGCGTGACGTTGAATCTCCGCATGAATTGCGGCCTTCGGCGACGTTCAGTGCCGTCACGGCGGGGGTCGATTTGGCGCCGTCCGTTAACTGAATCTCCAGCCGGGCAAGCTAGAGGTTGGGCTGGGCAATTTCGGGGCGGGGATCGGCGTATGGAGATGGAATTGGCGCATAGCGACTCCCAGCCTGCCGGCGCGGCTGCGCCGCAGGCCGAACTTCTCGGCCGCATCGTTTCTGTCCACGGCTCGCAGGCGAGCGTCGGCATCCCGGCAATGTCGCCGGCAGGTCCCGAGGCAAAGCGCATCACGGTCGGTAAGTTTCTCGGCGTCGTGGTCGGCAAGTCGATGCTGGTCGGCTTGATCACCGATGTGTCGATGCGGCCGGAAGCGGGCAAGGGCAACGATGACGCCGGCGTGGCGAAGCTCGACTTGATCGGAGAGATTCGTTCGGGCGATGGCGGCGTCGCGTATTTTCAGCGCGGCGTGTCCTCATATCCCGGCATGGGAGATCCGGTGGCGTTCATCGGTTCGCGCGAACTGCGGTTGATCTTCCAGAATTCCAGTGCGCGCATGATCGAGGTCGGTCATCTGCACCAGGACGGCGAGATTCCGGCGGGTATTGAAGTCGACGAGATGCTGAGCAAGCATTTTGCCGTTCTCGGTACGACGGGCGTCGGCAAGTCGAGCGCCATTGCGCTGTTGATTCAACAGATATTGCAGGCGCGCTCCGATCTGCGTGTTCTCATGCTCGACGTTCACAATGAATACGGCCGCTGCTTCGGCGAGCGTGGGCAGGTGCTCAACCCCAACAACATCAAGCTGCCGTTCTGGCTGTTCAATTTCGAGGAAATCGTCGACGTGTTCTTCGGCGGCCGGCCCGGCCTCGAGGAGGAAGTCGATTTCCTCTCAGAGGTCATTCCGCTGGCAAAGGCGTCATACGCGCAGCAGATCGGCTTGACCAGCCGGCTTGCCAAACCAGGTGATGCCGGCGGCGTGCGCTACACGGTCGATGTGCCGGTGCCGTATCGCATCGCCGATCTGCTTTCGCTGCTCGACACGCGCATGGGCAAACTCGAAAACCGTGCCTCGCGCATGGTCTATCACAAACTGATGACGCGGATCGAGACGGTGTGTAACGACCCGCGTTACGCCTTCATGTTCGAGAACGCCAATGTCGGCGGCGACACCATGGCGGAGATTCTGGCGACGCTGTTTCGGCTGCCGCCGAACGGCAAGCCGATGACGATTCTGCAGCTTGCGGGCTTTCCATCCGAGGTGGTCGACGCGCTTGTCTCCGTAACCTGCCGCATGGCTTTCGATCTCGGACTGTGGAGCGACGGCAGCGCGCCGCTGCTCGTGGTCTGCGAGGAAGCGCACCGCTACATGGCGGCCGACCATTCGGTCGGTTTTGCGCCGACCCGCCGGTCGATTTCGCGCATCGCCAAGGAAGGCCGCAAGTACGGCGTGTTCCTCGGACTGGTGACGCAGCGGCCCGCCGAACTCGATCCGACAATTCTGTCGCAGTGCAGCACGTTGTTTGCGATGCGCATGACCAACGATCGCGACCAGGAGTTGCTGCGCTCGGCGGTTGCCGATACGGCCGCCAATCTGCTGGCGTTTTTGCCATCGCTCGGTACCGGCGAGGCGTTCGCTTTTGGCGAAGGCGTCATGCTACCGACCCGTCTCAAGTTCAAGCAGTTGCCGGCGCAGTTGCTGCCGCGCAGCGATACGATGAGCGAGGATCAGCCGGGTTTCCAGGGGCCATTGGACAGCCGGTCGCTCGCGGCCGTCATCGAGCGGTGGCGTGGCCGCATAAGTAGGCCGCGCGCCAACCCGGCCGACGAATTGCGCGCCGCGACGGCTGCTCCGAGCATCCAGCCTTCGGCGGCACCCCAGCCTGCAGCGTCGATCGATCCGAACCGCTTCAGACTCCTGAAGCGGCCGCTCGACGAGCAGGCGCTTAATGCGGCGCTCGACCGGCAGATGATGGAGCCGGCACGCCGCTAGTCGCGGCTGC
Source organism: Xanthobacteraceae bacterium (assembly GCA_035546235.1). Classification (GTDB taxonomy): domain Bacteria; phylum Pseudomonadota; class Alphaproteobacteria; order Rhizobiales; family Xanthobacteraceae; genus BOG-931. The sequence continues at coordinate 1,245 of DASZWK010000193.1, read as the reverse complement.
CGGGCGGGCAACATTGGCATTGGGGCGCGGCTGCGCTAAGTCAGAGGCAGCTTTATCCAACCGCAGCCCTCATGCCGGCGTCCCAGCGCGATCTCATCGTCGTTCACAGTTCGGATCTCCACGTCGATCACGACTACACGGCACGCATTCACGGCGGTGATGGCGCCGCCGGCCTCGCTTGCGTGCTCAACGCGGCTCGCGCCATTGCGGCCGACGTCGTGATCCTTGCGGGCGACACGTTTGACAGCCACCGCGTGCCGCAAAGCCTGATCGAGCGGGCCGCCGCGGTGATGTCCGATGCACAGCTGCCGATCGTGCTGCTGCCGGGCAATCACGACCCCGCGGTGAGCGAGGGAATTTATTTCGGCAATGCGCTTGGGGCGGTAAAAAATCTGCACATCATCGGCGTCACGCACGAGGAGGCAATCGTGTTTGACCGCCTGGCGCTCGAAGTCTGGGGGCGGCCGCACCGCGATTATGACGATATGATTCCGTTCGAGATGGCCCGCGGCGGGCGCCAGCGCCGTACGCGCTGGCAGATTGCCATGGCGCACGGTCATTATGAGCCCGCGCCCGACCGCAGTATCGGGCCGCGGCCATCCTGGCTCATCGGCGACGCCGAACTCGCGGCAACGGGTGCCGATTACGTCGCGCTCGGCCATTGGAACCGCGCGATCCGGGTCGGCAATGGATCAGTGCCGGCTTATTATTCCGGTTCGCCGGAGTATGCGGGTACGATGAATGTTGTGACCATGAGCGAAGAAAATGGCGTGACAGTTATCCGTGCCCCGCTCGATATTGCCCGCGAGCCGGTGGACTGACGAAAGCGGCCGCGCAGTTGCGCGACCGCCTCGCTAACGCGATCACCGTGGAAGTGCTGCTTGAGTTACGGCTTGGCCGGCGCCGGATTCATCGGCGTAGGCTTAAAAGCCGGACTTGCCGGCCCGGCGGGCGGCGCCGCAGGTCTGCTGATTGCCGGCGAATTGTTTGACGCCACGTTCGTTCCGTTTTGTTTGACGTGGTTCACGCCAAACGCCAGCGCGAGCAGGATGACCACAAGTGCCGCGCCGGCTATCCAGGCCCACGATCCGCCGTCCCGTCCGGCATTGAGATCGTATGGCGAATTGCGTCTATTTGGATCGTCATAATATCCAGACATCGGATACCTCCGTCGCTGCAGGTATGCGCGCTGACAACGAGGTGGCTCTTGCCCCCGTTCCTGAGACAGGGCGGCTACGATGAAGC
>DASZWK010000192.1:0-31696 GCA_035546235.1 Xanthobacteraceae bacterium | reverse complement strand
GCGCGCATTCATGCGCCGCGCCTGGAAATCGCCGCACACCGAGCACGACGAAATTTCCCGGTAGGCGTTTTGGCCGGGCAGCCAGACTTCGATGTCGTAGGTCTTTTGTGACGCAAACCCCATGTCGCCGGTGCAGAGCGTAATGACCCGGTAATGCAGATCGAGCCTTTTCAGCACCTCCTCGGCGCAGGACAGCATGCGCTCGTGCTCGTCCTTGCTCTGCTCCGGCGTGGTGATTGAGACAAGCTCGACCTTGGTGAACTGATGCTGGCGGATCATGCCGCGCGTGTCTTTCCCCGCCGCGCCCGCCTCGGCGCGGAAGCACGGCGTGCAGGCCGTGAACCGCATCGGCAATTTGTCTTCGTCGACGATGGATTCGCGGACGAGGTTTGTCAGAGGAACTTCGGCGGTGGGGATGAGCCCCAGGCGATAGGGAATCTTTTCGTTGTGAGCTAAAAGAGCCTTCGCAAAGTCAACGAACGCGAAATGTAGGTACGCAAAGGGCGCAGGCTCTTCCTGATCGTTCTTGTATTCCAGGTAGCGTCCAAAGGCGCGAATAACGTTATGGTCTCCTGTGTTCCTTGCGACTTTCGCTAATTCGTCATCGTCCGAAAAAACCGCCAAGGCGCTCGCGTATTTCTCAGCGTCTAAATGCCCAACGCGATCAACAAAAAATTGATCACTTTCAAACTTTGGCAGCTGCGCAGTTCCGAACATCACTTCATCGCGCACGAGCAGCGGTGGAGCGACTTCGGTGTAATTGTGAGGTGTGCTTGTATGCACATCGAGAAAAAATTGCCCAAGCGCGCGTTCAAGCCGCGCGAGCCCGTTCTTCAAGACAACAAACCGCGCACCCGATAATTTAGCCGCAGCTTCAAAGTCCATCTGGCCAAGAGCTTCGCCGAGTTCGAAATGCTGCTTGGGCGCGAAGGCATAATTGCGCTTCGCTCCAAAATGATGGTGCTCGACGTTGTCCTTCTCATCCTTGCCGTCCGGTACTTCATCGAGCGGCAGATTTGGAATTTCCGCGAGCGCGTCGCCCAGCACTTTGGACGCGGACTTTTCGTCCGCCTCCATCTGCGGGATCGAATCCTTCAGCACTGCAACCTCGGCCATCAGCTCTTTGGCCTTGGCTTCATCTTTGTTTTTCTTGGCTTCGCCGATTTCCTTTGACGCCGCGTTGCGGCGTGCCTGCGCGGCTTCGGCCTTTTGGATCGCCGCGCGGCGCGTTTCGTCGAGCGCGATCAGCCGCGCCGCCTGCGGCGGAAGCCCACGCCGCGCCAGCGCCTTGTCGAAGGCGTCAGGGTTGTCGCGAATGAAGCGGATATCGTGCATAATGGTTTCCACCGCGTCATGCCCGGCCTTGTGCCGGGCATCCACGTCTTTGACCCTAGGCGAAGAAAGACGTGGATGGCCGGGACGCTAGGGGCGAAGACAGCGCTTCGCGCCTTGTGCCCGGCCATGACGAATCAAAAGTACGCGTCATCAGCATTATAGACGCCAATCACTCTGCAGGCTTACCGGCCGCAGCCGCGGCCGCCGCGGCACGTTCGGCGGCGAGCCGCTTCTCCACCATGCGCACCGACCAGATCGAGCCCTCGAACAGCGCCACCAGCGGCAGCGCGAGCGACATCTGGCTGAGCACGTCCGGCGGGGTCAGCACCGCGGCGATGACGAAGGCGCCGACGATGAAATAGCGGCGCTTCGCCTTGAGCTGGTCGGAGGTGATGATGCCGACCCGGCCGAGCAGCGTCAGGATGACGGGAAGCTGGAAGGCGATGCCGAACGCCAGGATCAGCTTCATCATCAGCGACAGGTAGTCGGAGACCTTCGGCAGCAGCTCGATGGTCGCTTCGCCCGGGCCGCCCAGTTGCTGCATGCTGAGCGAAAAGCGCGTGATCAGCGGCCAGACCACGAAATAGACCACCGCCGAGCCGAGCAGGAAGAACACCGGCGTCGCGTACAGGTAAGGCAGAAACGCCTTGCGCTCGTTGCGGTAGAGCCCGGGCGCCACGAACATGTAGATCTGCGTGGCGATCACCGGGAACGAGATGAAAATGCCTCCGAACACCGCGAGCTTGAGCTGCACGATGAAATATTCAAGGAGCCCGGTGTAGATGAATTTCGAATTGGCAGCGCCCGCGACCCAGACGTAAGGCCAGGTCAGCACGTTGTAGATGTGCTTGGCGAAGAAGAAGCAGACAATCATGGCGACGAAAAAGGCCGCGAGCGCCTTGATCAGCCGCGAGCGCAGCTCGATCAGGTGATCCATCAGCGGCGCCTTGGTCGCCTCAATCTCCTTCTCTTCGTCGTCGCGGGCCGTCATCCCGTGCGCCCCGTGCCCTCATCGTCGCTGGCGTCAGCAGGCTTGGTGGCGTCGGCCGCGGCCGCCGTCTCCATCGCGTGCGCCGGCTCGGTCTGCGCTTCGGGCTGAGCCGGAGCCGGCAGTTCGGCCGCTGGCTCCATTGCGGCTGGCAGCGCCTCCGATTGCGGCTCGGCCAACGCCATCTCGACGCGGCTATCGGACAAGGTGGCGTCCGCTTCGGACGAGGACGAGAGCGAGCGCTTGACGTCCTCACCCATGGTCTCCACGTCCGCGCGTACCTCCTTGAGCGGATCGAAGTTTTTCACGCCTTCCGCCAGATCGTCGACCTCTTTCTTCAGATCGGCCATTTCGGCTTCGCGGATCGCCTCCTGGAATTGATTCTGGAACTCCGACGCCATGCCGCGAACTTTGCGCGTCCATTGGCCGAGTGTACGCATGACCGCGGGCAGCTCCTTTGGCCCGATCACGATCAGCGCCACGACGCCGATGAGCAGGAACTCGCTCCAGCTGATATCGAACATGAAATTTTCCCCGGCCTGTTATCCGCGCATCGCCCGGCGGGCGAATGCGGATCGCAGGGGGCCGGCGTCAGGACAGCGAGCGCTCGACCTTGCTGTTGGCCTCCGCGCGCCGCGCCGTTTCACCGGCCGCCGCCTGGTGGTCGATGCTCTTGATCGGGGCATCGGATTTGGCGGTTTCGTCGCTGTCGTCCTCGGACAAGCCCTTCTTGAAGGACTTAATACCCTTGGCGACATCGCCCATCATATCCGAAATCTTACCACGGCCACCGAACAGCATCAGTCCGACGACAAGTACGATTAGCCAATGCCAGATGCTCAAACCACCCATGAAATCCTCCGTCCGCAACCGCGCACGCGCCCGCGGCAAGGTGTCGATTTAAGCCTGAAACTAGGCGTCGCGGCGGGCAAAAACAAGCACGACCGAAATGCCGTCGCGCCGCAGGCAAACGGCACCATCTCAAGCGGCAACGTCATCAACGTGCTGAATCGCGAAGATTAACGGTGTTTGCGTTATTCTTCGGTGCGTTCGACGGGCGGCACGAGGCCGAGGTCGAGATCGGCGGGTTCGAGCGGATCCTCGTCGTCGCGCAGGGCCGGATCGTCTGACGGCACCGGAACGTTAAATTCTGCCGGTAGCGTGCCCTCGAGGAGCCCCGCGCCTTTGAGTTCGTCAAGGCCGGGCAGATCGGTCAGCGCCTCAAGCCCGAAATGTGACAGGAATCCCTCGGTGGTTCCGTAGGTCACCGGCCGGCCCGGTGCCTTGCGCCGGCCGCGCAAACGCACCCAGCCGGTCTCCAGCAGCACATCGAGCGTCCCTTTCGAGGTGGTGACGCCCCTGATCTCCTCGATCTCGGCACGGGTCACCGGCTGGTGATAGGCGACAATGGCCAGCGTTTCGATGGCGGCGCGCGACAGCTTACGCGGCACCGTCGATTCACGGGTCAACAGCCATGCGAGATCGCTTGCCGTGCGCAACGTCCACTTACCAGCGACGCGAACGAGATTCACCCCATGCGAAGAAAACTCCTGCTGCAATTGTGTCAGCAGCGCCCGCACATCGGTTCCTTCGGGCAGTCGGGAGGCCAGGGTCTTCTCATCGAGCGGTTCCTCCGCGGCGAATAGCAGCCCTTCAAGAATGCGCAATTCGTCCGCGCGCTGAACTTCCTCGCGCTGAACGTCCTCGCGATCGCTCTCTCTATCGCCGACAATCACTCGCATCTCCGCAACATTTCCCATTACGACCCCCTCCGTCACCCGTTCACCGCATCGGGCTCGCCGCCTTGCGGCGCCTCGATGCGGGCGCGCACGAACAGCGGCGCAAACGCCGTATGCTGATGGACTTCGAGCCTGCCCTCACGCACCAATTCCAGGGTCGCCGCAAAGCTCGAGGCGAGCACCGTGGACCGCTGCGACGGCTCGACCAGATATTCGAGCAGATACTGGTCCAGCGGGCTCCAGTCAAAAGACCGGCCGACCAGCCGCTCGATCGCCTCGCGCGCCTCGGCCAGCGACCACACCGAACGCTTGGGCATGCGCACATGCGAGCGCGCTTCGTTCTGTCGCCGCGATGCATAAGCCGAAAGCAGATCGTACAGCGTTGCCGTCCATTGCGGCCGCTTGATTTCGGCGATCGGTTCCGGCTGGCCGCGTTGAAAAACTTCGCGACCGAGCTGAGGGCGGTTGAGCAATTGTTCCGCAACCTGGCGGATCCCTTCGAGCCGCCGCAGCCGCTGTGCCAGCGCATTGGCCATATCCTCGGCGCTCAGCCCCTCGGGCGCCTGCTGCTCCGGCAACAGCAGCCGCGATTTGAGGTAGGCGAGCCAGGCCGCCATCACCAGGTAATCGGCGGCGAGTTCCAGGCGCAGCGCGCGCGCGGCTTCGATAAAGGCGAGATACTGGTCGGCGAGCGCCAGTATGGAAATCTTGGCGAGATCGACCTTTTGCTGGCGCGCCAGCGTGAGCAAAAGGTCGAGCGGACCTTCAAACCCCTCGACATCGACCACGAGCGCCTGCTCGCCCTCGGCGGCCTGGCCAAGCTCGGTCTCGAAGCTCACCTCTTCTGCGTTCATACAAGCCCCCGCGCGGGTTCCCAGACCGCGCTCATCTGTTGCGCGAACTCGGCCCGGCTTGCGGCGAAATCGATCGCGCCGGGCGGTTTACGCCGCGCCAGCGCTGCGTCCGCGCGCCGCGCCGCCTCACCTGCCAGCACCGGGGCGGCTTCGGCAACGGCGCGCATCTCGTCCATCCTGCCATTGCAGTGGAGCGCCATGTCGCAACCCGCCGCCAGCGCCGCAATCGTGCGCTCGCCAAGCGAACCACTCAGCGCCCCCATGGAGAGGTCGTCGCTCATTAACAGTCCCTGATAACCGATCGAACCGCGAATCACCTCACGCACTATAACGGCCGAAGTGGTGGCGGGGGCCATTTGGTCCAAGGCTGTGAACACCACATGCGCCGTCATCGCCAGCGGCAGCCCGGCAAGCGGGCGGAACGCCGCGAAATCCGTGGTTTCCAATTCGGCCTTGGAGGTCGTTACGACCGGCAGCTTTTGGTGGCTGTCAGCCGTGGCGCGGCCATGGCCCGGCAGGTGCTTGAGGACCGGCAGCACGCCGCCGTCCTCCAAGCCCTCGGCGAATGCGCCGGCAAGCGCCGCGACCTTATCGGGCCGGTCGCCAAAGGCACGATCGCCGATCACCGCATCGGCCCCCACGACCGGCACATCGGCGGGCGGCATGCAATCGACGTCAATGCCCACCGCCGCGAGGTCGGCAGCGATCAGGCGCGCGCCAAGCCTCGCCGCCGCAAGGCCTGCCGTGCGATTGGTATCGTATAGCCGGCCATAGGCAGCTCCGGGCGGGTATTTCGGCCAATGCGGCGGACCGAGCCGCTGCACGCGGCCACCCTCCTGATCGACAAGAACGGGCGCCTGCCGGCCCAGCACCGAACGAACATCGTCGAGCAGCGCCCGCAGCGCATCCGGGCCCGCAACATTGCGCTTGAAGACGATCAGCCCCCAGGGCTGCGCGTCGCGCAAAAATCCCCGCTCCGCATCGGTCAGTGCGGGCCCCGAAATACCCGTGATGAAGGCGCGCATGCCGTCCGCCGAGCTAGTGGTCCGATCCTAACATTCGCTTCCCGGTTCGGCAGGCTCTCATGCGAATGTTAGAATCAAAGGACCACTAGCAACTATAAGTGCTAGTGGAGCTTTTGGATTTGACATTCGCTAACCGAGTCCGCGGCTGGGTGGGTAGCGAATGTCAAATCCGCTCCACCAGCGCCTGATAAAAATCGCGGGCAAAGCGGGCAAGAGCTTCAATTTCGCTGCACGATGCAGCTGCCGCCCGCTGCCTTCAAACTGCGGCACAGGTTCGATGCCTGTTCGGCGGACGCAAATGGACCGACGAGCGCGCGGTAGTAGACGCCTTTAGCGCCAAGGTCTGCGCGGCGGAATTCGGCGTGATGGCTTCCGAGTTCGCGGGGAAATTTGGCCTGCAGCGAACGGAACGCAGTCTGGGCCTCAGCCTCGCTGCGCTGCGACGATACCTGCACCGCGTAGCCACCGCCACGCGCCGGCGCGGGCGCGGCGGCGGGCGACGAACTCAACGGCATCGGCCCACCCGTGTGCGCCGTCGCGGTGCGGGTGCGTGGCGAAGGGGGGTGCGGTGCCGACTCGCCACCTGGCACAATCGACAGCGGACCGCCGGCAGACGCCGTTCGCGGCTCCCGCACCGGCCGCATCGCTGGCTGGTGTGGCTTGGGCGGGTGCGCGGCGGATGCCGTGCCGGTCGGCGCGACACCGGCGCCTTGCGGTGATGGCTGCTGTGGCTTGATGATGACTGTGTGTACCGGCTTGCTGCCAGAGGCTGGCGCCGCCGAGGCGGGGCCGCTGAGCTGGTCGGGCGGCCCCATAGGCTGTGCCCCACCACTGGGCGCGGCCGGCAACGTCGCGGGCGGCGATCCGGTCAGCGGACCATCCTGCATCGGCGCGACCGGAGCGTTGGAAATGACCGGGATCGTCGTGACCACGCGCGGCGGGGGATTGGCGGCCTGGACTTCGACCGGTTTCTCCTGGTGCGGAACGAGCTGTTCGCCCGTCCCTTTCGGCACCGTTGTCTGATTGCCGGGCGCCGCCTGGGCGTCCTTCTGAGGCACGATTTTGATCGGCGTATTGCCGGGCTTGATGATTGGCGGCAGCGACGGGATAAAGGAACCGCCGAACATGGCGCGATATCCGAACGCACCTGCGGTGCCGAGCACGACCACGCCCAGAATGGCGAGTCCGATCACGGTACCTCGGCGCCGCGCGGCTGAGCCGGCGTGGTCGTCGTAGTCGTCGCGCACGTTATCGCCGGCATGGGCCGGCGTCAGCCGTCCGTGCGACCGGTCGGCGTCCTGTTCCTCACCGGCATGGAGCGGCGAGATGTAGGGCAGTGACGGCGGTCCAGACGGCGGCGGGGCCTGGTCATGATAACCGTCGCTGTCAGCGTATTCGGATTGCGGCTCGGCGAAACCGGCCGGCGGCGTATATCGCGGCGGCGCACGATCATCGCGATAGTGCTCGGCCGCTGGCGGCGCGTAACCGCTCCCGGCGCCAGATTGCGCGTAATGCTGTTCGCCGGCAGCCCAGTCAAGCTCCGGCAACGGCGTTCCTTCATCGTATGGTTGAGCCGCATCGCGGCCGCCGCCGCGGTAAGACTCGCTTTGGCCGATCAAGCGGGCCAGTTCGGCGAGCGGATCGCTCCCGCCTTGCGTGTCGACGTCGCTCGAATACGCGTCGCGGCGAGAGCCGCGAAAACTGTTATCGGCCATGAAATCTGCCCCGTTCAGCCTTTCCCCTCGACCGCATTCGCGACGTCGCGACCCGTCGAAAGCTACGGGAATCACCGCATCTCGCTCGGCGCCTCCACCCCCAGCAGCGCCAGTCCAGAAACGAGAACGGTAACTACGCCTTGTACTAAGACGAGCCGAGCCAAGCTCGTTTGTCGATCATCTTGGATAATGAAGCGTAAATGTGGCGCGGCGTTGCCCAGCGTCCAAAGTGCATGAAATTCGCTGGCTAAGTCATAGAGATAAAAGGCGATCCGGTGCGGTTCATGGGCGAGCGCCGCACCTTCCACCACGCGCGGATAAAGGGCAATTCGCCGCATCAAGGCGCGCTCGGCAGGATCTGAAAGACGATCGAGGTCGGCCGTGTCCGCCAAACTCGCGATGTCGGGCGGCAGATCGGGGAAAGCCGCTCGCGCGTTTCGGAACACCGACTGGCCGCGCGCATGGCCGTACTGAACATAGAAGACGGGATTGTCACGGCTCTGCTCGATGACCTTGGCGAGATCGAATTCGAGCACCGCATCGTTCTTGCGAAACAGCATCATGAAGCGCACGGCGTCGCGGCCGACTTCATCCACGACTTCGCGCAGCGTGACGAAGTCCCCTGCCCGCTTCGACATTTTGACCGGCTCGCCGGCGCGAAGAAGCTTCACCAACTGGATGAGCTTCACGTCGAGCGCGACGCGGTCTTCGCTCAGCGCCTTCACGGCCGCCTGCATGCGCTTGATATAGCCGCCATGGTCGGCGCCCCACACGTCGATCAGCGCGCGAAAGCCGCGCTCGATCTTGGTGCGGTGATAGGCGATGTCGGAAGCGAAATAGGTGTAGGAGCCGTCGGACTTCTTCAGCGCCCGATCGACGTCGTCGCCGAACGCGGTGGAGCGAAACAGAGTCTGCTCACGGTCCTCCCACTCCTCGGCTGGCGCCCCCTTTGGCGGCGGCAGGCGGCCCTCATAGACCTCGCCGCGCGCGCGCAGCCAATCGATCGTTGCAGCCACCTGATCGGCCGCGCCATGGATCAGCGAGCGCTCGGAAAAGAAAATATCGAAGTCGATATTGAGCGCTGCGAGATCGGCGCGCACAGCCGCCATCATCATGTCGATGGCCTTGGCCCGCACCACAGGCAACCATTGCGGTTCGACCTGCGCACGCAGCTTGTCGCCATATTCCTCTGCGAGCGCTGTGCCGACCGGCTTGAGGTAATCGCCGGGATAAAGACCGTCCGGGATGGCGCCGATGTCTTCGCCGAGGGCTTCGCGATAGCGCAAATAGGCGGAGCGCGCCAACACATCGACCTGCGCGCCGGCGTCATTGACGTAATACTCGCGCGCGACCTTAAAACCGGTGAAGGCCAGCAGGCTTGCCAAAGCGTCGCCGAACACCGCGCCCCGGCAATGGCCGATGTGCATCGGCCCGGTCGGATTGGCCGACACGTATTCGACGTTGATCGGCACTTCTTGGCCGATGTCGCTTGCGCCATAGCGCACACCAAGCCGCACGGCGGCTCGCAGCGCGCCGATCCAGGCATCCGGTTTCAGGGTAAGATTGATGAATCCGGGACCGGCAATGTCGACGCCGGCAATCAACTCATCGGCGCGCAGTTGCTCGGCGATTTTTTCCGCAAGCTCGCGGGGCTTCTTGCCGGCATCCTTGGCGAGCACCATCGCGGCATTGGTTGCCATGTCGCCGTGCGCGGCGTCGCGCGGTGGTTCGACCGTCACGCGCGCTTGATCAATCCCTGCCGGCAATCCGCCAGCGGCGATCAGCGCAGCGTTGGCGCGGTGAACGCGATCAAGGACTTCGGCGAAAATATTTTCTGCAGCCATGAAAACAAACGTCCAGCGTTCGCGGTGTGCCGCGCGCTAACGCAATTCCGGGGTCGAGTCAAAGAGCCGGCCGTGTTCGGCGAGCGCGTAGCGGTCGGTCATGCCGGCGATGAAATCGGCGATGCGGCGGGCGCGCGCCGGTGCATCGGCGTCCGCCAGACCCTCCTGCCATTCGGGCGGCAGGATGCTGAAATCGGTGCTGTAGCGCGCGAACAGGCTGCGGACGACGCCGGCGGCCTGGTCCATGACATGCATGACACGCCCATGGCGATACATCCGCGTTCGCAGAAACGCCTTGATGGCACGATCCGCCTCCGTGATCGCCGGTGAGAATCCTGCACTGGGTGACGCCGCCCGCCGCGCGTCGTCGGCTGATCGAGGCGCGAGGACCGCGAGCCTGCGGCCGGTTTCCGCCACAACGTCCTCGATCAGAAGCCCAATCAGCCGGCGGATGAATTCGGGAACCAGCCGGCTCGCGTCGAGCGCCGGATAGGCTTCGCCGATCCCGGCGATAATTCTGCCGGGCAGCGCGACGGCGGCGAGGTCGTCGATACCGAACAATCCGGCACGGATGCCATCGTCGATGTCGTGGGCGTCATAGGCAATGTCGTCGGCGACCGCGGCCACTTGCGCTTCCAGGCCAGGAAAGCTCCACAGGTCCAAATCCTGCCGCCGCGAATAGTCGAGGATCGTTTCGGGCACCCCAGCCTCGCCGTAACGGCCGACCGGCCTGCCGGCACCATCGGTGAGCGGACCGTTGTGCTTGACCAGCCCCTCGAGCGTCTCCCAGGTGAGATTGAGCCCGTCGAAGTCCGGGTAGCGGCGCTCCAGCGTTGTGACCACCCGCAGCGTCTGCGCATTGTGGTCAAAGCCGCCGAACGCCGCGAGACATTCGTCGAGCGCCCGCTCGCCAGCATGGCCGAATGGCGGATGTCCGAGGTCGTGCGCCAGCGCCAGCGCCTCGGCCAGATCCTCGTCGAGGCCGAGCGCGCGAGCGAGCGCACGGGCAATCTGTGCCACTTCCAAAGTGTGCGTCAGCCGGGTGCGAAAATGGTCGCCTTCGTCGGAGACGAACACCTGGGTCTTGTGCTTGAGCCGGCGAAACGCGGTTGAGTGGATGACCCGGTCACAGTCGCGGCGAAAAGCGGAGCGGCTTTTGCTCTCCGGTTCCACGTAGAGCCGCCCGCGGCTCGACGCCGGGTCGCAGGCATAGCGCGCGCGCGGCATTGCGGCATCGATCGCCATGGTTTCGGTCGTCTTCAGGCTGTCCGGCGTGTGCAATTGACCTAGGCCAGCCCCGCACTTAACTATCTTGCAATGCCGTGGCAATCGGCGCCTGAGAGTCGGCGACGTTTTCCCGGCCGGAGATGGCCATGACCACCAACGTCACCGTGACTGAACGGGCGGCGCAAAAGATCGGCGAAATCCTGGGCAAGGAGCCCGGTACCATGTTGCGGGTGTCCGTCGAAGGCGGCGGCTGCTCCGGCTTCCAATACAAGTTCGACACCGAGCGCGAGCGCGCCGACGACGACATCGTGATCGAGAAGAGCGGCGCGACCGTGCTGATCGACCCGGTGTCGCTCAACTACATGGCGGGCAGCGAGATCGATTTCGTCGACGACCTGATCGGCTCCTCGTTCAAGATCAACAATCCGAAAGCGACCGCGTCCTGCGGCTGCGGCACGAGCTTCGCGCTTTAAGGACTTGTCCCGGGCGCAGCGCAGCACGAAGTGGTGCGCTGCAGAACCGGGACCGTTACGCGCTCCGAGTTTTCGACGATCCCGGATTAGCGGTGCACCACTTCGTGCTGCACCGCATCCGGGAAACAGAGTATTCTCTGTCTCGCCCGACTTCCGCTCACTCTCCTTTGGTCCATGCGCATCGCCACCTGGAACGTCAATTCGATCAAGCAGCGCATCGATTCCGCGCGCACTTGGCTCGCCGAACGCCAGCCCGACATCGTCTGCCTGCAAGAGACCAAATGCGTCGACGACGCCTTTCCGCGGATGGAGTTCGAGAGCCTCGGCTATAACGTCGCGGTCCACGGCCAGAAGACATTCAACGGTGTGGCGCTGTTGTCCAAACTTCCGTTCGACGAAGTCAACAATGGCCTGCCGGGCGACGACCAGGACGACCACGCCCGCTTCATCGAGGCCGTGGTGTCCACCGCAAAAGGCGCGCTGCGGGTCGCCAGCATTTATCTGCCCAACGGCAATCCGCCCGATACCGAGAAATACACTTATAAAATCGGCTGGATGAAACGGCTCGCGGCCTATGCGCGCGGCCGCCTGTCACTGGAAGAACCGCTGATCATGGCGGGCGATTACAACGTGATCCCGACCGCGGCCGACGCCAAGAACCCGCAGGCTTGGACCGGCGACGCGCTGTTCCTGCCGAAGACCCGCGACGAATTCCGGTCCCTGATCAATCTCGGGCTGACCGACGCCTTGCGCGCCACCAGCGACGATCCCGGCCTTTACACATTCTGGGATTACCAGGCCGGCGCGTGGCAGAAGAACAACGGCATCCGCATCGATCACCTGCTGCTGTCGCCGCTTGCCGTCGACCGGCTCAGCGGCGTCGGAATCGACCGCCATGTGCGGACGTGGGAAAAGCCTTCCGATCACGTGCCGGTGTGGGTCGATCTGGATATCGAGGCGAAATCGTGAGCGGCCGCTAATCCCGCCGGCGCTTGATCCAGTCTTTCAGATAGACCAGCGCCATGGCGCGCTCGTCGTCGCTGGCGCGGCGAAAGGCGTCATCGTAGAGCGAACTGACCCAGGTCTCTTCCGGTCCAGCGCAGTCACGCCCGAGCGTCAGCCACATCAGGCCACGCGCGGCCTGGCGCGGCACATACTGACCGCGGAACAGGATATCGCCCAGCGCCGCTTCGGCGCGGCATTGGCCTTTGGTGGCCGCCAGCAGAAACCAGCGCGCCGCCTCATGCACATCGGCTGGATTGCCGTCGAGATAGAGGCGGCCAAGCTCGAATTGCGCATCGGCATCGCCGAAATAGGATGCCGCATAGGCGAACATCTGCCGCGCGCGGCTCGAATCGGACTTGATGTCCGAATTGGGAATTCCGGTGAGGTAGTAGCGGCCCAGCGCCACAAAGGCGTTGGCGACGATATGAGCCTGCGGGCTGCCCGGCGGCTCCTCGGCATGGGTGTTGGCGATCTTGCTGAAATAGTCGAACGCCCGCATGTCGTCCTGCGGCACGCCCGCGCCGTCGGCGTACATGCGCCCGAGCTTCCACTGTGCCGCGGTGCGGCCCTGCTCGGCCGCATATTCCAGGGTGGAAAACTCCTTGGCCTTCGCGGCTTGATCAGGCGTTTGCGGGGCGGTGCCCTCGCGCAATCCCGGGCTCGGTGTCAGCGACGCATTCGACGGTGTCGCCGTGCCATCGAACGCCATCGCCGGCTGAAGCAGCAGGCCATGCCCGGAGCCAATGGCACCCGGCAGGCCAAAGTTCAGGCCCAATCCGATGCACAGGCCGCCAACAAGCGCGGCGACCGTCCCGCCCGTGGCGATCCGCGCCATGCCGCTAGACATCCGCATAACACGCCTTCTCGGCCGCCCCGCCCGGATGGGTCACAGCGCCGTCGCGCGCGGGGCCGACCTGCTGGGCATATTTCCACAAATAGCCGGAGGTGAATTCCTCGCCCCGCGGCTTCCATTCCTTGGCGCGGCGTTCGAGTTCGGCCGCCGACAGGTTGACGTCGAGCGTACCCTTCTCGGCATCGAGCGTGATGATGTCGCCGTCGCGAACGAGGCCGATCGGCCCGCCGACTGCGGCTTCAGGGCCGATGTGGCCGACACAGAACCCGCGCGTCGCTCCGGAGAAGCGCCCGTCAGTGATCAGCGCCACTTTGCCGCCCATGCCCTGCCCGTAGAGCGCGGCCGTCGTCGCCAGCATTTCGCGCATGCCGGGGCCGCCCTTCGGCCCCTCGTAGCGGATCACAAGCACGTCGCCTTCCCGATATTTCTTATTTTTTACGGCGTCGAAGCACGCTTCTTCGCCGTCGAAACAACGCGCCGGTCCGGAGAAATGCAAGCGTTCCATCCCGGCAACCTTAACGATGGCGCCTTCCGGCGCGAGATTGCCTTTCAGGCCGACCACACCGCCTGTCGCCAGGATCGGCTTGTCGGCCGGATGGACGACATCCTGGTCGGCGTTCCAGACAACTGATTTGAGGTTCTCGGCGATGGTACGGCCGGTGACGGTGATGCAGTCGCCGTGCAAGTACCCGTGATCGAGCATCGTCTTCATCAGCAGCGGAACGCCACCTGCTTCAAACATATCTTTGGCGACATAACGGCCGCCCGGCTTCAAATCCGCGATATAAGGTGTCCTTTTGAAGACTTCGGCGACATCGAACAGATCGAACTTGATGCCGCATTCGTGGGCGATGGCCGGCAGGTGCAACGCCGCGTTGGTCGAGCCGCCGGTCGCCGCGACGACGGCCGCAGCATTCTCCAGCGCCTTGCGGGTGACGATGTCCCGCGGACGGAGATTCTTGCGGATCAAGTCCATGATCATCTCGCCCGCCAGCATGCAGAATTTATCGCGGATCTCGTACGGAGCCGGTGCGCCCGCGGAATACGGAAGAGCAAGTCCGATGGCTTCCGAAACGGTCGCCATGGTGTTGGCGGTGAATTGCGCGCCGCAAGCGCCGGCCGACGGACAGGCATTCTGTTCGAGCGTATCGAGATCGGCGTCCGACATGCCACCGACCGAATGCTTGCCGACGGCCTCGTAGACGTCCTGGATGGTGACAGGCTTGCCCTTGAAGGTGCCGGGCAGGATCGATCCGCCGTAAATGTAAATCGAAGGCACGTTGAGGCGGCACATCGCCATCATCATGCCGGGCTGCGACTTGTCGCAGCCGGCGATGCCGATCAGTGCGTCATAGGCATGGCCGCGGACCGTCAATTCCACCGAGTCGGCAATGACCTCGCGCGACGGCAGCGAGGCCTTCATGCCGGCGTGACCCATGGCGATGCCGTCCGTCACGGTGATGGTGCAGAATTCGCGCGGCGTGGCACCACCGGCCGCCACGCCCTTCTTGGCGGCCTGGGCTTGGCGCATCAGCGCGATATTGCAGGGCGCGGCCTCATTCCAGCAGGTGGCGACGCCGACGAAAGGCTGGTGGATCTGCTCAGTCGTCAGACCCATTGCGTAGTAGAATGCACGGTGTGGCGCCCGCTCCGGACCTTCGGTGGCATGGCGACTGGGCAACCGTGTCTTTAGATCACTCCTGGCATCCATCGTACTTTACTGGGCCAACTAGGCCCCCTCGCCCCAACCCCAACGGCCGCAAAGCCCATGCTTTGACTGTCCGGGGAACGCCGCGACGGCTGGCACCTGCGCGCCAGCGGCGGCAGGCCTTCGTGTCGAGAAATCCTATGGCCAAAAAGCGGCGTTTGCGCATGATGCACTGCGAAATACCCAAATGTTCCCGCGCTGTGTCTCGGCGGCCACAGATATATCGGTAACAAGCGGGTTTCTGTTAACTGCCGATTCACCAACAAACGCGTGATCGCGACGATGTGTGCATGCGCAAGCGTCTAACCCGCGCCTTTTTTAACCGCAGCGTCCACGAGGTCGCGCCGGAGCTGATCGGCGCCGTGCTGTTGTTCAACGGGGTCGGCGGCCGGCTGGTCGAGGTCGAGGCCTATCATCAGTCCGAACCGGCGGCGCACAGCTTTCGCGGCCCCACCCCGCGCAATTCCGTCATGTTCGGCCCGTCCGGCTACGCTTACGTCTACCGCTCCTATGGCATTCACTGGTGCCTGAATTTTGTCTGCGAGCCCGCGGGCTCGGCTGGCGCGGTCCTGCTCCGGGCGATTGAGCCGACCACAGGCCTTGCTGCAATGCGGCGAAGGCGCGGCATGGCGGACCTACGGCTGCTCTGCTCAGGCCCGGGGCGACTTTGCGAGGCGCTGGGGATTACCGGGAAGCACAACGGCTTGTCGCTGACAGCCCCGCCGTTTGAGATATTTGCGGCCGACGGCAACGCGGAGGTCGTGGCCGGCCCCCGCATCGGCATCACCAAGGCGGTCGACCTGCCGTGGCGCTATGGCGAGAAAGGCTCGCGTTTTTTGAGCAAGCCGTTTGTCGAAATATAGCGCCGGCCATGGTAGTAATGATCAAATACAACTTTCGGCTGCGGATGAAAAAATGATCGCCAAATCTGGGAAAAGGTTCGCCCGCATCATTCGCTACGAAAGCCTCGACGACATGCCGCCGCCAAAGCCCTTGAACAAAAGGCTACGCGACATGAGCGACGAAGAGGCCGAACGGCGGGCCGCAGCCGATCCCGACGCCGGCATCATTCCGCCGGGCTTTTGGGACAACGCTCGCGTATGGATGCCGGAGCGCAAACAGCAGATCACACTGCGGCTCGATCCGGACGTCATCCGCTGGTTCAAACGAACCGGCAAAGGCTATCAGTCTCGCATGGGCGCGGTGCTGCGTAGTTACGTCCAGGCCAAACGCAAACGCAGCGCGTAACGCCGGCTACGCCTTCAGCCTGAAGGCCGGATCGAAGCCGAGTTCGTTGCGCGCCTTGTCGATCGACACCGTGCCGTCATCATCGGCAATGTTGTAAATGCCGTTGCCGCGGGTCACTGCGAGGAAGGCGGCTTGCGCGGCGGCGTCGATGTGGAGCGACGGTTTGCGGGCCGGTCCCTCGCTCCACGTGCCCGGGCCATAGAACAAGCCGTAGCGCAGCACGATCGGCTCCATCCCGGAGTCGAGCACCTGCTGCTCCATGTCGGCGGCGGCGCGCACCGTCGGCAGGCGCGGCCCGTCGACCAGGTTGAACGGATCGGTTTCCACATACGGCTCTTTGCCGGGCAAATAGGCAAACGCGACGCTCTGCACGATAAAACGCCGGGCGCCGGCGGCCTTCGCCGCGGCAACAAGATTCCGCGTTCCTTCGGTGCGGATGCGGGCGTTGCGCGGATAGGCGGCGGCAAGCTCCTTTTCGTCGTTCAGGACTCGCGGCAGATCGGTCAATTGGTGGATCACGACATCCGGCCGCGCCGCCACTGCCGCGCGCTTGATCGCATCTGCGTCATAGACGTCAGCCACGGCGGCGTGGATGCCCTCCGCCTCAAGGGTAAGGGCCACCTCGCCGGACCGCGTCAGGCCGGTGATGTCGTGATGGGCGGAAAGCAGCAGCGGGTTCAACCGCCGCCCGAGCGCGCCGCTCGCTCCAGCGAAGAAAATTCTCATGTCTCAGACCGTTGCTGCGCTCAACTGAGCAGTGTCATAGAACTCGTAGAACTCGACGGCCTTGCCGTCCGCAAAGCGCCAGGAATCCGCCTTCGGCGTCGAAACCACCTTGCCGGTGCGTTTGTTCCGCCAGGAACAATGGCCGATCATCACCACGCGATCGTCCTGCGTGATGAAATGATCGGTGGTGTATTCGAGCATGTCCCAATCCTGAAGCAGGCCGCCAAAATATTGCTTGAGTTGATCGCGGCTTTGATAGGATTTCAAATACGGCGCGCCGTGGCCGCCCTGCGCGATCGAGCCGAATTTGAAGTTGTCTGCAAAGATGGCAGCCCAGTCGTCGGCGCTGGCACCCTTGGTTTGCGACCATTTCACGTAAGCCTGCTTCAGAATGCTGACGTTCTGTTCTGCATCGGACATGCTTCGCTCCATCCGGCCGAGGGGCGGCAAGTAGCTTAGTCCGAGCCCTTCAACCGTTCCAGCGCCTCGGCGATCTTGGTCTTGCGCGCCAGCGCCTCCTCGCGCTTTTCGCGCTCGCCTTCGACCACCTCTTCGGGCGCGCGCTTGAGGAAGTCGGCGTTGCCGAGTTTCTTGTCGACGCGGTCGATGTCGGCGTCGGCCTTCGCCATCTCCTTGGCAAGCCGCGCGCGCTCGGCTGCGATGTCGATGACGCCAGTAAGCGGCAGCGACGCGACGTCGCCGCGGACCAGAAGCTGCAGCGCGCCTTTGGGCGCCGCATCGGCGAAGTCAATTCCGGAGACGCGCGCCAGCCGCTGCACGAATTCCGACCATTGGCGCGCGCGCGCCGCCGTCTGCGAAGAAACGCCGACCAGCACCAACGGCAGCTGCGTTGCCGCCGGAATGTTCATTTCGACGCGCACCGAGCGAATGGCGTTGATCAGATCGATGACCCAGCCGATCTCGCCCTCCGCCGCCGGATTGTCGAGACCGTCATGCGCCGGCCAGGCATCGAATGCCAGCATATGGCGCCGTTTGACTTTGCCGTGCTCGGCGGTGACCCGCCACAACTCCTCGGTCACGAACGGCATGAATGGATGCAGCAGTTTGAGGATTTCATCGAGCACCCAGGCCGCAGCAGCGCGCGTTTCGGTCTTCGCCGCGCCGTCTGGCCCGGTCAGCACCGGCTTGATCAATTCCAGATACCAGTCGCAATACACATTCCAGACAAAGCGGTAGAGCGAGCCTGCGGCATCGTTGAACTTGTAAGCCTCGATCGCTGCCGTGACCTCGCTCCCGGTTTTCGCGCATTCGTGGATGATCCAGCGGTTCAGCGTCTCCTTGGCGTGATGCGCGCTGAACTCGGGATCGTGCGCGCAGCCGTTGATCTCGGCAAAGCGCGCCGCATTCCATAGCTTGGTCGCGAAATTGCGATAACCTTCGACGCGCTGCTCCGAGAGCTCGATATCGCGTCCTTGCGCCGCCATCGCCGCGAGCGTGAAACGCAGCGCGTCGGCGCCGTACTTGTCGACCAGCTCCAAAGGATCGATGACGTTGCCCTTCGACTTCGACATCTTGGCGCCGGTGGCGTCGCGCACCAGCGCGTGGATGTAGACGTCGTGGAACGGCACCTCTTTCATAAAGTGCAGTCCCATCATCATCATGCGGGCGACCCAGAAGAAGATGATGTCAAAGCCGGTAACAAGCGTTGAGGTCGGGTAGAAGCGCTTCAGCTCCGGCGTCTGGTCCGGCCAGCCAAGTGTGGAGAACGGCCACAGCGCCGACGAGAACCAGGTGTCGAGCACGTCCTCGTCGCGATGCAGGTATTCGGACGCAAAGCGCGCACGGCGCGCCGGGTCGGCGGCGATGTCGTGGCCTTCCTCGGCGGTGATTTCTTCGATGTCGGTGTAGTGCGCGAGCGCATCGGCCACCACATCGTCCTCGTTCTCGGCGACGAAAATCTTGCCGTCCGGTCCGTACCATGCCGGAATTTGATGACCCCACCAGATCTGTCGCGAGATGCACCACGGCTGGATGTTCTCCAGCCAATTAAAGAAGGTCGCCTCCCACTGTTGCGGAATGAACCTGGTCCGCCCTTCGCGAACCGCGGCGATCGCCGGCTGCGCCAGCGACTTGGCGTCGACGTACCATTGATCGGTGAGGAACGGCTCGAGCACCGCGCCGGAGCGATCCCCGTGCGGCACGACGTGCTGTGTCGGCTCGATCTTCTCGATCAGCCCCGCGGTCTCAAGCCGCGCGACGATCAGCTTGCGCGCCAGTTCGCGCGGCTTGCCTTCCAGCGCCTCCAGCAAGTCGGCATCGGGCCGCGCGCCGTCCAGAAACGGCGCGTTGTCCTTCAGCGTCAGGTGCGCCTCGTCGTCGAACACGCTGATCAGCGGCAGATCGTGCCGGCGGCCGACCTCGAAATCGTTGAAGTCATGCGCCGGCGTGATCTTCACCGCGCCAGAGCCCTTTTCCGGATCGGCGTAGGTATCGCCGATGATCGGGATGCGACGGCCAACCAGCGGCAGGATCGCGTGCTTGCCGATCAGATGCTTGAGGCGCTCGTTGTCGGGATGCACGGCAACCGCGACGTCGCCCAGCATCGTCTCCGGCCGCGTCGTCGCGACGACGATGAATTCGTCCGTGCCTTCGATCGGATATTTGATGTGCCAGAGATTGCCCCGTGTCTCGACCTGCTGGACTTCGAGATCGGAGATCGCGGTTTTCAGCTTCGGGTCCCAATTGACCAGCCGCTTGTCCTTGTAGATCAGCCCCTCGCGATAGAGCGCGACAAAGACTTTCAGCACCGCGCGCGACAGCCCTTCGTCCATGGTGAAGCGCTCGCGCGACCAGTCGCACGACGCGCCGAGCCGCTTCAGCTGGCCGATGATGGTGCCGCCGGACTCCGCTTTCCATTCCCACACGCGCTTGATGAACGCCTCGCGGCCGAGCGAGCGGCTCGATTCCTGACGTTCCATCAACTGGCGCTCGACCACGGCCTGCGTGGCGATCCCGGCATGATCGGTTCCAGGCTGCCACAGCACGTCTTTCCCGCGCATGCGCTCGAAGCGGCACAGAATGTCCTGCAGCGTGTTGTTGAGCGCGTGCCCCATGTGCAGCGAACCGGTCACGTTGGGCGGCGGAATGACGATGCCATAGGGTTGGGCGGCGGCGCGCTCGGGCCGGCCGGCGCGGAATGCGCCTGCCCGCTCCCATTCCTGGTAAATCCGGCCTTCGACCGCGGCGGGCTGGTATCTGTTTTCAATCATTGTGGTTTCGCTTTGCTGCGGGGTAGAAACCCCGGCTTACCTAGTGTGTCAACGTGCCGGCTTCATTAACAACCGCAACCACCACAGCGCTGCCGCGCAAAACGCCGACGCGCGCCATCATGCTGCTCGCCGTCGCCGGCTTCGCCAGCCAGGCGCAGGTGCGGGTGACCGATTCGCTCTTGCCGCAGATCGCCGCCGAATTTCACACCGCCGTGGGCGCCGCCGCCGTCGTCGTGACCGCCTACGCGATTGCCCACGGCACAGTGCAGCTCATCATCGGCCCGTTCGGCGACCGTCTCGGCAAATACCGTACCGTGGCACTGACCTGCGCGATCGGGACCGTCATGGTGGCGTTGTGCGGACTTGCCACATCGCTGCCGCAACTGGCGCTGGCGCGGTTTGCCACCGGCGCCATGGCGGGCGGCTGGGTTATTCCAATTTCGATGGCTTTTGTCGGCGACGTGACACCCTACGAGCAGCGCCAAACCATCCTCGGCCGCTACCTCACCGGGCAGATTCTCGGCCAGCTGTTCGGCCAGGCCATGGGCGGCGTGCTCGGCGATCTGGTCGGCTGGCGCAACGTATTCTTCGTACTCTCGGGAATTTTCGCGATTGCCACCGTCGGGCTGCTGTTTGAGCTCGTCACCAACCCGCTGACGCGCGACGGAGGCCATTCCGTAGCGCCGCGCTCCGCCGCGGGCGGGGCAACAACGGGCTGGGGCGCGCGTTTTGCCGCCGACTACGGCGCGGTGCTGTCGAACCCATTCGCCCGCCTGGTGATCGCCGTCGCGTTCATCGAGAACGTGCTGGTTTGGGGCGCGTTCGCCTATATCGGCGCGCATCTGCGCCTGCGCTTCGGACTGAGCTTCACGCTGATCGGGCTGAGCGTCGGCTGCTTCGGCATCGGCGGACTTATTTACGCGGGCCTCGTCAAGCTGTTCGTCTATCGGCTCGGCCAAGTGCGGCTCGCAACAACCGGCGGCTTCGTACTTGCCGGCGGCTATATGTTACTCGCCGCTGCGCCGGTGTGGTGGCTCGCGCCGCTTTCGACCGTCGCCATCGGACTTGGCTTTTACATGCTGCACAACACGCTGCAGACCAACGCCACGCAGATGACACCGCACGCGCGCGGCACGGCCGTGGCCATTTTCTCGTCGGCGATCTTCATCGGCCAGACCGTCGGCGTGTTCGCAGGCTCGCTCACAATCGACCGATTCGGCGCGGTGCCGTTGTTTATTACCAGCGCGGTGGCGCTGCCGGTCCTCGCGCTGTGGTTCGCGCACGAATTGCGGCGCTACCACGCGTCCAAATGATTTTCTGCTCGCTCATTTGGAACTTTTATTCTGAAGAATTCTAGCGTGTGAAATCGGGTGGTCAGCCCCGAACCCTTCGGCCATCACCGTAGCATGAGAGCTTTAGCGTGCGTCGTTGGTTCCCTATGTGACCAGCTCGTCAATGAGGAACCGCAGAGGCCACTATGACAATGACCGCTACCTGGTTTCGTCCGCGTGCCGCGGGCGGCACGACACTTATCCTACTGACCATGTCGCTCGGCGTGCTGATTGCGCAGATCGATACATCGGTCGTCAATCTCGCCGTCAAGGAAATCGGCGCGAGCCTCGACGCCGGCGTGACCGCGCTGCAATGGGTCGTCGATGCATACAACCTCGTCTACGCGAGCCTGCTGCTGACGGCAGGCACGCTTGCCGACCTCTACGGCCGGCGCCGGATTTTCGCGCTCGGCATCGCGCTGTTTACGCTTGGTTCGCTGGTCTGCGGTCTGGCGCCGAACGCCACGGTGCTAGTGGCAGGACGCGCGGTCGCCGGGCTTGGCGCTGCGCTCGAAGTCCCCACGTCGCTCGCGATCCTCGCCGTCGCCTATCCGGGCGCGAAGCAACGCGCCCAGGCGCTGGGCATTTGGGCAAGCTGCAACGGGCTTGCTTTCATTATCGGCCCGACGCTCGGCGGCGTACTGGTCGAGTCCGTCGGCTGGCGCAGCATTTTTCTCTTGATCATTCCGCTGTGCGTCCTGGCGCTCGGGCTGACCGCAACCGCGGTGCCGGAATCGAGTGACCCCAAAGGCCGCAGCCTCGACGTGCCGGGCCAGGCGCTCGCGGTTGCTGCACTCGGCGCGCTGTCGCTCGCGGTGATCGAAGGTCCGCGCTGGGGCTGGGAATCGTTCGCCAGCGTCGCGGCGTTCGCCGGGTCGGCATTAGCGGCCGTATTGTTTGTGCTGCGGCAGCGCGGAGCGGATGGCGCGCTGGTGCCGCTGCCGATGTTCCGCAATCGCGTGTTCTCGGCAAGTCTCGGCATCGCCGCGGCCATGACGTTCGGCATGTATGCGATGCTGTTTCTGACGCCGCTTTATCTGCAGGCCTCGCGCGGCGACGGCGCGCTGCTCGCCGGTGTCGAGCTGTTGCCGATGTCGGTGACGTTCGTGATCGTCTCGCAACTTTCGGGCAAGATCGCCAACGCCTACGGCCCGCGGCTGCCGATGACGCTCGGCATGGCGATGATGGGCCTAGGCCTGTTCATGCTGGCGTTGATCCCGCTCGACCATAGCCTGCTGCTGATCGAAGCGGCGCTGCTGGTAATCGGCTGCGGGCTCGGGCTCAACACCGCCCCGGTCAATGGCGTTGCGGTCGCCAACGTGGCGGCGGCTCGCTCCGGCACAGCCTCAGGCCTCGTCAACACCGCCCGCATGGTCGGCGCGACGCTTGGCGTCGCAGTGCTCGGCGCGATCTTTGCTACTGTCGCCGGCGGCAGCCCCGACGCCGGTCACATCATCGCCGGCTGACCGCCCGCCTTCATTGTCGGCGGCATCGGCGAAATGCTCGGCGCCGCGGCGGCGTTCACCTTCATCCGCCGCGACTCCCTGCATCCCGTTAAACGCTGAGGGTCCGCGGGTCTAAACCTTGACCAGCGGCACCTTCGGCACCGAGCCGCGCCCGCCCGGCGGATTGCCGCCACCCGGCCCGCCGGGCGGCTTGCGCCGCGGCGACGCGCGGCGCTTCTTGGCGCGGCGCGGCTCAGGCAGTTTCTCCGGACGCGGACTGACCGGTCCATCCAGAAACTCGAAGCCGAGCTTGCTGTTGCCGTTCTCGTCCTTGACGACGATGACGCGGACGTGGCCGCCATTTTTCAACTTGCCGAACAGCACCTCGTCGGCCAGCGGCTTCTTGATATACTCCTGGATCACCCGCGCCATCGGCCGTGCGCCCATCAGTTCATCGTAGCCGTTGGCGATCAGCCACTTGGTGGCCTCCTCGCTCAGCTCGATGGTGACGTTGCGATCATCGAGCTGGGCCTCAAGCTGCAGCACGAATTTTTCCACCACCTGCGCAATGATATCCTGCGACAGATGAGCGAACGTGATGATCGCATCGAGCCGGTTGCGGAATTCCGGCGCGAACATGCGGTTGATCGCCTCCATGTCGTCGCCCTCCCGCTTGGTGCGGGTGAAGCCGAACGCGGCCCGCGCCATGTCGGCGGCGCCCGCGTTCGTGGTCATGATCAAGATGACATTACGGAAGTCGACCTGCTTGCCGTTGTGATCGGTCAGCTTGCCGTGATCCATGATCTGTAAGAGCACGTTGAACAGATCCGGATGCGCCTTCTCGATTTCGTCGAGCAACAGCACGCAATGCGGATGCTGATCGACGCCGTCCGTGAGCAACCCGCCCTGATCGAAGCCGACATAGCCGGGCGGCGCGCCGATCAACCGCGAAACGGTGTGGCGCTCCATGTATTCCGACATGTCGAAGCGGATGATCTCGACGCCGAGCGAGGCGGCGAGCTGCCGCGCCACTTCGGTCTTGCCGACGCCGGTCGGGCCGGAGAACAGATAGCAGCCGATCGGCTTTTCCGGCTCGCGCAGGCCGGCGCGAGCGAGCTTGATGGAGGCGGACAGGGCCTCGATCGCCTTGTTCTGGCCGTAGACCACGCGCTTGAGCGTTTCTTCGAGATGCCGAAGCACCTCGGCATCGTCCTTCGACACCGATTTCGGCGGGATGCGCGCCATGGTGGCGATCGTGGTCTCGATCTCCTTGATGCCGATGGTCCGCTTGCGGCGATTTTCCGGCAGCAGCATCTGCGCCGCGCCCGACTCATCGATCACGTCGATCGCCTTGTCGGGCAGCTTGCGGTCATGGATGTAACGAGACGACAGCTCCACCGCGGCTTTGATCGCCTCGTTGGTATATTTGAGTTTGTGATAGTCCTCAAAATAGGGCTTGAGGCCTTTGAGGATTTCGATCGCGTCGGGGATGGTCGGCTCGTTGACGTCGATCTTCTGGAAGCGACGCACCAGCGCGCGGTCTTTTTCGAAATACTGCCGGTATTCCTTGTAGGTGGTCGAACCGACGCAGCGCACCGTGCCCGACGCCAGCGCGGGTTTCAGCAGATTAGAGGCATCCATCGCACCGCCGGAGGTAGCCCCGGCGCCGATCACCGTATGGATCTCGTCGATGAACAGGATGGCGCCGGGATAACCCTCGAGCTCCTTGATGACTTGCTTGAGCCGCTCCTCGAAATCACCGCGGTAGCGGGTGCCGGCGAGCAGCGTGCCCATGTCGAGCGCGAACACCGTGGCGTTGCGCAGCACGTCCGGCACTTCACCATGCACGATGCGGCGCGCCAGCCCTTCGGCGATCGCGGTCTTGCCGACGCCGGCCTCGCCGACGAACAGCGGATTGTTCTTCTGCCGCCGGCACAGCACCTGGATGGTGCGGTTGATCTCGGCCTCGCGGCCGATCAGCGGATCGATCTTGCCTTCGCGCGCCTTCTTGTTGAGGTTGACGCAATAGGCGTCGAGCGCATCGACTTTCTTCTTTTGCTCGTCGCCGGACTTGCTTTCGTTCTCCTCGTCCGATCCGCGCACCGGCCGCGCCTCCGACATGCCCGGCCGCTTGGCGATGCCGTGGCTGATGTAGTTCACGGCATCATAGCGCGTCATGTCCTGCTCCTGCAGGAAATACGCGGCATGACTTTCGCGCTCGGCGAAGATGGCGACCAGCACATTGGCGCCGGTCACTTCCTCACGGCCCGACGACTGTACATGGATGACGGCGCGCTGAATGACCCGCTGGAACCCGGCCGTGGGCTTGGAATCCTCGGCGCCGTCGGTGACCAGGTTGTCCAGTTCGGATTCGAGGTAGGCGACGAGGCTCCTGCGCAGCTTCTCCAGATCGACGTTGCACGCGCGCATCACCGCGGCGGCATCCTGATCTTCGATCAGCGCCAGCAGCAGGTGCTCAAGCGTAGCGTATTCATGATGCCGCTCGTTGGCGAGCGCGAGCGCCCGGTGGAGCGACTGTTCGAGGCTGCGTGAGAACGTCGGCATTTCAAACTCTCTTCATTTGTATTGGAAGCTCCTCCCCCGGTCTCACTTTTTTTCCATGATGCACTGCAAAGGATGCTGATGTTTGCGGGCAAAGTCCATCACCTGCGTCACTTTGGTTTCCGCCACCTCGTAGGTGAAAACCCCACATTCGCCGATCCCATGCTGATGCACGTGCATCATGATGCGTTGCGCCGCCTCGTGATCCTTGCTGAAGAAACGCTCGAGCACATGAACCACGAATTCCATCGGCGTGTAGTCGTCGTTGAGCAGCAATACGCGGTACAAATTCGGCCGTTTGGTTTGCGGCCGTGTCTTGGTAATGACCGAAGTGCCCGGACCGTTCTGGTCGCCCTTGCGCTTGCGGTCGTCGTCCGCCATGCGCGGCGGGCATTTCGCTGTATCGTCATTCGGCGGCATTTTCGCGTCTATCGTCCAGGCTTGCTCGTCGGGAAGATCCCCACCGGGCGCCGGAAGGCCTAATCCTTCCATGCTGCCAGAACGCTATCATAATTATAGAGTGGCGGCCGTGCCAGACTGGGCAGGCTGCACCCACCGCAGAACTGTCTGGCATTCGCACCTCCTTGTGCCTGGCGCCCCGGCACTCTTGCCGAGGCAATAAGACCATCCGGCCAACGCCGAAATTGTGGCAATCGATCCATTTGCGCAGATCATTTTCGGAGGACTGTGGGCTTCGGAGGGTGTGGGCCTCGGAAGGCTGTGGACTTCGGAGGAATGTGGGCATCCGGCCTGCACCGGATTGGAAATCAACCAGCGACTCGGTTATTGGTTGCGCGCCTTGGGGTGGTAACTGCTTGAGGAGCCGGACATGGTCGACCCCGCACGCCGCGCCAAGGTGCTGCGCGAGCTCGAACAAGAGTTCGTTCCCGATTACGACGCGCTGCACATGCCGTCCGCCGACAAGCGTGCGGCCTATGCGCTCGAACACATTGCGTTTCGCGTGGCGCGGATAGAGCAAAGCCTATCGCGCATCGCCGCCGCGATTGAGGCGCTCGTCCCCAAAGCTTGAGACGCGGGTCTTTAAGGCACAAACGGGCTTGGCCGAATGATCGCGCTTGGCCCGTTTTCGGCCGAGCCGCGTACCGCTCAACGCCAGATACGCCGGCCTACAATCACTTGGTAAGATGACCTTCGAACGGCCGATAGGCGTGCCGGGCTAGATCGGAATAGAGCTCGCCGAGCTTAGCCGCCTCGGCAACGAAATCCTCGTAGGAGGACCGCAAGAACTCGGTCTGTACCTCGATTGCCGTTTCCACGCTCTTGGCGCCGACAAGCTTTTCCCAGGCAGCGGTGGACGATTCCGCCGACCTTTTTGTGTAGTCCACAAATTCTACCGCGATCGCCTGTGCCGTCTTGCTCCAGGCACCCGCTGCGGTCATCGCCGCGTCCATGCTGCTCTTGCCGAGCTTCTGCATATCCTCGGTGGTCATTGAGAACCTTCCCAGCAGATCGCTGCTGATCGTTGAAATGGTTAATGTTTCTGCCCCGCTGCCTCAAAAAGGCCTTTTCAAGCGGCAAAAATGAAAATAGTGCACCGCACAAAAAAGTACAATGGTGTCGGAGCGGTGGCGCAATCTTGTGTGGGTGACGGGATTTAACGCTTTCGCAAGGGCGTTCGCCTAGCGTGCTTGACCGTGTCGTCTGGGTGACGGCCGGTCCTCGAATCGGGGGGCAATCTCTCCGCTGCGGCGTTGCGGATGGCTTTAGGCCGCTGGTTTCGCCCGGTGGAACGATCTTCCCGGTGGAGCAAAAAGGGGTGGTCCCGAAGGGGGCCGTGTGCGCGTTCAGGGACGGGGTGCTTGATGGGATGGGCAGGAACGGAAGCCCGGTGCGGGCTTCGTCAATGCGTCTTGGTTCTTGCCGCAGCTGCTGCGGCTCTCACGATCACCACCAATGCGGCCGATGCCCGGCATCATCGGCATTGGCATCATCTGGCGCGCAGCCATTCTCGCCATCATGACGGTGGCGGAGGCTATTCACCGCCCACCGCCTCGATCGTCGTCGATGGCAATACCGGCGCGGTCCTCGAAGAATCCAATCCGGACGCTCTGCGCCATCCAGCCTCCCTGACAAAGGTGATGACGCTCTACCTGCTGTTTGAGCGCCTCGATGCCGGCAAGATCAGGCTCGATTCAGAGCTTACGGTTTCCGAGCACGCCGCCTCCCAGTCGCCGACCAAGCTCGGGCTTAAGCCAGGCCAGACGATTTCGGTCGAAGACGCCATTAAGGGCATCGTCACCCGCTCGGCCAACGATGCGGCGGTCGTAATCGCTGAAAATCTCGGCGGCAGCGAAGAAGCCTTCGCCAGGCTGATGACGCAAAAGGCTCATGCACTCGGCATGAGCCGCACCACCTACGTCAACGCTTCGGGGCTTCCAGACGACGAGCAAAACACCACGGCGCACGATCAGGCGCTGCTCGGCCGCGCCATCCAGGATCGCTTCCCGCGCTATTACCGCTTTTTCTCCACGACGGCGTTCGTGTTCCGCGGCCAGACCATCCGCGGCCATAATCATCTGCTTGGCTCGGTGCCTGGCGTCGATGGCATCAAGACCGGCTTTACCAATTCGTCCGGATTCAATCTCCTGACCTCGGTGCATCGCGACGGCCGCTATCTCATTGGCGTGGTGCTCGGCGGCCGTTCGGCCGGCGAGCGTGATGCCCATATGCGCGCCCTTGTCGAATCCAACATCCTGCTCGCCTCGACACGTCGCACCGCTCCGATCATCGCCGATCGGGGTCCCATGACAATGGCGATGGCCGCACCTTCAATGGCGCCATCACAATTCAGCGCCGCGAAAACGCAGGCACGGGATTATGCCAAGCCGGCGGCGCCGGCACGCGGCGCACCGAGCGTCACGGCCAACTCCGGCGGTCACGCCGTTGTCGGCACCAACGATCCGATCCGTCCGCTGATCGTCAAGACCGTGACCTACCGCGCGGTGACCGTGCATTCGCCGACGATGCGGCCAATGCCGGTGCTGGTGCCTTCAACGGCGGCCACGGTCGTCGCCGCCCGCGAGCCCCCGGCGGCAGCTCCGGTCCGCGCGCTGCAAGCTCAACCCGCGCCGCCTGTCGTCGCGTCGGTCGCACCGGTGCACGTTATCGCCCCCGCCAAACCGGAGCCGGGCCCGCCGGTCGCGGCCGCGGTTGGCTATCAGCTCGCATCGGCCAGTTCGGTCGTAGTCCCGGCATCGCACGCGCATAGCGGCTGGGTCATCCAGATCGGCGCCTATGGCGCCGAGGACGAAGCGCGCCAGCATCTCACCGAGGCCAAGCTCAAGCTGCACGCGGCGCTTGCCTCGGCCGATCCGTTCACCGAGCGGGTGCAGAAGGGCGATACGACATTCTACCGCGCCCGCTTTGCCGGATTCGACAAGGCGACGGCTGAAGCCACCTGCCGGCAACTCAAGCGCAACGATTTCGCCTGTATAACGGTGAAGGACTAAGAACACTTTCCGCCCGGCCTGCCGGTGTGTGCGGCAGGTCAAGTAGCGTGCGGTTCGACGGGTACGGCGTAAATGGAACGGGCGGATAGCCACGCGAGGACCACGTGGGAAACCTCAGCGATGGCGGCGAAGCAGCACTTCCTTGGCCTCATTGACGCGGGCCGCAAGATACGTCGTCCCCCCTTGGTCGGGATGCAGTTTCTTCATGAGCGACCGATGAGCGCGGGAGATGGCGTCCGCGCCGGCGCCGGGCTCAATGCCAAGGATCTGATAGGCTTCCTGTTCGGTCATTTTGCTGCCGCGCGCCGCGCGCGCGCCGTTCCCCGCAGCCGCATCATGCTCCGCGTGCTCACGCCAACCGGGGTGCCGGCGGTCAAGATACGCTGCGAGTAGATCGCGGCTGTCGCCATCCATGGCGCCCAGCAGGCCGATCAAGGTCTGCGGATCGAGTGCATCGAGCGAAGCGCCCTTTTGCGCACCGGCGAGAACCTGGCCGTGCATCGTGCCGCTGTCGTGATCGAGCTCCATTTCGATAAAGGCGGTACGGACCCGCGAAACCTTGCCCGAACTCTTCTGCGTGCGGGCGCCAAAGCTTGCCGGCCACAGCGAGACCCACCCGAGGGCACCGAGCCCAATGGCGCCCACGGTGATGGCGGGACCGATTTCACCGCGAAACAGCAGAAAGACGGCAAACAGCAGCGCCGCGCCGCCGCCGAGGCGGCGCAGCAACTTCGCCGTCTGTTTCGGATCGGCTTTCGAGAACGAGTTGCCGGCCCACAGCAGCAGCAGCAGAACGACGATGCCGAGAAGCAATGGCATGGGCTATTGCTACTTAAGTTGCTCGAGCAGACGGGTGGCGCCGCCGCTCTTGGCCTGAAACGCAGCGAGCGCCTTCATGCCGCCGGCCGCATAGGCGGCAACCGCGCGCAACAGCTCGGCCAGTTCGTGGGCGGCGCCGGGGGCGAAGCGGCAATAGGCGCCGCGCGTCAGCCGCGCAATTTCACGAAATGCCTGCTCACAGACCGGGTCGTAGCCTTCCTGGAACATGAAAGCCGGAATACTGCGCAATCCGAGTTCTCCGGCCGCGGCGCACAGTGCATCGAGTTCTTCCTCCATCGCGTCGCCGACAAACACCAAGGCTGCGATCTTGCTACTATCGTTTTCGCGGCGTGCATGCGCCAGTACCTTGCCGATCTGGGTATGGCCGCCGCGGCAATCGATCCGCGACATCAGCGCGCCGAGCCGTTCCGGCTCAGCGATCCAGGACGATGCCCGGCATTCCGCAAGTCCACGATAATAGATGAGCTGGATCGAAAGTCCGCCGACGGCCGACGCCTCGCGAAACATATCGGCCTGCAATCGGCAGGCCTGGTCCCAAGTCGGCTGCCGGCTCATCGTGGCGTCGAGCCCAAAGATGAGGCGGCCGCGGCCGGCCGCCGGCGCCAACGCGCCGACGCGGCTCAAGAATGCGTCAATTTCCGTGCGCGAGGCCGGTGCCGGTGTGCCGGCCTCGGACCGTCCGGCAGGCGACCGTTCGGCAGGCGCGGGCGCACGATTGCTGGGGTCTCTACTCATCGGGTGTTTGCCGCCGGGTTCGAAGCTTTGCGCCATAAGGTGGCCCCGCGGGCTTGGCGGTGCAATGCTTGGCAGGGGCGGCTCTGGCGTGACTACGCCTCGTCGGCGAGAAGGTCGTAGGTCTCGATCGGTCGTCCGGCCGACGCCATCCACTCGGCTCGTGCCGCGGCGCGCCTCCTGCCGCGCGGATCGAGCGGCAGCTTCAGCGCCTCCATCAGCGCCTTGACCTCCCGGCGCGCTGAGGCGCGCGAAAAGCTCGGGCGCAGGCCAAGGGCGTCTTCGCCAAGGTCGTCGAGCGCAGTCAGTCCACGCGGAAAGAACTCACGATAGATCAGCCGCTCGGTAAAGCCGTCGACCGAGCGAAAGCCAAGCTGCCCCGCCAGCCTGTCGACGCCCTCCCCGACCAGCCGCTTGTTGCGCGAACCGAGCGCCGACAGCCGGTTGCGCAGCACCACCCAGTCGATCAGTCCGCCGTCGACCAGCCGCCGCTGGCGGCGGGCTCCGCGCACCATCTCGGCGTAATGGCTGACGCGGACAACTTCGAAAGTGGTCGGATCGACACTGCCGAGCACATCGAAATCCACAAAGCTGTCGTTGAACGGCGTGATCAGCGTATCGGCCATCGAATGAGCGAGCCGCATCAAGTAGGAGTCGGTGCCGGGCGTATCGACGACGAGGAAATCATGGGTGCTTTCGGCCTCGCTGACCGCATCGGCAAACGCGGCGAATTCCTGCGTTTCGACTTCGTCGATGCGCACGCCGTTACCGCGGGCAACGCAATAGTGCTTGGGCAGGTCGAGCTTGACGCGGGCGCGCTCGGCCCAATCGCGCCTGTTCTCGACATAGCGGGTAAAACTTCGCTGTCGCGAATCCAGATCGATGGTGGCGACGCGCTGTCCGGCCTGCATCAGCGCGATGGCAATATGCATGGCCGTGGTCGATTTGCCGGAGCCGCCTTTCTCGTTGCCGAGGACGATGACGTGGGCCGTATCCGGCTTCCCGACATCCACCTGCATCAACATGAAAACGCGACCCCACCGTACGACGCACGTTTTCTCAGGCTTGCAACACGTGCAATGAAGATACAGCATCGCGTCGCATAAGTTAATCGCAAACCGCGCGGCGCGTTCAACAAAATTCGCAGTGTGCTCGCGCCGCCACGCTCGACATGCAAACACGATGAAGAAAATTAAAATCCGATCGCGCCGCACGCGCGTCATCAAGAAATTGTCCCAGTTGCGACGCGCCGTCGCCGACTTTCGCCAAGTGCAGAGGAAAGCGCGCGGCTCGCAGCAGACGATCGCGCTGGTGCCGACCATGGGCGCGCTGCATGACGGACATCT
>DASZWK010000191.1:0-2261 GCA_035546235.1 Xanthobacteraceae bacterium | reverse complement strand
ACTGCCGCGGCCAGAACCGTTGCTGCTGCAATCGAAAGGCGCCGCCCGTACCGCATCAACGCCCGCCTCACAGTTAAGTTTTTGCGGACTTAACTCCGCCAGTCCGGATCGATGGCATCGAGCATCCGCAGGTAGGCGGGCCAATCGGCGGAACCGCGCCCCGAATCGTGATGCTCGTATTGGTGCGCGACTTTTTCGCATGTTTCCGGCGGAATTTCGATCAATGGGCCGCCGGTCGCTTCCATTTTGAGCTGAATTTCGGCGGCCTCAAGCAGCGATTTCATCAGCACGAAGGCCTCGCGGGCGGTCTTGCCGACCGTGAGCAGGCCATGGTTATGCAGGATCAGCGCGCGGTTCTTGCCGAGCGCCTTGTTGATACGTGCGCGCTCGCCGAAATCCTCGGTGATGCCTTCGTAATCGTGATAGCCGACGCGATTGTAGAACCGCACCGCGGGTTGCGACACCATGCGCAGGCCGTGCTTTAAGCCCGCGAGCGCCATGCCGATCTGGGTGTGGACATGGACCGCGCAATTGACGTCCGGCCGCGCCGACAGAACGCCGCCATGCAGGGTGAAGCCCGGCCGGTTGACGCCTGCGGACTCGTCCAGGTCATCGTCCATGCTCACCTTGACGAGGTTCGACGGCGTCACTTCTTCGTAAAGCAGCTCGTGACGCTTGATGAGGAACTTTCGCTCCTCGCCGGGCACCCGCATGGACGAGTGATTGTAGATAACGTCGCCCCAGCCGTAATGGGCGATCAGCCGATAGGCCGCGGCGAGATCGACACGCGCTTCCCATTCGGCCGCGGACAGGTCCGCCTTGGCGACGGTTGCGACCTTGACATTGATGTTCATAGCCGGGTTCTCCGCATGGGCTACGCAAGATTAGCATTCGTGCGGCCATCGCGCACCCCTCGTGCAAGCAATGGCGGTGGCTTATATGTGTGGTATCCGTAAGCCCTCTGGCAATATCGGCCTCGTGAGGGCAAACTGGCCCGCGGAGGCCGTCTGATGCCGTTGCGCGACGTCAAACTCGACGACAAATACGACCTTGGCCACAGCCGTGTTTTCGTTACCGGCTTCCAGGCCCTGGTGCGGCTCTGCCTGATGCAGAGAGAGTTCGACCGCCGCAACGGTCTTCGCACCGCGGGATTTGTCACCGGTTACCGCGGGTCGCCGCTCGGCGGGCTCGACACCCAGTTCCAGCGCGCCCGGTCCTTCCTCCAGCAGAGCGATATCCGTTTTCAAGGCGGCATCAACGAGGACTTGGCCGCGACTGCCGTCTGGGGGTCGCAGCAGGCCGAGTTGCGCGGCGAGGGCAAGTACGACGGCGTCTTCGGCATGTGGTATGGCAAGGGCCCCGGCGTCGATCGCACCGGCGACGTGTTCCGCCACGCCAATCTGGCCGGCACCGCCAAGAACGGCGGCGTGCTGGCGTTGATGGGCGACGACCATACCGCCGAATCCTCCACCACCGCGCACCAGTCCGAATATCACTTCATCGACGTGATGATCCCGGTACTCAATCCGGCAGGCGTGCAGGAAGTGCTCGATTACGGCCTGTATGGCTGGGCGATGTCGCGCTTCACCGGCACCTGGGTGGCGTTGAAGACGATGCACGAGACGATCGAGTCGACCGCCGCCATCGACGCCAGCCTCGACCGCATCAACATTGTGCGGCCGTCGGATTTCCCAATGCCGGACGGCGGCCTCAACATCCGCCTCAACGATCCGATCCTGACCCAGGAAGCGCGCCTGCACGATTACAAGCGCGACGCCATGCTGGCCTTCGTGCGCGCCAACAAGCTCAACCGCACCATTACATCGGGCGGGCGCGACCCCAAGATCGGCATCATCACCACGGGCAAGAGCTACCTCGACGTCCGCCAGGCGTTCGACGAGCTCGGTATCGACGAGGTCAAGTGCAACGAGCTCGGCATCCGGCTCTACAAGGTCGGCTGCGCGTGGCCATTGAGCCGTGCCGAGTTGCAGGAGTTTGCCAAAGGACTCGATCTGATCATCGTCGTCGAAGAGAAGCGTTCGCTGCTCGAAGTCCAGGTGCGCGAGGAGCTTTACGGCACCCCCAATCAGCCGCTGTGCATCGGCAAGAAGGACGAGCGCGGCAACTGGCTGTTCCCGGTCAAGGGCGCGCTCGATCCCAACGAGGTCGCGATCTGCATCGGCGACCGGCTCCTTAAATACCACCGCAACGACGAGATCATCGCTCGCGTCGCCCGCGTCAAGGAATTCCAGCGCATCGCC
>DASZWK010000190.1:0-1553 GCA_035546235.1 Xanthobacteraceae bacterium | reverse complement strand
AACCCCGCCGAGGTCAGGCGGTCGACGCTCTTCCATTCCTTTTTTACCGCCGGCAGAGTGTTGCCCCAGATCGCCTTCTTGCACCAGCGCTCGCCCTTCTGTCGGCCTTCGTCGGTGGCGCACATCGACTTCCAGGCGACCCAGTCCGGATGGCTGACGTGTTCGGCGGCGCCTTGCCAGCCTTGCTGATGGATCAGATAAAGGTCGGCGATGGTCGGCTTCTTGTGCGTCACGTATTCGAACATCTCGGCTTCGATGACGAATTTGTAGGCGGCAGCCACGGCGTTGTCGCGCGAATTGGTGATCTCGCCCTCGCCCGATCCGAAATGCTTGAACTCGCGTTTGCTGAGCTGAAAGAGGCCGATATATGAGCCGGTGCGGTTCTTGGGATTGAAATCGGATTCGATCTTGGCGACCGCTTTCAGGAAATTTGGGTCGAGGCCGAATGAATTGGCGGCGCGCTTGATTTCTTCAAGCGGGGTGCCGAGCGGGACGTCGCTCAGCGCCGCAAGCGCGATGACGGGAGGCTTCTTCGGCGGCGGCAGTTCGGAATAGACGTAATATTTGAGATAGGGCTGTTCCTGGTTGGCCCAGGCGGTCGAACCGATTGGCGCCGGCGTGCCGGCCGATGCCGGTGCGTGGTCGGTGTGAATGCTCGTGAATGCGGGCGCGTCATCGCGGATCGGCGGGATTGAACCGGTGGTGTCCGCGTAGGCGAGCACGCGGCCGTGCGACAGCTCCGCCTGATCAGCCGACGTCGACAGTGCATCGGGCCATGCCGCCTTGAAGGCTGCGGCGACGAGCAAGTTCGGCGCGATCGTGTTGCGGGGTTTGTCTTCGGCGCGGGGCTGCGGCACCGATGCGAGGCTGTAGGTGGCGGGAGATTTTGCAGAAGACTGGGCAGAAGACTGCGCAGGAGTGAACTTGGCGAGGACCGTCGTGGTGTTGAGCGAGACCGCGCTGAACGCTGCCTCAATGCGTGCACTCGGCCGCGTCGCCGCCATGGCGGGCCGCTCGATTGCGAGCTGCCACATCCCGGCAACGATCAACGCCGTCAAGGCGCCGACAATGCAGCTTAACTGCCAGATCTTCAAATTGTCCCGAACCGCCCCGCTGCGGTTTCCCCCGAGTCAACTCCGACCGTAAAATCCCCGACTTCCGACACGCATACCCTAAGCCAATCCCAGGAGGACAATGAGGCGCGGGTGTGGCGGACTTGCGGTCATCCAAGTTTCCGTCATGCAGCCCCAGCGTGCGCCGAAATGGTTAATGCTCGCTTGATTCGCACGAAAAGTGTGTCACCGATGACAGCCGAACCGGGTAGGCGGCTTCGAAAATATCGTTGAATCAAGGCTATAGTCAGCTTGAAAGAGACTATCATTGACAATAGTCTCAGAATGTGTAAAACCGCCGTCCTCTCGCTCCTCGTGCAAGGACGTCAGACGGTGACTCCGGCTGGCGGGAGCGGGATGCGGTGCCCGCGCGCAAAGGGTTCGTCCCCGTTGCACTCGGGCGGTATCGGACATCATGTCCGCCGGCACTATGACCGGCGT
>DASZWK010000189.1:0-2435 GCA_035546235.1 Xanthobacteraceae bacterium | reverse complement strand
AAAGCCGAGCGGCGGGGCCTCGCCCCGGGTGGAGATGTAGCGCACTGTCGCCTTCCCGCGCGCCTGTGCCGACCACGGGCGCGTCGCACAAACCATTGAAATATCAACGTTTTCGTCCCGACGAAAGGATCGCCGAACGCTGCTCCTGTCACACTAATAGAAAACCCGGCCGCTTCACAAGGAAGGCGAGATGCCCTCCGTGGCCGCGAAGCCATTTGGACGATCCAGGCCTCCATCCATAAACTGTATCGATCGTATTGCCAGCGAATGTCCGCTTTGCCGCCGCAGACACTGCCCACCGACGCCCTCATGTTTGCCGAGCAATAACTCACGCCGCTCCGCGTCCCGCCTTGAGGTCATCGAGGACTCCTGATCGACCGGTTCGTTACTCGCAAGCGGAACAAAGCTCCTTCGCCTCGGCAAAGTTCCATTGCGCCTGTCTAATCGCCACGCTCGCACGGCTAGATTCACCGGTTGCGGCAGACCGTCGCCAAGCGAATTGCCTTGCGTGGGCGAGTATAAGTCGGCCAGATAGAATCGTACGTGGTGTCGTCAGCCGACGTGTGTCTCCAGTCCTGTGTTCCACCCATCCGTGCGGTTCGGATGCCGCCGGCCGGGAAATGCGCGAGTCTCGATCAAACCAGCAACCTACTTGCAGCGGTGATGTGATGGCGACCGAACTCTCTGCTCCGGCCGTGGAAGCCGACTTCCAGCTCTCGCGCGGCATGGTTTTTCCGCTCGTCGGCGGCCGCCGCACCTGGTCGCAAGAACATCTGCTTCCGATAATCGCGACAATCCTCGTTTCGCTTGGAATGATGGTGGTGCTGCACCCTGGCGCCCAGCCCACCGGCTCCGATCAAATCCAGCAAGCCTGGGTGATCTACTGGATCATCGCCCTCTATATCGCGCTGATGATCAACGTCTACATCTACAACATGTGCGAGCGCGCAGCGCCGTGGTGGCT
The DNA here is from genome assembly GCA_035546235.1 of Xanthobacteraceae bacterium. GTDB lineage: Bacteria > Pseudomonadota > Alphaproteobacteria > Rhizobiales > Xanthobacteraceae > BOG-931. The sequence continues at coordinate 1,471 of DASZWK010000189.1, read as the reverse complement.
GTTCGTCGGCGTCACGGCTTGCACGTTTCTGCTGCTGGAAAGCCCGGTCTGGCAATATTGGTACGCCCTGTTCAACCACGTCATCCCATCGCTGCAATGGCACAAGTCTCCCTACTACGGGGTGCAGCTTGCGGGCTGGTATTTTGTCGGCCTGTGCGAAGAAGGCTTCAAGGCGCTGCCGCTGTTTGCCTTGATTCTGCTCGGTGCCGGATTGGCGTTCCTCGCCCGCCATGCGCCGGGCAGGCTGGGCGCAGTGCTGGCCGGTCTGGCAAAGCGCGTTCGGGTTTCCGGACCTCTCAATGGCATCATCCTGGGCGTAGCCTCGGGTACCGGTTTCTTTCTCGATGAGACGCTGGAGCAATACGTGCCGGAGGCTATGAACACGGCGAAGGATACCGGAAGCCAGGCGTTCACTGGACTTGTGGATCTGCTCGCGCGCGGGCTGCCGACACTGACCGGCCATTGCGCCTATAGCGGCCTGTTCGGCTACTTTATCGGGCTTTCGGTGCTGCGCCCCAAAATGGCGATCTATCTGCTGCCGATCGGCTATCTGAGCGCCGCCGCGCTTCACGGCGCCTGGGATGCCGCCGACACCGTCAGCCAAAATGGCTTCGTGGTCTTAGGCCTTTATCTCTTCCTGGCTCTGCTGAGCTATGCCTTGCTGGGCGGCGCGATGTTCAAGGCGCGCGAAATTCCTCTGGTACGCGCCTGACGGCCATAGAGAAAGCCTGCTCAAAGGAGAGTGCAATGATCCGCGTGATTTCGTCGGCACTGCTTATCCTCGCTTGCGTTGCGGCGCCCGGAATAGCGCGGGCTCAAGATATGAGCTTGAAGGACGTCATCCAATGCAAGGACTTCAAGCATAATTCCGATGGCAGCTGGTCTGCGAAAGATGTTTCGCTGAACTACGGGCCGCCCGGCAAGCAACAGCAAGTGAATTTGTTCGGGCAGACGACGATCCGGCAGGGCAAAATCCTCGCCGGCGGCGTCGACCTGTGGGCCGTCCTGAATGAGAAATGCGAGACCAGAAAATAAAATCGCGATCGCACCTTTCATGGCGGCGACGGGCCGGCAATGACGTTTGCCACTGCCGGCATCGTGTAGTTCTGCGCTGCATTTCCAAAGTGGGAGCGGACGTGACGCAGCGATGACATCGCCCCCTTCCGAGCTGGCGCCTACCGGGGCCGAACACTATTTCACGTGACTCCATTCGCTGCGAAAGTTTCTTTTGCCTTCGGCGATACCAAGAACTTGATAAAGCTTTCCGCCGTCGTCCGCTGCGGGGCGGCCGTCATGAGCGCGGCCGTGTACGGGATTAAACTCTGCAAATCCGGCAACGGTCCAAGAAGCTTTATGCCTGGCGTCGTCGCAATGAGCGGTATCGTACCCGCCGCCAGGTCGTTTCCATGGCCCTTCAACACAGGTTGGAAAATGGCCAGCGGCGCCGTGCGCTCGATCTTGGGTTTGAGCG
>DASZWK010000188.1:0-17300 GCA_035546235.1 Xanthobacteraceae bacterium | reverse complement strand
GCTGCCTCATGTCGGCTTCCACCGTCACATCGGCGAGTTCAAGGACGTGCAGGTTTCGCCTCACGGCAAACTGCTGGACGCAGCGGCGTGGGAGCGCGACAAAGGCCAGTGGCTGCCATCGAAGGACGACGGCGATTTTATCGCCAGCCTGATGAAGCCCGTGACCGAGCCCGGTCAGTTCGCCAGTTGGATCGCTCCGCCGCGCGTCGGCATCGACAACAAGCCGGGCGATTTCGAATATGTGAAAATCGCGGCGTAGCGCTTTTTCCGTCATCCTGAGGCGGCCGCGAAGCGGCCCTCGAAGGATGCGGCCGAGGCGCTCGGGCCGTCGTCCTTCGAGGCTCGCTTTGCTCGCGCCTCAGGATGACGGACCAAAAGGCTCTGCCAGCGGCCCTTCGCGCAGCCGCGACAGATCGAAGCGGTCGATTTCCCTGAGGAGCTCGATGAACGCCGTGGCGCCGTGTTCGAGCGCGGCTTCACCCTTGGCGGCAGTGGCGAGCGTGGCATCGCCCACCGCGCCGCTCGGATTGAGGTCCTGCGTCATCCAGGCAAAACCGGCCGGCCGGTAGGCGCCGAGCCATTTGAACTCACGCGCCATCGCGATCGTCGTCGGCGTCGCGTTCGGCGCGTGATCCATGCGCACGGTCTCGGCCTTTCCCGCCAGCATCAGCGAGGTTTCGATATCGCCGCCGTGGATGCCGTGTTTTTTCTCCTCCGCCGTGAAAGTGCCGTCCGGATAGCCGAAGCGGTGCCAGCCGACCGTGACTGCCAGCATGCCGAGCCGCGCGCGCAGGTCGCGCGCCACCGATTCCATGGCGGCCACATTGCCGCCATGGCTCGTTACCAGCACGAGCTTGCGCACGCCGGCGCGCGCCAGGCTTTCGCCGAGCTCGGTCCAGGTCGCCATCGCGGTCGCAGCGGAAAGCGTGAGCGTGCCGGGAAACGACAGATGCTCGGCTGAGACGCCGATCCGCTGCACGGGCAGGAACGTCACCGGCAGGTCGGCGGGCAATAGCCCCTGTACCCGCGCCAGATAGGCTTCGGCGATATAGGTATCGACGCCGAGCGGCAGGTGCGGGCCGTGTTGCTCCACGGCGGCAAGCGGCAGCACCGCGATCCAGCGCACGGTCGCGCTGGCCGCCCCGGCAACGTCTTGCCAGGTCATGTCCATCCAATTGCGCCGGGGTAGCGTCATCCGCGTCACTCGCCAATCGTCGCCGTATTTAGCATTTTTCTTCGAGCATGATCTTTCCCGAAAACCGGTATCCACTTTTCGGGATCATGCTCTATTGTCGCGTCGCCGCCGCCAAGGAGCAACCGATGCCGTCCGCCGTAACGCGCCGAACCCTCTTGAGCCTCGCAGCCGGGGCCGCCGTCGCGCCCGCATCGGCGCAAGGACCGGCAAAAGGCCTCGACAAGGTGTCGTTCGGCACCAACTGGGTGGCCGAGGCCGAGCACGGCGGCTTCTACCAGGCACTGGCCGATGGCACGTACCGTAAATACGGCCTCGACGTCACCATCGTGCCGGGCGGCCCGAACGTGAACAACCGCATCCTGTTGGCGGTCGGCAAGATCGACTTTTTCCTCTCGGCCAACACCCTGCAGGGCTTCGACGCGGTTGAAAACAACATTCCGGTGATCGAGGTTGCGGCGCTGTTTCAGAAAGACCCGCAGGTGCTGATCGCGCACCCGGATCAGGGTATCAAAAAATTCACCGACCTGAAGAACCTGACGCTGTTCATCTCCAAAGAGGGCATGACCAGCTATTTCCAGTGGCTCAAGTCGGATTACGGCTTCAAGGACTCTCAGGTCAAACCCTATACCTTCAACCCGCAGCCGTTCCTTGCCGACTTAAAGAGCGCGATGCAGGGCTATGTGACCTCGGAGCCGTTCGCCATCGAGAAGGCGGCGCATTTCAAGCCGGAGGTCTTTCTGCTCGCCGATCAAGGTTTCTCGGCCTATTCGACCTTGATCGAGACTCACCGTGATCTGGTCGACAAGAAGCCGGAATTGGTGCAGCGCTTTGTCGATGCCTCGATTATCGGCTGGTACAACTACGTCTACCATGACAACAGCGCCGGCAACGCGCTGATCAAGAAACAGAACCCCGAAATGAACGACGACTTGCTCGCCTATTCGGTCGCCAAGATGAAGCAATACGGCATTGTCGACTCCGGCGATACGCTCAACCTTGGCGTCGGCGCGATGACGGACGCACGCATGAAAAGCTTCTTCGACCAGATGGTGCATGCCGGCGTCGCCAAGGCCGGTCTCGACTATCGCAAATGCTACACGCTGCAATTCGTCAACAAGAAAGTCGGGCTGGATTTGCGGCCGAAATGACCTCGTCATTGCGAGGAACGAAGTGACGAAGCAATCCAGTTCTGACCCACCGCACTGCGCGCCGCCCCTGGATTGCTTCGCGGCGCCTGTCATCGGACCGCGCGACTTCGCGCGGGTCCGTTGCCTCGCAATGACGATGTAAGGCCATGGTCTGCAATGATCATCCGTCAACAAAAGGAGCTATTTGTCTTGCGAGTCTTCCTCCTCTCTCTGCTGTTCGCCATGATCTGCGCGAGCGCCGTGCCGGCCGCGGAGAGCTATCCGTCGCGCCCCGTTCGATTGATCGTGCCGTTTCCGGCCGGCGGCATCGCCGATCTATCCGGCCGGCTGATTGCTCAAGGATTGCAGGAGAAATTCAAGCAGCCATTTGTGGTCGAGAACAAACCCGGCGGTCAGGGCGTGATCGGCTTCCACGACATGATGAAGGCGGCGCCCGACGGCTACACGCTGATGATGGGGACCGTCGGCTCGGTCGTGATCAACATCGTGATGGATCCGCATCCGCCGTTCGATCCGCTGCACGATCTCGCGCCGATCGCCAACGCCGCCGAATACGCGACCGCGCTTGTGGTCAACAATTCAATGCCGGTGAATACCGTCAAGGACTTCGTCGACTACGCCAAGGCGCATCCCGGCAAGCTCACGTTCGGTTCGACCGGCGTTGGCGCGCTCGATTACACCGCGGCGCAACTGCTGATGAAGGAGGCCGGCATCAACATGCTGCATGTCCCCTTCAAGGGCGGCCCCGAAGCCCTCAACAGCCTGATGGGTGGATCGATCGATTCGATCGTTGAAGTCTTTCCGGTCGTCATGGGGCAGATCAAGGGGCATTCGATCAAAGGGCTGGCGGTGACCAGTCCGTACCGGCAGCCGACGCTGCCCGATCTGCCGACCTTCAAGGAAGCGGGCTTCCCCGGGGTCGTCCTGACCGGATGGCTGGGACTTTATGGGCCGCCGAAGATGCCGGAAGACATCCGCCAAATGCTTGGCAAGGCCGTCGTCGATGTCGTCAAACAGCCGGCGATGGCGCGACGCTTCCGCGCCATCGGCTTTGAGCCGACCGGTCAGGACGCCAATGCGTTTGCCGCCTATCATGCCGCCGAAGTGGCTCGCTGGAAGAAATTTACCAGCGAGATCGGCATGCACAAATAGGAGAGCGACGATCCCGCCGGCGACACATTCCTCCGGACCTTCGCTGGTCGCGTTGCGCGGCATCGGCAAGACGTTCCCCAACGGTACGCTGGCGGTCAACGGCCTCGATTTAGACGTGCGGCAGGGCGAATTCCTGTCGCTGCTCGGGCCGTCGGGCTGTGGCAAGTCGACGGCGCTGCGCATCATCGCGGGATTGAGCGAGCCGACGCAGGGCCGGGTGGAATGGGCAACGGGGGCGCAGATCCGGAGCGGCCTTATCGGCTTTGTGTTTCAGGAGCCGACGCTGATGCCATGGACCACCGTGTTCAACAATGTGCGGCTGCCGCTCAAGCTTGCCGGCGTCGCGGCCGACAAGGCGCGGGGGCGCGTCGATGCCGCGCTTGAGCGCGTTGGTCTGCGGGATTTCAGCTCGGTATATCCGCGCGAACTGTCGGGCGGCATGCGCATGCGCGTGTCGATTGCGCGCGCGCTCGTCACCGAGCCCGAACTGCTGCTGATGGACGAGCCGTTCGCCGCGCTTGATGAGATCACGCGTTTCAAGCTCAACGATGATCTTCTGACGATGTGGCGGGGGCTCGGCACCACAGTGGTATTTGTCACCCACTCGGTATTCGAGTCGGTGTATCTGTCGAGCCGCATCGCCGTGATGGCATCCCGCCCGGGCCGTGTGTTCACCGAGTTGGTCATTGACGCGACCTATCCGCGCGGCGGCGATTTTCGGACCTCGCCCGAATACGTGGCGTTGTGTCGCCGCACCTCGGATGCGCTGGCGAACGCCATGGCGGCGGGAGGTGAGCCATGAACCTGGAAGCTTCCGCTCGCGAACGTCGCGAGCGCGCGTTGCGCGTGGCCTTGCCGGTCATCGTTGCGGCGTTCATCATCGCAATCTGGGCGGCGGCAGTGTGGTTCTGGCAGATCAAGCCCTATGTGCTGCCGTCTCCGAGCCTCGTTGTACAGACGCTGGTGACGGACCGGTCCTTGCTGTTGCAGTCGCTGTTGGTAACGCTGGTCACTACCGTCGAGGGCTTTGTGTTGGCCACGCTCGGCGGCTTTATCCTCGCCGTGCTGTTCGACCTGTCGCGCTTGGTCGAATATTCGCTTTATCCCTATGCGGTGATCCTGCAGGTAACGCCGGTGATTGCCATCGCGCCGCTGCTGCTGGTCTACATGCCGCAGCCAACAGCGGTGCTGGTCTGCGCCTGGATCGTGGCGTTCTTTCCGGTGCTGGCCAACACGACGCTGGGCCTGCGTTCGGTCGATCGCAATCTGGCCGACCTGTTCGCGCTTTACGGCGCCTCGCCCGCGCGGGTGATGTGGGACCTGAAACTACCCGCTTCGCTGCCCTATATGCTGGGCGGCCTGCGCATCGCCGGCGGCTTGTCGCTCGTGGGCGCGGTGGCGGCCGAGATCGCGGCCGGTTCGGGCGGCGCCGGGTCCGGCCTCGCCTTTCGGATCATGGAAGCGCAGTACCGCCTCAACATTCCGCGCATGTTCGCGGCGCTGCTGCTGCTTTGCGTCGCCGGCCTGGTGATTTTTTATCTGCTCGCGTTGGTCAATTACCTGGCGTTGCGGCGTTGGCACGAAAGCGCGCTTGATAGCGAGCGATAAAGGTCACGCCGCCGGCAGGCTCATCGCCAGCACTCGCGCCACATGCAGTGCCTCGCGCCCCGCGCCGTCACGGATTTGCTGCCGGCATGAGGTGCCGTCGGCGACGATGAGCGCGTCTGGCCCCGCCTTGCGCACTGCGGGCAAGAGCGACAACTCGCCCATCGCATAGGACACGTCGACCGTGTCGGCCGCATAGCCGAACGCGCCGGCCATGCCGCAGCAGCTCGACTCGATTGTTTCGACGGCGAGTTCGGGCACGAGCCGCAATGTCGCTTCGACGGCTGACATGGCGTCGAAAGATTTCTGATGACAATGCCCGTGGAGCAACGCCTGTTTCTTCAGCGGCGCAAGCCGCAATGTCAGTCGGCCTGCCTTGGCTTCGTTGGCGAGGAATTCCTCAAACAAAACGGCACGTTCGGAGACTTGCCGCGCCGTATCGGTTTTGATCAGTGCCGGAATTTCGTCGCGGAAGCCGAAAAGGCAGCTTGGCTCAAGTCCGATAACGGGCATCCCCTGCGCCACGAAAGGCGCGAGCGCGGCAAGCGTTCGCTCCGCTTCGTGCCGCGCCTCGTCTGTTTTGCCGATCGACAAAAATGTGCGGCCGCAGCACAGCGGCCGACCGCCATCGGCCGGTGCGGGGAAATGAACTCGACAGTTCGCCGCCTCCAGAACCGCGCGCGCCGCATCGATATTTTCGCGCTCGAAATAGCGGTTGAAGGTGTCGGCGAACAGAACGACGTCGCGGCCCGCTGCGCCGTCATGCCCGGACTTGTTCCGGGCATCCACGTCTTTCGTTGCTGCGGCGATCGAAGACGTGGATCGCCGGGTCAAGCCCGGCCATGACGGTGTTTTTGGGTCGCGAAAATAATTCGATCGCCACTTTGGCAGGCTGCGGCGCGCGCTGAATCCGGCGATGGCTTCGGATAGCTTCGCCGCGCCTGGCAGCCGGTCGCGCAAATTCATCAGCCACGGCACCTTCGCCGCGTAGGACGCGTAACGCGGCAGATAGCCGACCAGCCGCTCGTGCAGCATCAGCCCGCGCTGCGCTGCACGCGCCGCCAAAACTTCGATCTTCATGCGCGCCATGTCGACGCCGGTCGGACACTCGCGGCGGCAGGCCTTGCAGGAGACGCAGAGTTTGAGCGTCTCCGCCATCTCATCGGACGTGAATGCATCGGGGCCGAGCTGGCCGGTGATGGCAAGCCGCAGCGTATTGGCGCGGCCGCGGGTGACATCGCGTTCGTCGCGGGTGACGCGATAGCTCGGGCACATGACGCCGCCCGAGAGTGCGCGGCAGGCGCCGTTGTTGTTGCACATCTCGACCGCGCCCTGAAAACCGCCGCCGGCGCCCGGATAGGCCGACCAATCGAGCGCGGTTGTGATCTCGTCGGCGTGGTAGTCGGGGCCGTAGCGAAAGTTGCCGCGGTCGTCGAATTTCGGCGCGCGAACGATTTTTCCCGGATTGAACAGGCCGTGCGGGTCAAAACGGTCCTTCACCTCCTCGAACGCGTGCACCAACTCGGCGCCGAACATCTTTTCATGAAATTCCGAGCGCACAATGCCGTCGCCGTGCTCGCCGGAATGTGAGCCCTTGTATTCGCGCACCATCGCGAACGCTTCCTCGGCAATGGCGCGCATCGCCCGCACGTCCTTGTCGAGGCGCAGATTAAGCACCGGGCGCACATGCAGGCAGCCGACGGCGGCGTGCGCATACCAGGTGCCGCGCGTGCCGTTTTTCTCGAACACTTCGGTGAGCCGCGCCGTGTAATCGGGCAGGTGTTCGAGCGGCACCGCGCAATCCTCGACGAAGGAGATCGGTTTCCCCGCGTCCTTCATGGACATCATGATGTTGAGGCCGGCGGTGCGCACCTCGGAAATGCCGCTCTGCAGTTTGGCATCCAGCACCTCGACCACGCCACCCCATTCGGCGCCGCTGTTGGTCCACGCCAGGCCGAGGTCCCCCATCAACTCGCCGAGCCGCTTGAGCCGGCGCAAATTTTCGTCCCAATCGTCTTCGGCGAACTCGACAAATAAAATCGCCTCCGGGTCGCCGCGCAGGAAGGCGTCGACTGTCGGCCGAAACATCGCGATATCGCGCGCCAGCCCCAGCATAGTGCGATCGATCAGCTCGACCGCGATCGGTCCGAGCGCGACGATGTGTGCCGCCGCTTTCATCGCTTCGTGAAAACTGCCGAAATGACAAGCACCGAGCGCGCGGCGGCCGAGCTGTGGCGAGAGTTTCAGCTCGATCCTGGTCGAAAACGCCAGTGTGCCTTCGGAACCGACCAGAAGATGTGCCAGATTGATGTCGTTTCGGCCCGGCACGAGCGCATCGAGATTATAGCCGCCGACGCGGCGCTGCACGTTCGGCAAGCGCCGGTCGATTTCGTCAGCCTCGCGCGCCGCGATCGCCAGCAAGTCTTTTTGCAGCGCCTGCGGCACATTCGTCGCGCCGTCACCCAAACGGCCGAAATGCGCGTGCCTGCCGTCGGCCAGCACCGCATCGATGGCGATAACATTCTCGCGCGTGTTGCCGTAACGGAGCGAGCGCGCTCCGCAGGAATTGTTGCCCACCATGCCGCCGATCGTCGCGCGCGATGCGGTGGAAATATCGACCGGGAACCACAGCCCGGTGGGCTTGAGCGCACGGTTGAGCTCATCGAGCACGATCCCCGGCTCGACCGTGCAGTGGCGCGCTGCGGCATCAACATCGAGCACGCGGTTGAGATGCGGCGAACAATCAAGCACCACCGAGTGGTTTACTGTCTGTCCGGCCTGCGAGGTTCCACCACCGCGCGGCGTGATCGGCACGCCTTCCGCGCGGCAAATCGCGATGGCGCGTTCGGCTTCTTCTATCGTGCGCGGCGTTACGACGCCGAGCGGCATGATCTGATAGTGCGAGGCATCGGTGGAATACCGCCCACGCGTGAAGGCGTCGAAGCACACTTCGCCGAGGCGTTCCGCCTTTAGCCGACGTTCCAGCCCCGGCATCAATAATGCGGACAATTCGTAACCCCGTCGGGAGAAGAGCCTTGACCGCAATGTCGCATTCGCTATTCAACCCCACAAGCCGCGAGCGCCCTCGGATAGACGCCGCCGGGACCGATGGATTTGTCCGAAGGAGTGCCGAAAATGCCGCAGAACAACACTTCGCGCGCCGCCGGGCGTCACTTCCTGCAGATTCCGGGACCGACGCCGCTGCCCGACCGCGTGTTGCGCGCGATGGATACGCCGATCATCGATCATCGCGGGCCGGAGTTCGCCAAACTCGCCAAGCGCTGCCTCGACGGCGTCAAGACCATTTTCAAGACCAACAACCCGGTCATCATCTACACCGCGACCGGGACCGGCGCGTGGGAAGCCGCGCTCGTCAACACGCTGTCGCCCGGCGACCGCGTGCTCATGGTGGAGACCGGGCAGTTCGCGGCGCAATGGAAGGCCATGGCGCAGAAGTTCGGGCTCAAGCCGGAATTCATTCCCGGCGATTGGCGCACCGGCGCCGACCCGGCGAAGATCGAAGAGCACCTGCGTAACGACAAGGCGCACGAAATCAAAGCGGTTTGCGTGCTGCACAACGAGACGGCGACCGGCTGCCTGTCGCCGATCGATCAGATCCGCAAGGCGATCAATGCCGCCGGCCATCCGGCGCTCTTGATGGTCGACACGATTTCCTCGCTCGCTTCGACCGATTACCGCCACGACGAATGGGGCGTCGATGTCACGGTTGGCGGCGCGCAGAAAGGACTGATGCTGCCGCCGGGCATGTCGTTCAACGCGGTCAGCGACAAGGCGCTGAACGCGGCAAAGAGTTCGAAGCTGCTGAAGTCGTTCTGGTCGTGGGACGACATGCTCACCATGAATAAGGTGGGCTTCTTCCCGTACACGCCAGCGACCCAGATGCTGCAGGGGTTAGCCGTGTCGATCGACATGCTGCACGAGGAAGGTCTCGATAACGTGTTTGCCCGTCACGCGCGGCTTGCCGAAGCGACCCGCCGCGCCGTGCGCGCCTGGGGCCTGGAGACGCTGTGCCGCGATTCAAAATACTATTCGCCGACCATCACGGCAGTGCTGCTGCCGGACGGCCACGATGCCGACGCGTTCCGCGGGCTGGCGCTGGAGACGTTCAATATCTCCTATGGCGCGAGCTTCGGACCCTACGCCAAGAAATATTTCCGCATCGGCCATCTCGGCGACATCAACGACGGCTGGATGATGGGCGTGCTGGCCATGACCGAGATGACGCTGTCGCTGGCGCGCATCCCGCATAAGAAGGGCGGCGTACAGGCGGCGATGGACTACATTGCCTCGGTACACGCCGGCGGTGCGCGGGCGGCGGCGGAGTGACTGTCATGCCCGCGCAGGCGGGCATCCAGTCTTCGCTTTGCTAATCAGTGACTACTGGATCATCCGCTTTCGCGGATGATGACACCGCTACGTCAGTGGCACCGCGCCGACGTGATCCTTGAAGGCCTGCCGCGCCGAGATCGCCGCGTACCAGCGCTCGAAATTCTTCAGTGGCGGGCGGTCGGGCACCAGCTGCCGGTAGCGGTATGCCATGACGCCGACCGGGATGTCGCCGTAGGAAAATGCATCGCAGGCGAGATACGCAGTCTTGCCGAGCTGCTCGTCCACCATGGTCATGGCGGCCGTCGTGTTCTTCTTGCCGGCTTCGATCGCCGCGTGGTCGCGCTTTTCCGGCGGCGTGCGGATGAGGCCCCAGAATACCGGCGTGATGGCCGGTGCGCACACCGACAATTGCCAGTCCATCCATTGGCTGGCGCGGGCGCGGGCCTTTGGATCGGCGGGTTCGAGCGTGCCGGGACGGTGTTTCGCGGCGAGATAGCGCACGATCGAGTTGGACTCCCACAGCACAAAGCCGTCTTCTTCCTCGAGCGTCGGCACCAGCCCGTTCGGATTCATGGCGAGGTAAGCCGGCTCGCGATTCTTGCCGAACGGCCCGCCGATATCGATGCGCTCGTGCGGCAGCCCGAGCTCGCCGACTGCCCACATCGCCTTTTGCACATTTGATGAGGTGTTGCGGCCCCAAATTTTGATCATCGCATATTCTCCCGCGGCGACTGAACCCGGCACCAAGTTTAGTGCAACGTCTCGCCCACTCCAACCTCCGCATCGCTGGCCGGTGCAAGTCAGTCCAAGTACAGGTATGACGGGTCTGGAAATCGAGCGGAGGCGAAATGACCAGGCTCTTTCTGTCCGGGCCGTTGTTTACAGTGGCGGAGCGCGAATTCAACGCCGGATTAGCGCGCTTTCTGAAGGCGCGGGGCTTTGCGGTCTGGCTGCCCCAGGAGCGGGCAACGCGTGGCGGCGCCAAAGCGATATTTCAAAGCTGCGTCAAAGGCATCGAATGGGCCGACGCCGTTGTGGCGTGCATGGATGGCCCTGATCCCGACAGCGGTACGTCCTGGGAAGTTGGCTTTGCCTATGCCCAGGAGAAACCAATAATCTGTTACCGCAGCGACTTCCGCACGGCCGGCGATACGAAGGGCACGCCCTATAACCTGATGCTCAGCGAGGCAGCGACAGCCCGCGTCGAACTTACACCGAAAGCGACGGCGGCCGATCTGCACCGGCGCGTGCTCATGCAGATTCGCAAGGTGTTGCGGGGGCGCCCGGCGAAACGATAGTTGCGTGAATGAGTGCTGGAGCCCAAGTATGGCGGCTGCAACCGCTAAATCTTTGACGATCCCGGTTGGCGATGAGCTTTGCGTCTCCGGCTTGCTGCAAGCGCCGCCGCGGGCGCGCGCGTGTTACGTGCTGGCGCATGGCGCCGGTGCGGGCATGACACATCCGTTCATGGCCGCGGCCGCCGCGGGCCTCGCCGAGCGCGGTATCGCGACACTGCGCTATCAGTTCCCCTATATGGAGCGCGGCTCGAAGCGGCCCGATCCGCCGAAGCTCGCGCAGGCGACGGTGCGCGCTGCGGTCGCGACGGCGCGAGCCGCACTGCCGGAACTGCCGCTTTTCGCCGGCGGCAAGTCGTTTGGCGGCCGCATGACCTCGCAGGCCCAGGCCGCGGCGCCGCTGCAGGGCGTACGCGGCTTGGTGTTCCTCGGCTTTCCGTTGCATCCGGCAGGCCGGCCTTCGGCCGAGCGCGGCGAGCATCTGTTCGATGTGGAGGTGCCGATGCTGTTCCTGCAGGGCACACGCGACACGCTGGCGGCGCTCGGTGAGTTGCAGCCGCTTTGCAAAGAACTCGGACGGCGCGCGACCCTCAAGCTCTATGCCGATGCCGATCATTCATTTCATGTGCCGGCACGCAGCGGGCGCAAGGACGCGGAGATTTTCGGTGAGCTGCTCGATGCGCTGGCCGATTGGGTGGACGACGTGCTCCGCCGGGCGCTTCCTTGAAGCCAGCCGACCTACGCGAACCGCTCACGCGCCCGAGCGCGCGCCTTTTCGGCCTCGCTCTCCCGGTTTTTCGCCGGACTTGTGGTGTGCAGCGAATTGAGCAGACGCCGCGCCGCGTCTGCGACCTCGGCGACGGCGCGCTCGAAGGCTGCTTCGTTGGCGTGCGATGGCTGGGTAAAACCGCTGAGCTTGCGCACGAACTGCTGTGCAGACGCGCGGATTTCCTGCTCCGTTGCCGGTGGCTCGAAATTAAACAGCGTGCGGATGTTGCGGCACATTGCTGGCTCCGTCGTTCGACGCCGTCCAGCATAGCAGCCGCAAAGCATGCCAGGAAACCTCAGCCGCCGGCGGGTACGCTTCAAGTGGCCGCTGCGGCCGGGTTCACCGGCTTGCGAGGCAGGGAGCGCGGTGGTGAAGCTGCCTTGCTAAGCCTGTGATGATTAGCGAGTCTTGAAATACTGACTGAGTACAAATCCCGACTAGGTTGATGGAGCGAGCGATGGCGCGAAAGATCAGTGTCCCATCCAAATCAAATGCCCCGGTCAGTGTAATGGCGCTGGCGGTAGGAGCGGTGGCATTTGGCGCGCTCGCGATTGGGGCGCTGGCGATCGGACGCCTCGCGGTAGGACGCGTGGCAATCAAGAAGGCGCAGATTGATGCCCTGGACGTCGGAGAGTTGACGGTTCGCCGACTTCGTGTCGTCGAACAGGATGAATTCGGCACGCACCACACCGCGCCGAAATGAGCTTCCCGTCAGATGAAGCCGGTGCGACGCGGCTGGGCACCTTGCCGGCGCATTGCCAGGGCGTCGGCTTCGACGATCATCTTGCCGACCGGCCACAGGGCGATGCCCGCGAGTTTCAGGTGCGCCCAGGCGAACGGAATGCCGATAATGGTGATGGCGAGACAGAACGCAGTGACGAGATGCAACAGCGCCAGCCACCATCCCGCCAGCACCAGCCATATGATGTTGCCGATCACTCCGAACGCCCCGGTGCCGAGATCGTCCGTACCGAGATATTCTGAGCGTGACACCGCTTTACGGCCGAAGGGCAGCAGTGCGTAGGAGGCAATGTTGAATGCCGCGCGCGCCCAGGGCAGGCCGACAATGGTCAGCGCCATGATAACGGTGGCGAAGAGCCAGCCGACGGCCATGTACAACCCGCCGAACACGATCCATAGCACGTTGAGCAGCAGTGAGATCGGTGACATGACCCGTTCCGTTTGTGGTGCGGTTTTGGCGTTGCCAAGCGGCGCGGTCGTGATCTAGGTACGGTTCCGTCGCTCCGCCAGCCTGCGGAGGCAGCCAAGCGACCTTTAAGTTCTGCTGGCGTGTTGCAATTTGTGGAGGCAAATACGGATCGCATGCGTGTTCGCGCGATGATTATCGGCGGCCTTGCGGTTGCCATTTGTTTTGGCGCTGCCGTCATTACGATCGGCGTGCTGCGGCCGACGCAGATTGTGCAGAGCCCGGTGACATTGACGCCACCGCCGCCGCTGCAGCCATTGACCGGCACGTCGACGGTGCTCGCGCCGACCGCTATTTCCCTTGCCGCGATCCGTGAGTCGCTTGATGCGCGTGCGCCGCGCGATTTCTCGGGCACGCCGCAAAATCCGCTCGGAAAATTGCTCGCGAATACGCAGCTCAAGCTCGCGGTTTCGCGCGGGCCGCTCAGCGTCACCGGCCAACCCGGAGTCCTGGTGGTCACGACACCGCTGACCGGCTCCTTCGAGGCCCTCGGTACGCTTAGCGGCGCCGCCGGCAGCGGACTCAGCGCAATCGGCGGCGCGCTCGGCAGTCTGCTCGGCGGGAATGTCGGGCAGCAGGTCGAAAATCTCGCCGGCAAGGCGTTCGATCAGCACGCCAATATCCAGGGCACCGTGACCACGACGGCGCGACCGACGATTTTGCCGAACTGGCGGTTAGCGCCGAATCTGGCCGCTCAGGTCAACCTCGCCGATGTCACGCTCCCGATTGGCGGTCTCAAGCTCAACGTCGGCAATGCGGCCAAACCGCTGCTCGACAAGCTGGTGCACGATCAGACCAGCGCGCTCGAAGCATATTTGCGCGCTAATCCGTTTATCGAAAACGCGGCGCGCGCCGAATGGGCCAAGCTCTGTCAGGCTGTTCCGCTCGGGGCGGCCGGGCAGGGAGCGCCGGCGCTCTTTCTTGAAATACAGCCGGTGCGCGCCGTCGCGGCCCAGCCGAAAATCGACGGGCAGGCGGTCACACTCCTGATCGGTGTACAGGCACAGACCCGCATCGTGCCGACCCAAACCAAGCCCAACTGTCCGTTCCCGCAACAGCTTGAACTCGTCCCTCAGGCAAATGAAGGCGCGATCAACATAGCGGTTCCGATCGACATTCCGTTCACGGAATTGAGCCGGTTGTTGGCGGCGCAGGTGGGCGGCAAAACCTATCCGGAGGACGGCAGCGGCGCGTTCGCCGTCAAGGTCAATCAGGCTTCGGTCGCGGCGTCTGGTGACCGCCTCCTGATTTCTCTCCAGGTCAATGTGAAGAAGCGCGGATTTTTCAGTTTCCTCGGCGCCAACGCCTTGGTGAATGTCTGGGGCCGGCCTGTTCTGGATCAAAAAAATCAAATCCTGCGTCTCACCGATGTGACGCTCGACGTGCAATCCAATGCGGCATTCGGTTTGCTCGGAACCGCGGCGCAGGCGGCTGCGCCGCTGCTGCAAAAGGCGCTCGTCGAAAAGGCCGTCATCGATTTAAAGCCGTTTGCCGCCGATGCGCAAAAGCGGATTGCCGCCGCCGTCGGCAATTTTACCAAGCAAAGCCCCGGCGTGACCGCCACCGTCGCCATCAACGACCTTCGCCTCACGGGGCTCGCCTACGATGACAAGACGCTGCGCGTGATCGCCAGCGCCGATGGCGCCGCGAGTGTGGCGGTCTCCTCCCTCAACGGGCTGTAGCATCGAACGGCCCTTACGGCTCATGCGTCGTCCGGCGGCCGTCCGGGATAACGCCCCGCGAGCAGCCCGCGCGACGATGACATCCCATCGATTCGACGAGTAGTTTTTGGGCATCGCCAAATACGTGGCCAAACCTGTCGTTCATGCCAGTCTTGTGATCCGATCAAGCTTTCCCGAAATAACCGGGTGCGCTATGTCGAAGCCGCCGAACGGGGATTGGATTGATGCGTAATGCGCTGGGTGCGATGCTTGCAGCTGCCCTTTGGGGCTTCGCCGCAAGTGCGGTGGCGCAAACGTACCCTTCGCGGCCGATTACGTTCATTGAGCCGTTTGCCGCCGGTGGTCCCTCGGACGCCGTCGCCCGCGTCGTTGCTCAGGCCATGTCACAGACGCTGGGTCAGTCGGTCGTCGTCGAAAATATCACCGGCGCGGCCGGGACCATTGCGGCGGCGCGTCTCGCCCGAGCGGCGCCCGACGGCTATACGATCGGGATGGCGACCTGGTCGACCCATGTGGTGAGCCCGGTCGTCTATCATCCGTCTTATAACGTCTTCAAGGACTTCGCGCCGGTGGCGTTGCTCACGGAAACGCCGCTCATGCTCGTGGCCAACAAGAAGGTTCCAGCTGACAATCTGCGCGGGCTGATCGCTTGGCTCAAAGCCAACCCCGACACCGCTTTTCAAGGCGTGGCCGGCGGCACCGACCAGGTGATCGGCTTTCTGTTTCAGATGCGAACTGGAACAAAATTTCAGACCGTGCCGTATCGCGGGTTGCGGCTCGCCATGCAGGATCTCGTGGCCGGCCGGATCGATCTCCTGTTCGATCAGCCATCGGATGCGCTGCCGCAGATTCAGGCCGGCACGATCAAGGCCTATGCGGTCACTGCAAAGCGCCGCCTGACTCTCGCACCCGATATTCCAACCGTGGATGAGGCGGGTTTGTCTGGACTCTATCTGACGCCGTGGCAATCGATCTGGGCGCCGCACGGAACGCCCGCGGCCGCCATTGCCAAGCTCAATACTGCTGCGGTCGCAGCGCTTGCCGACCCCGACGTGCGCAAGCGGCTCGGGGATCTTGCCCAGGAGGTCGTGCCACGCGACCGGCAAACGCCGTCGGCACTCGGCTATTACTACACTGCCGAGACCGACAAATGGTGGCCGGTCATCAAGGCGGCGGGCCTCAAACAGGAATAGGCGAATCAGCCTGCAACGGCCGCCGCTCCGACGTTCGGCAAGGCTTCAGAAAAATGCCTGGATGCCGGTCTGCGCGCGGCCGAGCACGAGCGCGTGGATGTCGTGCGTGCCCTCGTAGGTGTTCACGGTTTCCAGATTGCACAGGACGCGCATGACATGAAATTCTTCGGTGATGCCGTTGCCGCCGTGCATGTCGCGCGCGACGCGCGCGATATCCAGCGCCTTGCCGCAATTATTGCGCTTGAGCAGCGAGATCGCCGGCGGCGACGCCTTGCCCTGATCGATCAGTCGCGACATGCGGAGCGCCGCATGCAGGCCGAGAGCGATCTCGGTTTGCATGTCGGCGAGTTTTTTCTGCACCAGCTGATTGGCGGCAAGCGGCCGCCCGAATTGCTTGCGGCTGAGCGCATATTCGCGGGCACGATGCCAGCAGAATTCTGCGGCCCCCATGGCGCCCCAGGCGATGCCCGCGCGCGCGACATTGAGGCAGCCGAATGGACCGGCGAGGCCGGAAACGTTCGGCAGCAGATTGTCTTCCGGGATCACGGCGCCGTCGAGCACGATCTCGCCGGTGATCGAAGCGCGCAAGCTGAGCTTGCCTTGGATCTTCGGCGTGGAAAATCCCTTGGTGTCGCGCTCGACGATGAAGCCGCGGATTTTTCCTTCGAGTTTCGCCCAGACAACCGCCACATGGGCGACCGGCGCGTTGGTGATCCAAGTCTTGTTGCCGGTGAGGCGAAAGCCGCCCGGCACCTTCTCGGCGCGCGTCGTCATTGAACCAGGATCCGAGCCGTGGTCGGGTTCGGTCAGTCCGAAACACCCGAGCAGCTCGGCCGTCGCCATCTTGGGCAGGTATTTGCGGCGCTGCGCCTCATCGCCGTAAGCATAGATCGCCTGCATGGCGAGCGAGGATTGCACCGACATGGCCGATCGGAAGCCGGAATCCACCCGCTCCAGTTCGCGCGCGATCAGTCCGTAGCAGACGTAATTGAGGCCGGCGCCGCCGTATTCCTGCGGGATGGTCGAGCCGAGTAGCCCGAGCGCGCCCATTTCGCGCTGGATCGCCGGGTCGTAGCGCTCGTCGCGGTTGGCTTCGATGACGCGCGGGAACAGCTTCTCCTGCGCATAGTCGCGCGCGGTGTTGCGCACCATGCGCTCTTCTTCGGTCAATTCGCCTTCGAGATCGAGCGGATCGTCCCATTGGAACGCGGCATCCTTGATGGAGGCGCTCTTGGGCCTTGCGGTTTCGGTCTTTTCCGCGACTTGACTCATGCCGGTTCTCCTGCGCTTGCGGCCAGCTTAGGAGCCGCCATTGCGGGCGGCAAGCGGCGGCCGTTGCCGGATCGGCAGCATTTGGCTATCTACACGTCGTTGCCGCGCGCTAGGCGCCCGTAGCTCAGCTGGATAGAGCGCTGCCCTCCGAAGGCAGAGGTCAGGGGTTCGAATCCCTTCGGGCGCGCCATTTTCTAACAATTACGGTGGGCCCGCGGTTGCAGCCGGTACCCGGCAACGGGCTGCCGCAACGCATCGTCACTGATGCGGGACTCGATCCTCGGAGGTATTCCCACTCGCTTTTCCGATACCGCTGCCGCCGGCGCCGAGAGCCTTGAGCTCGAGTGCGGCGGCGTTGCCTTCGATCAAGGTTTTCGGGCAGGCGTGCACCGCGACACCGAACTGTCGCACCGCATCGTCCTTGGCGCCTTG
>DASZWK010000187.1:0-5809 GCA_035546235.1 Xanthobacteraceae bacterium | reverse complement strand
CTGCCAGAGCGCAACGACTTCCTTCGATTTGGAGAAGAAGCGATGGCCGCCAATATCGAACAGGAAGCCTTTGTAGTCGACCGTGCGGCTGATGCCGCCCACATAGACCGGATCGCGTTCGATGATGACGACGGAACGGCCCTCCTTGGCGAGGCAATAGCCTGCCGTCAGGCCGGCTGGCCCTGCGCCGATCACAAACACATCGGTTTCGGTACTCATGGTGCGGCGATCAGGCGGACTTGGCCGGCTGGTTTGGCCGGAAGGCGAACAGGGCCTGGCCCGAATAGGAAACGGCTGCGCCGGTGGCCGCGCCGCACAGCACTTCAAGCTGGGGCGTGGCGCGCGATACGGTCACGACGAGCGCGGCAAAAACCGCGTAGCTCACCGCTTGCGCCGCCGCCGCGACGGTCGCGTAGCGCATGGCTTCGTCGGCCGGCCGGCGGCCGCTACGGTCGAAGGTCAGTGCCCGGTTGAGTCGCCAAGTGACCAGCGTCGCCACGGCGAGCGAGACAAGTCGCGCGGCGAGCGGCGGCACGCCATGCCCGATGATGGCGGTGAAGACCGCCAAGTCGGTGATCAGGCCCAGCCCACCGACGCCGAGGAAGCGTATCGGCCGCGGCAGCGCTAGGAACAGCCGCCGAACCGGATCTTCGATCGCGGCCGCCTGCGCGGCCACTGCGGATTTGGCGGCGCCGAAGTTTTCGATCTTGCCGACGCGCATTATGTCTCCCGGAGCAAGGGCGGGCGTTCCGGCGCCGTATGCGGCCTCGCGTCGGCCGCCGCCCCTTCGTCCGGGGCATCACTGGCAGCCTTTCCTTAATGGCCAGCTAGCGCGGGAGGCGGTGTTGAGTGCTCGTCTCGGACACTGTTAAGAGACCCTCACCGCAATGCCCGACCTTGCGGTCCGATGCGCCGGTGGCCGGTCCCGATAGCCTACCGATGGCCCAGTAAAGCGCGTTGCATCGGCACTCCTGCCTTGCGGGGTGATGACGCTCTCCTATATGAGCGAAGGGTAATCGCCGGAGCTGCCGGGCGATGTGAGGCTAGATGGGGGTCGGATTTACGGGTGCCTTTGGGGCCTGCCCGACCTGCCGAGAAAGAGAGGATTAACAACCATGGCCAAGGTCATTGGTATCGATTTGGGGACCACGAATTCGTGCGTTGCCGTCATGGAAGGCAACACGCCGAAGGTCCTGGAGAATGCGGAAGGAATGCGGACGACGCCGTCCATCGTCGCTTTTACAGACGAGGGCGAACGACTGGTCGGCCAGCCGGCAAAGCGCCAGGCGGTGACCAATCCGGAGCGTACGATTTTCGCGGTCAAGCGCCTGATCGGTCGGCGCTACGACGATCCGATGGTGGAGAAGGACAAGAAGCTCGTCCCGTACAAGATTGTGCGCGCCTCGAATGGTGACGCCTGGGTCGAGGCCGAGGGCAAGACGTATTCGCCTTCGCAGATTTCCGCTTTCATTCTGCAAAAGATGAAGGAAACCGCCGAAGCCTATCTGGGCTCCAAGGTCGAGCAGGCGGTTATCACGGTTCCGGCTTATTTCAACGACGCACAGCGCCAGGCCACCAAGGACGCCGGCAAGATTGCCGGCCTCGAAGTTCTGCGCATCATCAACGAGCCGACCGCGGCCGCGCTGGCCTACGGGCTCGATAAGCAGAAGACCGGCACCATCGCGGTCTATGATCTCGGCGGCGGCACGTTCGATATTTCGATCCTGGAAATCGGCGACGGCGTATTCGAGGTGAAGTCGACGAACGGCGACACGTTCCTCGGCGGCGAAGACTTCGACATGCGGCTGGTCAACTATCTGGCCGACGAATTCCAGAAGGAGCAGGGCATCGACCTGCGCCGCGACAAGCTCGCGTTGCAACGGCTCAAGGAAGCGGCCGAGAAGGCCAAGATCGAGCTGTCTTCGACGACGCAGACCGAAATCAATCTGCCGTTCATCACGGCCGACGCGTCCGGGCCGAAGCATCTGACCATGAAGCTTACCCGCGCCAAATTCGAGGCGCTGGTCGACGACCTGGTTCAGAAGACGATCGAGCCGTGCAAGCAGGCGATCAAGGACGCGGGCCTCAGTGCGGCGGAGATCAACGAAGTCGTTCTGGTCGGCGGCATGACGCGCATGCCGAAGGTCCAGGAAGTGGTGAAGCAACTGTTCGGCAAGGAGCCGCACAAGGGCGTCAATCCCGACGAGGTCGTGGCGGTCGGCGCGGCGATCCAGGCCGGCGTGCTGCAAGGCGACGTCAAGGACGTGCTGCTGCTCGACGTGACGCCGCTGTCGCTCGGCATCGAGACGCTGGGCGGCGTGTTCACTCGGCTGATTGATCGCAACACCACGATCCCAACCAAAAAGAGCCAGGTGTTCTCCACGGCCGAGGATGGCCAGACCGCGGTCACCATTCGGGTGTTCCAAGGCGAACGCGAGATGGCGGCCGACAACAAGATGCTCGGCCAGTTCGATCTGGTCGGTCTGCCGCCGGCGCCGCGCGGTGTGCCGCAAGTCGAGGTCACCTTCGACATCGACGCCAACGGCATCGTCAACGTGTCGGCGAAGGATAAGGGTACCGGCAAAGAGCAGCAGATCCGCATCCAGGCTTCCGGCGGTCTCTCCGAGACCGACATCCAGAAGATGGTCAAGGATGCCGAGGCTCACGCCGAGGAAGACAAAAAGCGCAAAGCTGCGGTCGAAGCCAAGAACCACGCCGAAGCGCTGGTCCATTCGACCGAGAAGGCGCTCTCCGAACACGGCTCAAAGGTCGGCGAGGCGGAGCGCCGCGCCATCGAGAACGCGCTGGCCGACCTCAAGGAGGCTCTCAAAGGGACCGACGCTGAGGCGATTACGGCGAAAGCCAATACGCTGGCGCAGGCCTCGATGAAGCTCGGCGAGGCAATGTACAAGCAGTCCGCCGATCAGCAGCCGGGTAGCGGTGGCAGCGATGGCGGCGCCGCCGAAGGCAAGAAGGACGACGTCGTCGACGCCGAATTCACCGAAGTCGACGACGACAAGAAGAATAAGAAATCCGCCTGACGCGGCGAGACGTGCGATGCCGCAACCGACGATCAGAACTGCACCCCCGCACATGAAGCGGGGGTGCGTGCATCTGGCGGGCGCGCGGCGGAAGTGCGATGATTGGACGTCATCGGGTGGGGTATGATGGCCAAGCGTTGCTACTACGAAAGCCTGTCAATCGAACGGACCGCGAGCGATAGCGAGATCAAAGCCGCGTTCCGCAAGCAGGCAATGGCGTGTCATCCGGATCGCAATCCCGGTGACCAAGGCGCCGAGCATCGCTTCAAGGAAATCAACGAAGCCTACGAGGTTCTCAAAGACCCCAATAAGCGCGCGGCCTATGACCGTTACGGTCACGCGGCGTTCGAGCACGGTAATGGCGCGGCAGCGGGGTTCGGCGCCGATTTCGCCACGACCTTTTCCGACATTTTCGACGATCTGTTCGGCATGGGCGGCGGCCGACGCGGCCGCGGCGGCGGCAGCCGGCAGGAGCGCGGCGCCGATCTGCGCTACAACATGGAGATCGGGCTGCACGAGGCGTTCGTCGGCAAAACGGCGCAGATCCGCATTCCGACGTCCGTCACCTGCGAAGCTTGCTCCGGCTCCGGCGCCAAGGCCGGCTCCAAACCGAAGACCTGTCCGATGTGCGCCGGTCAGGGCAAGGTTCGCCATGCCCAAGGCTTTTTCACGCTCGAACGCACTTGTCCAAATTGCCAGGGCCGCGGACAGGTGATCGAGAGTCCGTGCGCATCGTGCTCCGGCTCCGGGCGCGTGACCCGAGAACGTACTCTATCGGTTACCATTCCGCCCGGTGTCGAGGACGGCACCCGTATCCGTCTTGCCGGCGAAGGCGAAGCGGGCGTGCGCGGCGGGCCGCCGGGCGATCTCTATATTTTCCTGTCGATCGGCGCGCACGCGTTCTTTCAACGCGAAGGCGCCGACCTGCATTGCCGCGTCCCGGTTTCGATGGTGACGGCGGCGGTCGGGGGAGAATTCGAAGTGCCGACCATCGACGGCGGCAAGACGCGGGTCAAAGTGCCGGAGGGCACGCAGTCCGGCCGGCGTTTCCGTCTGCCCGGCAAAGGAATGCCGGTGCTGCGCTCAAGGCAGTGCGGCGACATGTACGTGCAGGTGTTGGTCGAGACCCCACAGAAGCTGACCAAACGGCAGCGCGAGTTGCTTGCCGAATTCGACAAGCTTTCATCGCATGAGACACAGCCGGAATCCTCGGGCTTCTTCGGTAAGGTCAAGGAATTCATCGACGGCCTGGGCGGCCGCGCCAGCTCCGACTGAAAGCCCGCTGGTCTTTGCCCTGCAAATGCTTTAAAAACGGCAAGAGTTTGTCGTGTGAGAGCCTATGACGCTGCCCGCCCTGCAGAATTTCGAACGCACCCTTGAGCGGCAGATCCGGCTCCTGGAAGCCAAGAAGTATCTCATCGAGCGCAAGATCGGACGGCATTTCCGGCTGTTCGAGGAAAAGCGCAACGGCATCGGCAAAAAGATCGAAAGCAAAATCCGCCAGTTCGAGCGCAAGAACGGCATTCGTTTCGATGACGAAGTGCGGTTCATCCGCTCGTGGCTGGAGCGGCCGCTGTCGACCGGTGCGGTAACACCATCCGGCAAAGTCCTGGCGCGCGCCATGGCGAGCTACATCGATCCAGCAAGTGACGGACCGGTGGTCGAACTGGGACCCGGGACCGGTCCCGTCACCGAGGCCCTGGTCGAAGCCGGCGTGGTGCCGTCCCGTCTGGTGCTGGTCGAGTTCAATCCGGCGTTCTGCCGTATCTTGCGCGCCCGTTATCCGGACGCGACTTTGGTGCAGGGCGATGCCTATAGTTTGCGTCGTCTCCTGGAGACCCTCCTTTTGGAGCCGGCAGCCGCCGTGGTATCTGGTCTGCCGCTGGTCACCAAGCCGATCCGACAGCGCCTGCGACTCATTCGCGATGCGCTCGATCTGATGGTGCCCGGCGCGCCGTTCATTCAGTTCACCTATTCGGTGGCGGCGCCATTGCCCAAAGGGCTCGGCGGCTTCTCGGTGGAAGCTTCCGAGCGCATCTGGATGAATATCCCGCCGGCGCGCGTGTGGGTGTACCGCAAGCCGTAGCGCTCAAGGCCGCTCGTTCCCGCGCAAGCGGGGACCCGGAACTGGATTCCCGCTTGCGCGGGAATGAGTGGAAGATGTCATAGTCCTTCCGCCATGGCCGCTCCCAGAATCCTCGTCATCCCCGGCTCGCTGCGCACCGGCTCGCACAATGCGCGGCTCGCGGCTCTCGCCGCCAAGGAGCTGGTGCTGGCCGATGCCGAGGTGACGCAAATTTCGCTGCAGGATTACCCGCTGCCGCTGTTCGATGCCGATACGATGGTGGCCGATGGATTGCCGCCCCGTGCCCTGCAATTGCAGCGCATGATGGCAGCGCACCAGGGCGTGTTCATCACCAGCCCCGAATATACCGCGTCGGTTACGCCGCTTGTGAAAAATACGATCGACTGGATTTCACGTGCGCGCGTACGCGGCGAAGCGAACTACACAGCCTTCAAGGACCGCGTGTTCGCCATCGGGGCCGCCTCGAGCGGCGGCGGTGGCGGCACGCGCTCGCTGATGGCGCTGCGCCATATTCTTGAACTCGGGTGTGGTGCGCTGGTTATTCCGGAACAGATCAGCGTCGCCAATGCGGCGGACGCCTTTGACGATATGGACAACCTCAAGGATGAGCGCGCTGCCGCGGCGCTCAAAAGCCTGGCCCGCCGCCTGGTCGAAGTGACGCGCGCACTGGCACGGGAGAGCT
>DASZWK010000186.1:0-32167 GCA_035546235.1 Xanthobacteraceae bacterium | reverse complement strand
ATCACCCGCGATCTCCAACGCCGGATCGGCTCCGCAAACAGATTCCGCCAAAACGAAAGTTGCCTCCGCATCGGCCAGCCAACCGGCCGCGAACGAGACCACAAACAATACATCGTCCGGCAGTCCGGCGAACGCACCATCGACCAACGACACCGCGCCGCAGCCGCAAGGCCAACCGCAACCGTCCGGCGCGCTGGCAGCCGCTTTCGCTGTCGCGGTCGGCAGCGCGCAAGGCGGCGGCCACGCCGGACAGGGCAACAACGACATCGGTGCTGCAGCGGGTTCAGGCGCAGGCGCGCAGCAGATCGGAGCGGCTGGCAACCCCGCCGTGAATGCCGTGCCAAACCTCGCTGTCCAGACGGCGAATACGAGCCCGACGCCCGCAGGCATGCCCACACCGCTTGCGGCCGCCGTTCCCATCGCGGGCCTTGCGGTCGAAATCGCCGCGCGCTCCCGCGCCGGCTCCAACCAGTTCGATATCCGGCTCG
This sequence comes from Xanthobacteraceae bacterium, assembly GCA_035546235.1. Lineage (GTDB taxonomy): Bacteria > Pseudomonadota > Alphaproteobacteria > Rhizobiales > Xanthobacteraceae > BOG-931. The sequence continues at coordinate 31,679 of DASZWK010000186.1, read as the reverse complement.
ATCCGCCGGAGCTCGGCCGCATCGACGTCCGCCTTGACGTCGACCGCAACGGCCAGGTCACCTCCCATGTCACGGTCGACCGCCCCGATACGCTGCAACTTTTGCAGAGCCAGCAGCCGCAGCTGCAGCGCGCGCTCGAACAGGCCGGTTTGACCACCACCAACAACGGCCTGCAGTTCACGCTGCGCGATCAATCCTTCGCCGGGCAGAACGGCGGCGGTAATGGCGGGCAGCCGCGCGCGCCGCAGCTTGTCATCCCGGACCCAAAACTCCCCGCGATTGATACCACGCGGCTCTACTCCCGTTGGAATCTCCGCGGCGGACTCGATATCCGCGTATGAACGCATTGGCGTGAGGGCAAACCATGACCACGACCACTCCCGTAACGACCCCGGCGACCAATTCGTCCGCCTCCACCGCGCAGGCCGCGGGGGCCGCCGGATCGCAGCAGATTGCCGGCAATTTTAACGAGTTCCTGCAGCTTCTGACCACACAGCTGCAGAATCAGGATCCACTCTCTCCGCTCGATACCAATCAATTCACCCAGCAGCTCGTCGAGTTCGCGTCGGTCCAGCAGCAGGTCGACATGAACACCAACATGCAGACACTGATCTCGCTGCAGCAGACCACGGCCGCAACCCAGGCCTTGCAGCTTGTCGGCTCGAACGTCACGCTGACCGGCAACACCGCCAACCTGTCGAATGCCACGAGCAATCCGGCGGCGTGGACCTTGAACGCGTCCGCGCCTGGCACCGCCGCCATCACGATTACCAACTCATCGGGCCAGACCGCCTTTACGGGCACCACGACCCTCAATGCCGGAACCCAATCCTACAGCTGGAACGGCCTGGGGAATAACAAGGTGAAATGGCCGGACGGCTCCTACACCATCGCGGTCACCGGCACCGGGGCCAGCGGCCAGGCGATCACCGTCACGAGCCAGGTGCAAGGCACCGTCAGCGCGGTGAACATGAGCCAGACTCCGCCGACGCTCACCGTCAACGGACAAAACTACCCGATCAGTTCGATTCAATCGGTCGGCAACGGCAACAGCAGCGTGACGAGCGGCCTGAGCAGTCTCAACACCACGATCGGCAACCTGAACACCACAATCACCAATCTCCTCCAGTCGCTTTAGCTTATAGGCTTGATCGTACTTTCCTCGGAAAACCGGCGACCGCTTTTTCCGAAGATGCACTGACGATGGAGCGCGGCAGGCTCCGCTTCCGCGAGAGCGGAAATCCGCCGTTGCGCGCGCTCTGGCGGCCAATTGCTCCGTCCGCGTTAGGCTTAGCCAAATTTTAAGCCGGCCCGCGTATTGTCTGCGTGTGTAGCGTTGTCGAGTGTGTGAGAGTGATTATGACCGAACCCCATCGCCCGAGGGTCAAGTATGTCATCGGGCCGGACGGTTCCCCGCTGACCATTGCTGACTTGCCGGCACCCGGAACGAAACGCTGGGTCATTCGCCGCAAGGCCGAAGTCGTGGCGGCGGTGCGCGGCGGATTGCTTTCGCTGGAAGAGGCCTGCAGCCGCTATACGCTGACGGTCGAAGAATTCCTCTCCTGGCAGTACTCGATCGATCAGCACGGACTCGCCGGTCTGCGCACGACCCGTATCCAGCAGTATCGCCAGTAACTCCGGCTTAATCGGTCCTAACGAGTCGTCAACGCCGCCGGGATGGGCGGCGCTTCGATTCGCACGGCCACGAGACCGCGCCGCGCGGCACAGAAGCCGGGCGCGGTAACAATTTGGGAGCGTTCTGGCCACAGCCGGCCACGATATTAACCGGGCGCTAACCATCCACCGGGCAAATCTTGCCGAGCGCATAGCGTCGCTTGGGGTGAAGCCTGGTGCAAAATCTGCTGGAGTTCGCCAAGACCATCGGCGCCTCGCGCATTGCCGCCATGGGGGCGGTCACGTTGGCGCTGGTCGGCTTCTTCACATTCCTCATCCTGCGCGTGACTGCGCCGGAGATGATGCCGCTGTTCACCAACCTGACGCTCGACGACTCCGCCGGGATCATCAAACAGCTCGATCGCGAAGGAGTTGCGTATGAGCTGCGCAACAACGGCAACGAGATTCTGGTGCCCAAGGATCGTGTCGCCAAGCTGCGAATGGAGCTTGCCCAGAGCGGGCTGCCGAAGGGCGGCGGCATCGGCTACGAGATCTTCGACAAGTCGGATGCGCTCGGCACCACGAGCTTCGTGCAGAACATCAACGCGGTGCGCGCGCTCGAAGGCGAGCTCGAACGCACCATCCGCACGCTCGACAGCGTTCAGGACGCGCGCGTTCACCTGGTGATTCCGGAACGCCCGCTGTTTTCGCGCGACAAGGTCGAGCCGTCCGCCTCCATCGTCTTGCGGGTCCGCGGCACGCTCGAGCCGGGGCAGGTGCGCGCCATCCGCCATCTCGTCGCCACCGCCGTCAACGGCCTGCGTCCGCAGCGCATCTCCGTCGTCGATGAAACCGGCAGTCTTTTGGCCGATGGCGCCGATGACGACCCCACCGGCAGCACGGTCGTCGACGAACGGCAGGTCGCGCTGGAAAACCGGCTGCGCAAGCAGGTCGAGGGCATCGTCAATTCGCTGGTCGGCCCGGGGCACGCCCGGGTTCAGGTCAACGCCGATTTCGATTTCAACCGCATCACCGAGACCTCGGACAAATACGACCCCGATGGCCGTGTGGTGCGGTCGAGCCAGACACGTGAGGAATCCTCGGCCACCACCCCGAACAACAACGAAGTGACGGTCGGCAACCAGATACCCCAGGCTCAGCAGAATCCGACTCAGCAGGAAGCCAACGGGCAGCCCCGGGAGCAGAGCAAAAAGACCGAGGAAACCGTCAACTACGAGATTTCCAAGACCACCAAGACCCAAGTCACCGAGGGCGGCCGGGTCAAACGCATTTCGGTCGCCGTCGTGGTCGACGGCAGCTACAGCAAGGACGACAAGGGCAACATCGTCTATAAGCCGCGCAGCAAGGAAGAGATCGATCAGATCGCCGCGCTGGTACGCTCGGCGATCGGCTTCGACCAGAAGCGCGGCGACCAGGTCGAAGTCGCCAATCTGCGCTTTGCCGAACCGCCGGCGCAGCCGATCGTGGAGCCGACCGGATGGCTGTCAGCGCTGCATTTCTCCAAGGACGACATCATGCGGGCCATCGAAATGGTGGTGATGGGCCTGCTCGGGTTCGCCGTCCTGCTGCTGGTCGTGCGGCCGCTGGTGCGGCGCATCCTCGCCCCGATGGAGGCCGCCGGCCCGATGCTGCTGGCGAGCGCCGCGCCGAATGAGGCGGCCGCGGAGGCGACTGCAGGCGCTGGCACCCCGATTAATCTACCGACATTCAGCGCCGCGCCGAGCGAAACCTCCAAGATGATCGACCTCGCCCAGGTGCAGGGCCAGGTCCACGCCCAATCGGTGCAGAAGGTCGGTGAGATTGCCGACAAGAATCCGCGCGAGACCGTCTCAATCATCCGCCAATGGCTGCATGAGAGCGCCACCGCTTGAGCACCGCCATGCCGTCGCCCCACGCGCCCAAGCCCGAAGACGCCGCCCATCGTGAGATCACGAGCGCGCTGGCGAGTCTCGCCGGCCATGGGGCCGGCCCACCGCCCAAGCGCCGGCTGACCGGACCGGAACGCGTCGCAATCCTGATGCTGGCGCTCGGCGAGCAGCACGGCTCCAAGATCTGGAGCATGCTCGACGACGACGAGCTGCGGCAGATTTCCATCGTCATGTCGACGATCGGCACCATCGACGCCGAACTGGTCGAGGAACTGCTGCTCGAATTCGTCTCGCGGATGTCGGCGTCTGGCGCCCTGATGGGCAATTACGATGCGACCGAGCGCCTGCTGCAGCAATACCTGCCGCCGGAGCGGGTCGGCAACATCATGGACGAAATCCGCGGTCCCGCCGGCCGCAACATGTGGGAGAAGCTCTCCAACGTTCAGGAAGAAGTGCTCGCCAACTACCTGAAGAACGAATATCCGCAGACCGTCGCCGTCGTTCTGTCAAAGATCGGGCCGGAGCACGCCGCCAAGGTGCTGGCGATCCTGCCGGAAGAGCTTGCGCTCGACGTGATCAACCGCATGCTGCGCATGGAGGCGGTGCAGAAGGAGGTCCTGGAGCGCGTCGAACAGACGCTGCGGACCGAATTCATGTCGAACCTGTCGCAGACGCGGCGGCGCGACGCCCACGAGGTGATGGCGGAAATCTTCAACAATTTCGATCGTCAGACGGAGACGCGCTTCCTGACGGCGCTGGAAGAAGAAAACCGCGATGCCGCCGAGCGCATCAAGACGCTGATGTTCACGTTCGACGACCTGACCAAGCTCGATACCGCATCGTCGCAGACGCTGATGCGCCACGTCGAGAAGGACAAGCTCGCGATCGCCCTCAAGGGCGCGGCCGAGCCGGTGCGGCAGTTCTTCCTGTCCAACATGTCGACGCGCGCCGCCAAGATGCTGACCGACGACATGCAGGCGATGGGCCCGGTGCGGCTGCGCGAAGTCGACGAAGCCCAGGCGCTCTTGGTCAATCTCGCCAAGGATCTCGCCGCCAAGGGCGAAATCGTCATCTCCAAGAGCCGCGGCGAAGAAGAGTTGATTTACTGAGGACACGATGGGCGCGCCGACAAAATTTCTGTTCGATGTCGACTTCGCGCGCGGCGCAGCCGAGCGCAGGCAGACGATCGCGCTCGACGAGCACACGCTCAAGGTCGCCGAAGCCGAGCACGCCGCGCAAGAGCGCGGCTATGCAGCCGCCCAATCCGACGCCAAGGTGGAATCCGATCGCCGTATCGCCGCGGCGCTGGAGCGCATCGCTGACGGAATCGCCGCCGGTAATTCCTCCCTCAAGGCGATCGAGACGCGACTCGAATGCGAAGCGGTCGAGGTCGCCGTCGCGGTCGGGCGCAAGCTCGCGCCGGCGCTGATGGCGCAGGAACCGTTCGCCGAAATCGCCGCGCTGGCGGCCAACTGCTTCCGTCAGCTGGTCGCGACACCGCACATCGCCGTGCGTGTCAACGACGCGTTGTATTCCACCACGCAGGAAAAGCTCGAGGAAATCGTGCGGTCGCGCGGCTTCGAAGGCCGCCTGGTCGTGCTCGCCGAAAGCGACATCGCGCCTGGCGATTGCCGCATCGAGTGGGCGGACGGCGGCGTCAATCGCGACAACGCCGCAGCCGAGGCCGAAATCAGCAAGGCGGTTACGGGCTATCTGTCCGCCCGCCGCAGCTTTGCCAACACAAAGAACGGTGAGGAGGTCAAATGAGCGACGATGACAAGGTCGCGCTGCCCGATCTGGAAAGCGTGAACGCGGTCGAGCCGCCGGCGGCGATCGAGGCCGATGGACCGACCACGCGCATCGCGTCAGATCTGGAGGCGGTGTTCGACGTTCCGGTGCAGGTCTCCGCAGTGCTGGGCCGCGCCCGCATGGAGATCGGCAACCTGCTCAAGCTCGGTCCCGGCACGGTGCTCGAACTGGACCGCAAGGTCGGCGAAGCGATCGATATCTACGTCAACAACCGCCTCGTCGCGCGTGGTGAAGTGGTGCTGGTGGAAGAAAAGCTCGGCGTGACGATGACGGAAATCATCAGGGCGGAGCGCTAAGCAAATGTTGGGGGCACAGGGGCACCGGGGAGACTTTTCATGCGTCTATTGATCATCGGCACACTCAACGGCCAGTTGACGACAGCGACCAAGCTGGCGATGGACAAGGGCGCCACCGTCACGCACGCCGCCGGCAACGCCCAGGCGCTCGCCGTCCTGCGCGCCGGCCGCGGCGCCGATTTGCTCATGGTCGACGTCGCCATCGACATCCGCGAGTTGGTGCGCGGGCTCGAAGCCGAGCACATCCATGCGCCGATCGTCGCGTGCGGCACCGCGACCGACGCTCGCGCCGCCGTCGCCGCCATCCAGGCCGGCGCCAAGGAATACATCCCGCTGCCGCCCGATGCGGAACTGATCGCTGCCGTGCTCGCGGCCGTCGCCGACGACAGCCGCGAACTGATTTATCGCGACGACGCCATGGCGCGCGTGGTCAAGCTCGCCCAACAGGTGGCGCCGAGCGAGGCGTCCGTGCTGATCACCGGCGATTCGGGAACCGGCAAGGAAGTGCTCGCCCGTTATGTGCATTCCCGCTCCACACGCGCCAAGAAACCGCTGATCTGCGTGAATTGCGCCGCGGTGCCGGAACAGCTCCTGGAATCGGAATTGTTCGGGCACGAAAAAGGCGCGTTCACCGGCGCCGTGGCTCGCCGCATCGGCAAGTTCGAAGAGGCCAACGGCTCGACGCTGCTGCTCGACGAAATTTCCGAGATGGACGTGCGGCTGCAAGCAAAGCTCTTGCGCGCCGTCCAGGAGCGGGTCATCGACCGCGTCGGTGGCGCCCGGCCGGTGGCAATCGACATCCGCATCATTGCCACGTCAAACCGCAACCTCGCCGAAGCGGTGCGCGAAGGCACCTTTCGCGAGGACCTGCTGTTCCGTCTCAACGTCGTGAACCTGAAAGTTCCGCCGTTGCGCGAGCGTCCGGCCGACGTGCTCGAACTCGCCGATTATTTCGTGCGGAAATACGCGGCCGCGAACGGCGCGCCGGCACGGCCGCTGTCGGCCGAAGCGCGGCACACGCTCGCGATCAACTACTGGCCCGGCAACGTGCGCGAATTGGAAAACACCATGCACCGCGCCGTGCTGATGGCGAGTGGCGCTGAGATCGGCCCCGAGGCGATCCTCGCGCCGGACGGCGCCCGCCTCGATCAGCAGCGCGGCGCCGCCGCGGTGGCGCATGCCGCTTTCGCCGCCGAACAGGTATCGCGCGCACTGGTCGGCCGCACCGTCGCCGAGGTCGAGCGCGATCTCATTCTGGAGACGCTCAAACACTGCCTCGGCAATCGGACCCACGCCGCCAACGTGCTCGGCATCTCCATCCGTACGCTGCGCAACAAGCTCAACGAATACACCGCCGATGGCCTGCCGGTACCGCCGCCGGGGAACGGCGGCGGCGAGCGCTTCGCGGCTGCGTAAAAGCGGCCGCTGCGTAACTTCGCCCCACCGCTTTCGCCTCCGGGTGCGTGCCTGTATAGGTGCCCGCATGAAAAACAGAACACGCCGTCAGATCCTCAACCTCACGGCCGGCACGCTCGCGCTGCCGGCTGTGCTCCGCAACGCCTACGCCGACACCTACCCGTCGCGGCCGATCCACCTGCTCGTCGGCTTTCCGCCCGGCGGAACCGCCGACATCATCGCGCGGCTCGTCGGCCAGGCTCTGGGCGAACGGCTCGGCAAGACCTTTGTGGTCGAAAATCGCGGGTCCGCCGCCCAGCAGGTCGCCGCCGAAACGGTGGTGAAAGCCGCACCGGACGGCTACACGCTGCTGATGGTCGCCAATCCGAACGTCATCAACGTGGTGATCAATCCGAATGTCAGCTTCTCATTCACCAAAGATCTCGCAGCCGTAGGCGGCATCGCATCCGACCCCGCGATCCTCGTGGTGAACCCCAAGGTGCCGGTCAAGACCGTCCCGGAACTGATCGCCTACGCCAAGGCCAATCCAGGCAAGCTCAACATGGCGTCCGGCGGCGTCGGCTCGACGCCGCACCTCGCCGGTGAGTTGTTCAAGATGATGACCGGCATCAACATGCTGCACGTACCGTATCGCGGCGACGCGCCGGCCGTCACCGACATGCTCGAAGGCCAGGATCAGGTCATGTTCGACATGGTGATCCTGGCGCAGGGCCATGTGCGATCCAACGAATTGCGCGCGCTCGCGGTGACGAGCAAAACGCCGCTCGCGCTGTTTCCCAGCCTGCCGCCGATCGCCAATTTCGTGCCAGGCTATGAGGCCTTCGCCTGGCAGGGCCTGATGGCGCCGAAAGGCACGCCGCCCGAGATCGTCAACAAATTGAACACCGAGCTCAACGCCGCGCTCGCCGACCCCAAGGTCCAGAAGCGTCTCGCGGACCTCGGCGGCATCCCGATGCCGCTGACGCCTGCCGATTTCAGCAAGCTGATCGTCAACGAGATGCAGAAGTGGGACAAGGTCATCAAGTTCGCCAACATCAAGGCGCACTGAGCAAAAGCGGATGGCGAGTAGTGAATAGCGAATAGGGTTCAGTCGCTTGCTACCCCTATTCGCTACTCAACATTCGCTATTCGCCCATCTCATTTCGTCGCATCCCCGCCATCGACCATGATGGTCTCTACTTCGCCGGCGCCATTGGCGCGGCGGAACGCGGCCGCCTTGTTGTATTCATCGGATTGAAAGCAGGCGACCCCCTGCTCGAAGGTCGGGAATTCGATCACCACGAAACGGCTGAATTTCTGCGGCCCTTCCATGATCTGAAAGCGCCCGCCGCGCGCCAGCACCTTGCCGCCGTGCTTGGCGATGATCGCCGGCACCAGATCGGTATATTTCTTGTACTCAACCGCATCGTTGATCTTCGAACGTGCAACCCAATAGGCGGGCATGCGTTTCCTCCACCGTCACTCCGGGATGCGGCCGAATGGCCGCGGGCCCGGAATCCACAATCACAGGTCGGCGAATATGGAATCCGGACTTGCCGCTTTGCGGCATCCGGAATGACGTATCAGAAAAACCCGCCTTACGTCTCGGCAAACAGGCCGCGCAGCATCGCCGCGGCACCGGCGCGCGGCCTTGCGGCCGGTCTGGCACCGCCCATGCGGCGACCGAGCATGTTGACGAAATGGTCTTTCGACATCGGCTTGGCGAACAGATAGCCCTGACCGATGTCGCAACCGATGCCTTGCAGCTTGTGCGCCTCGTGCGTCGACTCGATGCCCTCGGCCACGGTTTTCAACTCGAAGCGCTTGGCCAATTCGACGATGGTTTCGCACAGGCCGCCATTGACCTTGTCGCTGTGGCAGTTGGTGACATAGGAGCGGTCGATCTTCAGTTCACTGAACGGCAATTGTCGCAGCCGCGCCAGCGAAGAATAGCCGGCGCCGAAATCGTCGAGCGCCAGCGAACAGTTCAGCGCGCGCAGCTCATCCGCCACTTCCTGCGCGATCGCAAGATCGTGCATGACCTCGTCCTCGGTCACTTCGAGAATGAGGCCCGGCCAGGTCTCCGCCGCCGGCCGCTCCTCACGCAGCATCTTGGCGATCGGCAGCTTGACGAAGGCCGACGCCGGCACGTTCACGGAGAGTTTGAGGCTCACGCCCTGCTCGGCATAATCTTCGAAGTCGCGCAACGCCGTGAGAATGACGCGCTCGGTCAGCGCCAGCATGTCGGCCTCGGCAGCGCCCGGCAGAAACGCGCCGGGGCTGATCATGCTGCCGTCGGGACGCCGGGCGCGGACCAGCGCCTCGGCGCCGACCAGATAGCGGCCGCGCAGATCGATCTTGGGCTGATACCAGAGATCGAACCAATCGAGCCGCAGCACGTCGGCGAGCGTCACCTTGCCGGTTACCGGCGCGGGATCGGCTTGTTTTTTTGCCGCGAACAGCTTTTGCAGCACGGGCAACATGAGCAATCCGATATCGTCGATACGTATCAGTTATTATCCGGCAACCCCGCGAGGACCGTTAATGCGCCATTGTCGAGGCGGAGTATGCTTGGCACACGGTAAGCGGGACGAGGCGATTTTTCGCGCGCTCGGCGATACGGCGTTAAGCAACGGGCGCTGGCTGAAGGATGCTCCCATCGCCCATGAAGCGGCGGGGCCCATTTCGAGACCCGGGTGGGCAGCCGCCACTAACGGCGCTTCCCGCCAGGATTGGACAGCCCACGCTCGCCGCTCTATCCATTCGGCCATCCAACGACAAACGCGAGCCCAACATGACTGACACACCGCAATACACCCCGCCGGACGTCTGGGTCTGGGAGAAAGGTGACAGCCCAAACTGGCGCTACAGCAATACCAATCGCCCTATCGCGGGCGCGACGCACGAGAAGGCGTTGCCGCGCGGAAAGCATCCGCTGCAGCTCTATTCCCTGGCAACGCCGAATGGCGTCAAGGTCACGATCATGCTGGAGGAATTGCTGGCCGCCGGTCACAGCGGAGCCGAATATGACGCCTGGCTGATCCGGATCGGCGAGGGCGACCAGTTTGGCAGCGGATTTGTCGGGGTGAACCCGAACTCCAAAATCCCGGCGCTCATGGACTATAGCGAACAGCCGCCGCAACGCCTGTTCGAATCCGGCTCGATCCTGCTCTACCTTGCGGACAAATTCGGCGCCTTCCTGCCGAAGGCTCGCGGCAAGCGCGCCGAAGCGCTGAACTGGCTGTTCTGGCAGATGGGATCAACGCCCTATGTGGGGGGCGGCTTCGGGCATTTCTATGCCTATGCGCCGGTGAAGATCAAATACGCCATCGACCGTTTTGCCATGGAGGTGAAACGCCAGCTCGACGTGCTCGACCGGCAGCTCGCGGACCATCGGTACATCGCCGGCGACGAATATACGATCGCCGACATGGCGATCTGGCCGTGGTACGGCAACGGCATGTTGAATGGCGCCTCCTACAACGACCCGCGCAAGTTCCTGCAGACTCACGAATACAAAAACCTGACGCGCTGGACCAAAGAAATCGGCGAGCGCCCCGCCGTCAAGCGCGGGCGAATGGTCAACCGCGCCAGCGGGCCGCCTGAAGGACAATTGCACGAGCGCCATGACGCCGGCGATTTCGAGACCAGAACGCAGGACAAGGTCGGGGCGCGCGCGTAACCGCATGTCGGCCATGATTGCTGCTCACAGCACGCCAGGCCTCCTCGGCCCGATCCCGGCTGTGAATGGAGCCGCCTGTCGCCGGTCATTCCGGCTTAATGTTCGCAGCCTTGATCACCTTGGCCCATTTGTCGGTTTCGTCGGCGATGAATTTGCCAAATTCGGCAGGCGAGCCTGAAAGTATTGTGCCGCCCAAGTCGGCAAGCCGCGCTTTTATTTTCGGCTCGGCGATGACAGCATTGATCTCTTTGTTCAGCTTGTCGATGATCGCGGCCGGCGTTTTCCTTGGTGCGCCGACACCCTGCCAGCTGCTGGCTTCGTAGCCGGCTACAAAATCGCCCACGGTCGGAATGTCCGGCAGTGCATCCGAGCGCGTCGCAGTGGTCACGGCCAAGGCCCGAAGGGTGCCGGCTTTGATATATCCGATCGTAGAAGGCAGCGGACTAAACACCACCTGCACCTGTCCGCCGATCAGATCTGAAAAGTAACTGCCGCGATACGCCACGTGCAGCATCTTGACGCCGGTCATCATCATGAACAGTTCGCCGAAAACATGAGGCGCGGTGCCGTTGCCGGCCGAGGCCATGTTGATTTTTCCCGGATTGGCCTTGGCATAGGCGATGAACTCCGGAACGGTCTTGGCCGGGAGTGATGAATTGACCACCATGACGTAGGGATACCGCATAATGCCTGCGACCGGCGCAATATCGCGAATGAAATTGAAACTGAGGTTGTCGTAGAGCGTCGCATTGATCGCGTTCGGCGAAGCGACCTGAAGGAGAGTGTAGCCATCGGGCTCCGCCCTTACGACAACCTCGGCAGCAAGATTGCTCCCAGCTCCGGGCCGATCATCGACGATAAATTGCTGCCCGAGCTGTCCCGACAGCGATTGAGCAATCAGGCGCGCGACAATGTCGGTCGCCGACCCGGCCGGGAAGCCCACAACGAAGCGCACGGGTCGCGTCGGGTAATCGAGCGCCGATGCAATGCGTGACATGGCCGGGAGCGCAGCGGCACCCGCTGCGAGCTGCAGGAATTTGCGGCGGGGAAGTTTCATCGCATTCCCTCAAAACAATGAGCCTAGGCACCGTCTGCCTCCGCAGAAGGTGTCCAACGCTGTCCTGAGCCGATTCACGCGACGTCGAAGCAAACAAATCGTTCTGGAACCGGCGACTACTCGGCCGCGCGACGCGCCGCGACGATCTGATCGGCGGTGCGGCCGGTCAATTCGGCCATGTGGTCGAACTTGAAGGTGAAGGTGCCGGCGCCGGCGGTGGCGGAACGAATTTCGACGATCAGATCGCCGATCTCGGCTTCCGGCATCATCGCCCGCACCGTGTCCCAGCCTTCCCAGCCTTCGCGCGTGTCGAAACCGAGGATCTGGCCGCGCCGGCCGGAGAGCAGCGCATTGATCTTCGCGGTGGCCTCGTTCGGACAGACGATCTCCACCTGATCGATCGGTTCCAGCAGCACCGGCTGGCACTGCGGCAGGCCCTCGTGGATGCCGATACGGCCCGCGGTCTGAAACGCCATGTCGGAGGAATCGACGGTGTGATAGGAGCCGTCGACCAGCGCCACATGCAGGTCCACCACCGGGAAGCCGAGCGGGCCGTGCTTGAGCGCGTCGATCACGCCTTCCTCGACCGACGGGATATAATTGCGCGGCACCACGCCGCCGGTGATCTGGTCTTCGAACGTGAAGCCCGAGCCGCGCGGCATCGGCTTGATGTCGAGCACGACATCGCCGTACTGGCCGTGGCCGCCGGATTGTTTCTTGTGGCGGCCGCGCTGCTGCACGCCCTTGCGAATGGTCTCGCGGTAACCGACCGACGGCTGGCGCCGCTCGATGGCGACGCCGTAACGGTCGGCCAGCCGCTCTGTGGCAACGCGCAGATGCATCTCGCCCTGGCCCCATAGCACGACTTCGTGGGTCTCCGGGTTGTGCGCGATGGTGATCGAGGGATCCTCTTCGGCGAGCTTGTTGAGCGCCAGACCGAGCTTCACATCGTCCTTGCGTTCCTTCGCCGTGATGGCGATGGCGAGCACCGGCGCATACGGCGCGACCTTGGCTACGGCTGCGTGCGGCTGTTTGCCGGCGGTCAGCGTGTCGCCGGTCTTGGCCTTGTCGAGCTTGGCGAACGCCACGGTCTCGCCCGCCGTGGCGGGGCCGCGCTTTTCGGTATTCTGACCGACGAGCTTGAACACGCCGGCGACGCGTCCGGCTTCGTCGTCCTCTGTGACGAATGTGGTGCCGTCGCCGGCCTGGCCAGATAGCATGCGGACGATCGACAAACGGCCGCCATGGCTGGTGTTGAGCGTCTTGAGCACGTAGCCGACCGCGTCGCCGTTGCCCTTGACGCCGAGCCGCCGCGCGGTCTCGGCAATGCCCGGCGACTCGTGCCGCAGTGCCTTCAACAGCCGCAGCACGCCGTTGGTGCGGGTCGCCGTGCCCATCAACACCGGGCAGACAAGGCCTTCGCGCAGCTCGTGCGTGAGATCGTCAAAAATCTTGTCGCGCGGCGGCTGGATGTCCTCCAGCAGCTGCTCCATGAGCTGGTCGTCGTGATCGGCGAGCGTCTCCAGCATGGAAAAGCGCGCGGTCTTTTCACGATCGGCCAGCTCGCCTTCGAGCGGAATGAGCTGAGACGCGGCGTGTTCCTTGTAGACAAAGGCGCGCTCCAGCGCGAGGTCGACGAAGCCCGAGATGAGATCCCCGGCGAAGGTCGGTATCTGCCGCAAGATCAGCTTGGTGCGCGATGCCGGCTGCAACAGCTTGAGCACGTCGTGAACGCCGGCATCGGCCTTGTCGATCTTGTTGAGGAACAGGATACGCGGGATTTTCTGATCTTCCAGTTCACGCAGAATAATCTGCAGCTGCGGAACTTTCTTCTCGTCCATTTCACAAACAACAACGGCGGCGTCGACCACCGGCAGCACCGCGCGCATATCGTGGACGAACTCGACCGAGCCCGGGCAATCGATGAAGGTATAGGAGTCGCCCATGAACGTCGTGGTGGCGGCGGTCAGCTCCACGCTCATCTTGTGGTGGCGCGCTTCCTTGCTGCCGTCGCCGACCGTGTTACCGGCCTCGATCGAGCCTTGGCGCGCGATCGCGCCGGTGCGCGCCAAAATCGCCTCGAGCAAGGTGGTTTTGCCGCTCTGAAACGGACCAACCAACGCAACGGCGCGGGGACCCGCCGCGCGGCCGCCATTATTGCCGTTCGTGGCCATCCACACCTCCCGCCTCTGGACCCGTCATTCAATGCGGGTCGGTTGGCTATGGTTTCAGGCGTCGGCCGTTCAGGTCAAGGGGCAGGACATTGTGTGCCGGGCTCGCACAGATACAGAGTGCCGATGCCGGCGCCGAAGTTGAAGCCCGTTTGTCCCTGGACCGACAATGGTTGCAGCGCAATCGACCGGTTCGAGCCGCCGACCAGCGCGTTGGCGCCGAGACCGATCGCGATCGACGCCTCCGCGGTGGCGCCGACGTAGCTGCCGTTGAGCATGCCGGAGTAGCGATTGGTGGTGGCAAACACCGCCCACACGATCTTGCCGCCCGAGGTCGCACCGATATCGAGACCAATCCGCGACAATGTCCCCTGATAGGGCTCGTCCGGCATGTTGTCGGAATGCAGGATGCAGCTCACATTCTTCTGTGAGCCGACCAGCATGCCGACGCTGGAGGACAGCGAACAATTCAGGCTGCCGACCTGCAGCCGCGCCGGCTGCGCGTTGGCGGGCGCAGCCGGCATCACGGCAAGCGCCGCTGCAACCATGCCGGCTGTTGCTAAAATAGTCCGGACCATATGTGCGTTCTCCATCACCAGGCCCGTCCCCCGAGCCTGGCCGGGATTGTAAGCGAGAACCGTCCCGGCGTCGCCAGTTTGTTTTACGAGCGCGTCGTTTTTGCGCGCTGTTTTGCGCGTTTTTACCGCCGTTCCGAGACGGAGCCGGTTACTTCAAATTGCCGCAGAAGCGCTGGATGCGCGTGCAGGCTTCCTCCAGCGCGCTGGTCGCGGTCGCATAGGAGATGCGAAACGCAGGACCGACGCCGAACGGCGTGCCCTGCACCACCGCGACGCCTTCGGCCTCAAGGAGTTCGGTGACGAAGTCCTCGTCGGTGCGCAGCGTCTTGCCGGTCGGCGCCGTCTTGCCCATGGTGCCGGCGCAGGACGGATAGACGTAGAACGCGCCCTCGGGCTTCGGGCACTTGATGCCGTTCGCCTGGTTGAGCATGGAGACGCAGAGGTCGCGGCGCTCCTTGAAGATCTTATTGTGCTTGGGGATGAAATCCTGCGGACCCTCGAGCGCTTCGACGGCGGCCCATTGCGCCACCGCGGTCGCATTCGAGGTCGACTGCGATTGCAGCATCGCCATCGCCTTGATCAGCGGCTCCGGGCCACCGCCATAGCCAATGCGCCAGCCGGTCATGCAATAGGTCTTCGACACGCCGTTAATCGTCAGCGTCCGCTCATACAGCCGCGGCTCGAGCTGCGCAGGCGTGAAAAACTCGAAGTCATCGTAGACGAGATGCTCATACATGTCGTCGCTCATCACCCACACCTGCGGGTGACGCATCAACACATCGGTCAGCGCCTTCAGCTCGGCCCGCGTATAGGCGGCGCCGGTCGGGTTCGACGGTGAATTGAACAGGAGCCACTTGGTCTTTGGCGTGATGGCGCGCTCCAGCGCTTCGGGCTTCATCTTGAAGCCGTCCGCCATGCTGGTCTCGACCGCGACCGGCTCGCCGCCCGCGATCAGCACCATGTCGGGATAGCTCACCCAATAGGGCGCCGGGATGATCACCTCGTCGCCCGGATTGAGCGTCGCCAGGAATGCGTTGAACAGCACCTGCTTGCCGCCGGTGCCGACGATGATCTGCGACGGCTTATAGTCGAGCTGGTTCTCGCGCTTGAACTTGCGGGCGATCGCCGCCCGCAGTTCCGGGATGCCTTCCACGGCGGTGTATTTCGACGCCTTGCCGTCGCGGATCGCCTTGATCGCCGCCTCTTTGATGTTGTCGGGCGTGTCGAAATCGGGCTCGCCGGCGCCCAGTCCAATGACGTCGCGGCCGGCGGCCTTGAGCGCGCGCGCCTTGTCCGTGACGGCCATGGTGGCCGACGGTTTCACGCGCGAGGTCCGGTCCGCAAGAAAGGCCATTTCGCTTCTCCGATTGCCCGCCACAATTGGCAGGCGTAAGGGCGCGAGTTTCGTAGAGCCGCGGGCGTAGTCAGGCAAGGGCAAAGCGCCGCCGCTCACATCGCAATTGCGCGACCGACCGCGGCGGCCGATTGGCGTCCGCAACGCTCCGTTAAGCCTGGGCTGGCCTAATGCCGGCATCGACCTCCAGACAGGATCCCTAATGCCCCGGGTGTGGCAGGCCTTGCGCAACGGCGACTGGCTGACCCGCGAGCGCATCAGGCTCATCGCTGCCGCGGTGCTTATCGCGTCGATCGCCGGATTTGCGTTCCTGGTGGCGACCGCGCACGGCGGCGTCGACCGCCAAGGCCGGCCATTGGGTACGGATTTCTCCAACGTCTATGCGGCCGGCACCTATGTGCTCGAAGCCGAGCCGGATGTTCCGTTCGATCCGCCGCGTCAGTATGCGCGCGAGCAGGAACTGTTCGGCAAGGCGACGCCGTTCTACGGCTGGCACTATCCGCCGTATTTTCTGTTCGTCGCCGGCGCGCTCGCGAAACTGCCGTATGGCGTCGCGCTGACGGTCTGGCAGGGATCGACGCTGCTGCTCTATTTGCTGATGATATTGGGGATCGCTTCTCCTTCGCCCCGCGTGCGGGGAGAAGGTCGGGATGAGGGGGCGTCGCCGCCAGGCTCAGAATCGCGGAGAGGCCCCCTCACCCTCCTTCGCTTCGCTCAGTCGACCTCGCCCCGCCCAGCGGGGAGAGGTGACATCCTCCTCCTCGCACTCGCCTATCCGGCGGTGCTGATCAACATCGGACACGGTCAGAACGGATTCCTCACCGCGGCGCTGCTCGGCGGCGCCCTCATCGTCCTGGATCGGCGGCCGATCCTCGCAGGAATCCTGATCGGCCTCCTGGTCTACAAGCCGCAATTCGGGCTGATGATTCCACTGGCGCTCGTCGCGGGCGGCCACTGGCGGACGTTTGCGGCCGCCGCGGCGACCGTGGCGGCACTGACACTTGTCACCACGCTCGCCTTCGGACCCGAGGTCTGGCCTGCCTTCAAGGCCTCCACCGAATTCTCGCGCAGCGTCGTGCTCGAACAAGGCCAGACCGGCTGGCAAAAGATTCAGAGCGTGTTTTCCTGGGCGCGGATGTGGGGTGCGCCGATTCCGCTCGCCTATGCGTTGCAAGGCGCGCTTACTATCGCGATTGGCGTCGTTATCGTCCGGGTGTGGCGAAGCGCCGCCGCGCCGGCGCTCAAGAGCGCCACGCTGTGCGTCGCCGCGATCCTCGCCACGCCCTACTCGCTCGACTATGACATGATGGTCCTGGCGCCGGTCATCGCGTTCTTCGCCCTCGATGGGCTCCGTCGCGGTTTCGGCCCGTGGGAGAAAACCGCGCTCGCGGCGCTGTGGCTGGTACCGCTTCTCGCTCGCAGCGTCGCGCAAGCGACCCTGATACCGCTGGGGGTTCCGGCCATGCTGGCGACGTGCGTTCTCCTGCTGCGCCGTGTGGAACTTGACCGCACGCATCGCAGGCCTTCAACTCTCGCCGTTCCACTTTAGCTGACGCGGAACGGCGCGGGCGGTCACGACATCGCCGCGTTCGACTTGTAGGCCGATTTCGCCTAAAAATTGTGGTCAGAAACACGGGCGCGGCGATGTTCACGCTCTACTCGATGCAGCGTTCCGGAAACAGCTACAAGGCGCGGCTGGCGCTCGCCCAGCTCGGCATCCCCTGTCAATTGATCGAAATCGACATTCTTAAAGGCGAGAGTCACACGCCTGAATTTCTGCAAAAGAACCCGAACGGACAGGTGCCGCTGCTCGAAGTCGCGCCCGGCCGTTATCTCGCCGAATCGAACGCCATCCTGTGGTACATCGCCGGCGGCACGCCGCTCGCGCCCGAGGACCGCATCGATCGGGCCGATGCGCTGCAATGGATGTTCTTCGAGCAGCACTCGCTCGAACCCAATCTGGGCGCGGCATATTTCTGGCTCACGCTGATCAAGGGCGGGCGCGATCTACAGAGCCACGCCATCGAGGACTGGATGGAGGAAGGCCACCGCGCACTCGGCGTGATGGACAAGCATCTTGCCCTGCACGACTATTTCGCCGCCGATCGGTACACCATCGCCGACATCGCGCTATACGCCTACACCCATGTGGCGGACCAGTGCGGCTACGACCTCAGCGCATTTCCGGCGGTGCGCACCTGGCTCAGGCGCGTGGCGGCCGAGCCGGGCTACGTGACGATGGACTTCAGACCAACGCCCACCGTCCCAGCCTTGATTTCCGAGGCCTGAAACCCACGGCGGCAATTAATCTGCTGGCCGGCTTGCAGAATTAACGATCCGTTAACCAAAATCATAAAATTGCCTTTGTTTATCAATGGCTTCGCCTCAGTTCGGCCGAACGGGCGCCGGCCGCGAAGAGGATTCTGGCGACCATGCAGACTGATTCGCGAAGGATCTCGCCATGGCTGACCTGACCGGGATGGCCGGGTTTAGCTGCCCCGCTCCTGACAAGACATTGTCCAAGCGCCGTGTTGGCATCGAACTGGCAGCGACCACCGGACTCGCGATCTCGCTGGCGGTCGCGGCCACCGCGGTCTCCATCGGCATGATCCACTCCCAGGCCTTGGGCACAGTCGCCCATCACCACGGCACGCCACTGGCGATCGCCGCCGGGCTCGGTCTCGCCATGGTCGGCGGCGGCAGCATGTCCGCCATCGTAGCCCGGGACATCAAGCCGGAACGCGGCTGACGCGCCCTCCGCGACGATTTTAATGCACTCTGCCCGCCATTGAGGCGGGACAGCGCCGTTGCGCTGCAACAAATGACTTAAATCCGGGCGGCGTTGCCGATATTGTGTGCACTCCCATTCGCGGCGGAGGGCGCGCACCCATGAAACTCATCACTGCCATCATCAAGCCCTTCAAGCTCGAGGACGTGCGCGACGCCCTGGTGTCGGTCGGGGTCCACGGCATGACCATCACCGAAGTCAAAGGCTACGGCCGGCAGAAGGGGCACACCGAGATCTATCGCGGCGCCGAATACGTCGTGAATTTCCTGCCGAAGGTACGGCTCGAAATCGCGGTTACCGATGAGGACGTCGAGCGGGTCGTCGAGGCGGTCAGCACCGCCGCCAAGACCGGCCAGATCGGGGACGGCAAGATTTTCGTCATGCCGATCGAGCAGGCGCTGCGCATCCGCACCGGCGAGACCGATGCTGACGCGCTTTAAAGTGTGATCCAAAACGTACGTACCGGTTTGCCGAATCAATCACGCTCAAAAAAGAACGCCAAGAATTTCCGGGGGGAATTTCAAATGAGGGTGGCAACTTTCGCTCGCGGTACGACCGTGGCCTTGGCCGCGGCCGCCGCTTTCACCGTCACGGCGGCGCCCGCCATGGCGCAGTCCTTGGCGCCATCGGCCAGCAAGATCGACCCGGCCGATACGGCCTGGATGATCGTCGCGACCGCACTTGTCCTGATGATGTCGATTCCGGGTCTGGCGCTGTTCTATTCGGGCATGGTGCGCAAGAAGAACGTGCTTGCCACCATGGCGCAGACGTTCGCCGCCACAGCGCTGTGCTCGGTGCTGTGGATGGCGATCGGCTACACGCTCGCCTTCACCGGCGCCGGGCCGATGATCGGCACGCTGAACCGCGTTCTGATGCGCGGCATCGGCATGGACACCGTCAGTCCGCTGGCGCCGACCATCCCGGAAGCGCTGTTTCTCATCTATCAGATGACATTTGCGGTCATCACCGTAGCCCTGGTCGCCGGCTCGGTGGCCGACCGCATGCGCTTCTCGGCTTTCCTGTGGTTCTCGGCGCTGTGGCTTCTGATCGTTTACGTGCCGATTGCGCACTGGGTCTGGGGCGGCGGCTTCCTGCAGAACGCCGGCGTGCTCGATTTCGCCGGTGGCACCGTCGTTCACCTCAACGCCGGTGTGGCCGGCCTTGTCGGCGCGTGGCTGCTCGGCGCCCGGCGCGGCTACGGCGTCGACAATTTCGCCCCCTACGATCTGTCGCTCGCGGTGATCGGCACCGGGTTGCTGTGGGTCGGTTGGTTCGGCTTCAACGGCGGTTCCGCGCTTGCCGCCAATTCGCGCGCGGTGTTTGCCATCACCGCCACGCATCTCGCGGCATCGATGGGCGCGCTCACCTGGATGGCGCTCGAATGGTGGGTGCGCGGCAAGCCGTCCGTACTCGGCATGATCTCCGGCGCGGTGGCCGGCTTAGGCACGATCACCCCGGCATCGGGCTTCGTGCTGCCGTGGCACGGCCTCGTCATCGGGCTGGCCGCCGGCGTCGTCTGCTTCTACGCCTGCACCTGGCTCAAAATTGCCTGCGGCTATGACGACTCGCTCGACGTGTTCGGCGTTCACGGCGTCGGCGGCGCCACCGGCACGCTGCTGGTCGGCGTGTTTGCAACACGCTCGGTCGGCAACGTCTCAGGATTGCTGGAAGGCCATGCGGTACAGGTTCTGATCCAGCTCTATGGCGTCGTCGTCACGCTGGCATGGTCCGCCATCGCGAGCTTCGTATTGTTCAAGGCGATCTCGGCCTTCATCGACCTGCGCGTCGACCGCCAAAGCGAGATGGAGGGCCTCGATGTGACCCAACATGGCGAAGCGCTGCAGTAGCCACACCGGCTGCCTCTGCACCGCGCAGAGCCCCAAAACATTAATTCTATGTAGGCCATGTTGCGGCCATGGTGGCGTGATGGAACTCTTGCCGCGACGGCGGATTACATTGTCGCCTCAGTTTGCTACTTTGAAGACTTATTATGACTGCCGATTCACCCAAAATAAAAGGAGCTGCCATGCTGCGGGTGACCACCATCGTAGCGCTTGTTGCGCTCGCATTACCCACAATGGCCCTCGCCCAGCCGGCCGGCGCCGAACATGGCAAAGGCAAGGGCACCCCGCGGGCTCCGGTCCATCAAGCCCATCCCGTCCCGCACGCGGCAATTCACCAGCATGCGCCGGTTGTCCACGGGCCGGTCGGGCATGGTCCTGTTGTCCACGGACCGGTCGGGCATGGTCCTGTTGTCCACGGCCCCGCCGTTGTCTTGGGGCACGGCGGCCCGCATGGGCCATTCGTGTTCCACGGCCATCCGTTCGCATGGCACCCGGTCCACTTCCCCCATCCTTGGGTCTACCCGCAGGGCTATGGCTACCGGCTGTGGACGGTCGGCGCGGTCCTGCCACCGATGTTCTGGCAACGGCCGGACTACTACTACACCGGCTGGGCCGAGATGGGCCTGCCGCCGCCCGACCCGGGCTTCCAGTATGTGGAATACGGACCGGACCTGCTCCTGGTGAATGTGTCGACCGGCGAGGTCGTGCAGGTATTCCCCGGCGCCTTCAGTTGATTGCTGACGACCGGCGGTTGGCGTAACGACAATCGCCGACTGTCACTCTCAGGCTGCTGCTCTGCCGCGGGGTAAAGTCCGCGGCAGACTTGTTTTCATGGACGCGTTCTTCGCCAAATTTCTTTTTTAGCGCTGCCGGGAGGAGCAAGTGGCGTCCTTCGTGCTCGCAATCGATCAGGGCACAACATCGACCCGCGCCATCGTGTTCGGCGCCGATATGTCGGTCGCCGCTTCGGCGCAGCAGGAATTCCCACAGCATTTTCCGGCCGACGGCGAAGTCGAGCACGATCCCGAGGACCTGTGGTCGAGCACGGTTGCGACGTGCCGCGACGCGATGCGCAAGGCGGGCGCCACGGCAAGCGACGTCGCCGCCATCGGCATCACCAATCAGCGCGAAACCACGCTCGTCTGGGACCGCGCCACGGGCCAGCCACTGCATCGCGCCATCGTGTGGCAAGACCGGCGCACCGCGGATGCTTGCAGGGGGCTGCGCGAACGCGGCCACGAACCGGCCTTCGCGGCCAAGACCGGACTTTTGCTCGATCCTTATTTCTCCGGCACCAAGCTTGCGTGGCTGCTCGATCGTGTGCCGGACGCACGGGCGCGGGCCGCGCGCGGCGACCTCGCCTTCGGCACGGTCGACTCGTACCTGTTATGGCAACTCACCGGCGGCAAGGTGCACGCAACCGACGCCACCAACGCGTCGCGCACGTTGCTGTTCGACATTCATCGCGGCCGCTGGGACGACGAACTCTTGGCGCTGCTCGGCGTGCCGAAAAATGTCCTGCCGGACGTGCGCGATTCGTCCGCCGCTTTCGGCGTGACAGATCCGGCGCTGTTCGGCGGACCGATTCCGATCTGCGGCATCGCCGGCGATCAGCAGGCGGCGCTGATCGGCCAGGCCTGTTTCACGCCCGGCATGGTCAAATCGACTTACGGCACCGGATGCTTCGCCGTGCTCAATACCGGCCGCACGCCGGTCGCATCCAACAACAAACTCTTGACGACGATCGCCTATCAGCTCGGCGGCGAACGCACCTATGCGCTCGAAGGCTCGATCTTCGTCGCCGGTGCGGCGGTGCAGTGGCTGCGCGACAATCTGCAAATCGTCGCCAGTGCGGCGGCGACCGGCGCGCTCGCCGCAGCAGCCGATCCGACGCAAGACGTCATTCTGGTGCCGGCCTTCGTCGGCCTCGGCGCACCCTATTGGCGGCCGGACGTGCGCGGCGCTTTGTTTGGGCTGACGCGCGGCACCGGTCCGGCGGAACTCGCGCAGGCCGCGCTCGACAGTGTCTGTTTCCAGACCGCCGATCTCGTCACCGCCATGCGGGCCGACTGGCCGCAGGCGCAGGACGCGCTGAAAATTCTGCGCGTCGACGGCGGCATGGCCAATTCGGACTGGACCATGCAGCGCCTCGCTGACCTCACCGGCTGCATCGTCGACCGCCCGCAGATCAGAGAAACGACATCGCTCGGCGCCGCCTATCTCGCCGGCCTGCACTGCGGCTTCTTTCCCGAGCCCGATCGCTTCGCGGCGCAATGGCATCTGGAGCGCAGATTCGCGCCGCAAATGGATGCGGCCACGCGCGAGCGCAAACTCTCAGGATGGGCGGCGGCGGTGCGGCGATTGCTGAGCTGAGCTGAGCTGAGCTGAATAGATGCCGGCGCTTTCCCGCCGAGGATCTGAACGATTTCGCTGTCACGTCGGCAATTGCAAAACAGCGGACATTCTACGGCCGCACAAGCCGGCGCCAATCACCCAAAACGTCCATCCGCTTCAGTCACACCGTTGACGTTGGAAGCGGCTGAATTGAAACCGCTGTACGCTGCCGCTAGGCGTGCAATGGTCATGGCGGCGGCTCTCAATCAGTTTGAAAGAGGGACCGAGCGCCTCGCCGATCGAGGCACTATCCTGTCGGGCCACCGGCAAGCCGCTACAGCGCTCCGGCCCGTTCGGTGCAAAGGTGCCGATGATCACATGCCCTCCGGGACGCACCGCCTCGCGCAGGTGTTCGGCGTATGCGGCTCGGTCGGATGGTTCGGTCAGGAAATGAAACGCGGCCCGGTCGTGCCAAACGTCGTAGGCCTTGTCTGGGCGCCATGCCGTCACATCGGCGATGATCCATGTGACATGCTCAGCGGTGGGACCGAGCCTGTCCCGCGCCGTTGCCAGCGCCTTCTCGGAAATATCGAGCACAGTGACCGAGCGAAAGCCATCGGCGAGCAGCGCGTCGGCGAGTCGAGATGCGCCCCCACCAATATCGATGATTGATGCATCGATGCCGACGCCGGTCGCACGAATGAGGCCGAGCGAAATGGTTGGAGTTTCCTGGAACCAACTGACGTCACGCTCACCCTTGGTCCGGTAAACGTTCTCCCAGTGGCTTTGCCTTTCAAGCATGCTCATATCAGCCGTCCGCTGCCCTCAGGAGGCTACGTATATGTCATCGGCCCCCATTCTCGACAACAAGGACCCGGGCGCCCTCTCGGTGTTCGAGCCAACCGCGCTACTGCGCGAAGCTCGTCGGCAGAAGGGCCTGCCCATTGCCAAGGTACCGGCACTCTGCATCCTCGATCCTGACGGCGATCTGGTTCGGCGTCTCAGAAATTCCGGTCAAGCCAAGCTCTCGGAGAACTGGCCTTGTTATCACACCGATCTCTACGAATTTCCGCTTGCCGGTGAACCCGCCGCTATCGTTGGGTGCGCCGTTGGGGCACCTTTTGCCGTTCTGGTGGCTGAAGAACTCTTTGCTTGCGGCTGTTGCATGTTGGTCAGTTTGACTTCGGCGGGGCAAATCAACCCGATGGGTAATCCGCCCTATTTCGTGGTCATCGACCGCGCTTTGCGTGACGAGGGCACCAGCTATCACTACGCGGCGCCGGAGACGTTTGCGGAAGCAGACCCTCATATCATTGAGGCGGCGGTGCGCGCCCTGACCGACGCGGGCCTGCGAGTCCATGTCGGAGCAAGTTGGACGACCGACGCGCCCTTCCGTGAAACGGCCGGCGCTATCGAAGCTGCGCGCAACAAGGGCGCGCTCGCCGTCGAAATGGAGGCCGCCGCGCTCTACACGTTCGCGCACAAACGGAACAAAGCGGTCCTTTGTCTTGCGCACGTCACCAACACGATGGGCCTAACCGACCGGGATTTTGAGAAGGGCGAGGCCGACGGGACCGCTCATGCTTTGATGATCCTTGAAGCGCTCGCTCGGATGCTTCGACCGGGAAGCCATGGCTAGCAAGTCCCCGTCCGCTTGGGCCCCGAACGTCGTGTAGCGTCTCTCGCCAATTTGTCGCTGTCGTGGTGAAGCCGACATGGCCTGTGATGACAAGAACCTGCGAGCCCGCCGCAACCAAGATTTCTTGATTCGCGCGAATTCGTCGCCCTCGCTTCTCGCGGGCAAAAACAGCGAAGCGAAAAATGTCATTGAATCAAACCGAAGCGCGCGCCGAATGATTCGGCTTGACTTGGCGCGCGATAGGAATAAAAGCGCCGTCCTCTCGCTCCTCGTGAAGGACGCCAGACGGTGACTCCGGCTGGCGGGAGCGGGATGCGGTGCCCGCGCGCGAAGGGTTCGTCCCCATTGCACTCGGGCGGTATCGGACATCATGTCCGCCGGCACTATGACCGGCGTGCGAGGTGCTCGCTGTAACCGGGGGTTGGCGCCGGCGGGAGACCCCCGCCATCGTGGAGCCAATTCCGCGAAACCTGGTCCGAGACCGCACCTTGGGATGCGTGAGTCCCAAGGGCAGAGCCGCCGTGGAACGCCGACAGGCGAGCGCGCCCTGCAGGGTGCGCGCTGCGCCTTACGGTGCAGCAGGTAGACCCGCGTCTGTCGGCGTTCTGCTTCCTTTGATTGCCGGAAGCGAGTCTGAAAGATTTGCAGCCGGTCTTGCGCCGTCTCCGATCGTGATGGTTCGGCCCTCCACGGCCGGGTTCATCCGACGAAGATCGAGAGCGCGGCGTCGTTCTTGGCAATGGCGTGCCGCATAGCTCGGGTGCGAACAAAAAAACCGCATCGCGAGAACGCGAACGTATGTCTCGCGCGTTGCGTGACACCTGTGTGGGAGGTCGGCGATTACGTTCCGACTTTCAGTTCCGACACCAGGGCCCGTAGCGCCGCGACAGTGCTGAGCGGCACGATGCGGCCGGTGCGCGGATTGGCCGAGGGGATGCCCTCGATCGACATGGAGAAGCGCGCGGTGTCGGCGTCAACTTCGATGCGATGGGTGTTGCGATCGATCGCCGGGTCGGCCCAGATTTCGAGCTTGGTGCGGTCGGGCCCGATGCCGGCGAGGCTGAGCGCGGCGGCGACGTTGACGTTGGCCGGGAAACCGCGGGCGCCATCGCGCGCGCTGCCGTCAAACACCTTGCGGGCCGCGTTGAGACCTTTGAGCGTGATGCCGCGCTCGACCAGATACGGCGCGCCCTCGAGCCCGGCCGGCGGCTTGCGCGTCACCATGGTGACCGAGTGGATGGTGCCTTCGGCAGCGGCGCGCACCGCGTCGAGTCCGATCAACGCGCCGGTCGGCACCAGGATGCGCGCGCCCGTTTCCTTGGCTCGCGCCACCAGATCCCAGTGTTCGAGAAGCTGGCCGACGGACAACGGCATGAACAGCTTGCCGCGATCGACGACCGACGTCGCGATCATGCGAAACAAAGCCGGCGGTAGACATTCGACCACGAGGTCGCAGCTCTCTGCCAGCTTTTCGGCCGGCTCGAGGGCAATGCCGTTGCCGATCTGCGGCAGGTTGCGCCGCGCCTTGTCGGCGTCGCGGACCGCAACGGCGGTCAGCACCAGCCCGGGAATCCCCGCCTCAAGCCGCCGCGCCACTTCGAGGCCGACCGCGCCGAGCCCGGCCAATCCCACCCTAACGGGTTCTCGCGCCACGTTTCTTTCCCTCCGCCGACAGGTACACTACAGTCGATCAGTCTGTATGCGCGGCGCCCGTCTCATGCAACACGCCGGCCGCAGCGCGACGGACGAGCACGCCGAAGGTCGATAATGACCAGCAAAACGCCGAGATCGTTCATGACCAATGTCAATCCCAATACCTTCACCACGCGTCCGGAGATCGAGGGCACGTTCGGCGTCGTGACTTCGACCCATTGGATAGCGACTGCCGTGGGCATGGGCATCCTTGAACGCGGCGGCAACGCGTTCGACGCGGCCGTCGCCACGGCGTTCACGCTCCAGGTGGTCGAGCCGCATCTCAACGGGCCGGGCGGCGATGTCCCGGTCATTCTCTTCGACGTGCGCCGCAGCAAGCCGGAAGTGATCTGCGGTCAGGGCGTCGCGCCGGCCAGCGCGACGATCGCGCATTACCGCAGCGAAGGCCTCGACCTCGTTCCTGGCACCGGGCTCCTTGCCGCCTGCGTGCCCGGCACATTCGAGACGTGGATGATGCTGTTGCGCGATTACGGCACCATGCGCGTCGCTGACGTGCTGGCGCCGGCGATCGGTTACGCGGAGCACGGTTATCCACTGTTGGAGCGTGCCAACGCCACCATCGCCACGGTGGCGCAGCTGTTCCGCGATTACTGGCCGAGTTCGGCGGCGGTCTATCTGCCCGACAACCAGGTGCCGGCGACCGGCAGCCTGTTCACCAACAAAGGGCTGGCGGCCACTTATTCGCGCATCGTCAAGGACGCCGAGAGCGCCGGTGGCGATCGCGTCGCGCAGATCGAGCGCGCGCGCGCATCGTGGTCGAAAGGATTCGTTGCCGAGGCGATCGACCGCTTCTGCCGCACCCAGGAGATCATGGACACCAGCGGCCAGCGCCATCGCGGCGTGCTCACCGCCGACGACATGGCGAAATGGACGCCGCATGTCGAGCCGCCGCTCACCTACGACTATCGCGGCTTCACGGTGTGCAAGACCGGCCCGTGGGGTCAGGGCCCGGTGACGCTGCAGCAACTTGCGCTGCTCAAGGGCTTCGATTTCGACGGCCTCGATCCGACCGGCCCCGACTTTATTCATCTGATTGTCGAAGCGTCGAAGCTCGCCTATGCGGACCGCGAAGTGTTCTATGGCGATCCGGATTTTGTCGAAGTGCCGATGGCGACGCTGTTGTCGGACGCCTACAACGGCGAACGCCGCAAGCTCATCACCGACAGGGCCTCGCTCGAACTGCGCCCCGGCTCGATCGAGGGCTTCGGCGCGGTGATCAAGCTTTTGCGCGAGACCGAGACGCTGGCGGCCGGCGCCGGCGAGCCGACGGTGGGACGGATGGGCTCGGGCGAGCCGACCGTCGGGCGGCTTGGCAACACGCGCGGCGACACCGTGCATTTCGACATCGTCGATCGTGCCGGAAACATGATTTCGTCGACGCCGTCGGGCGGCTGGCTGCATTCCTCTCCGGTGATTCCCGAACTCGGCTTCTGTCTCGGCACGCGCGCGCAGATGTTCTGGCTGGAAGAGGGCCACCCGGCGGCGCTCGGTCCTGGCCGGCGGCCGCGCACCACGCTGTCGCCGTCGATGGCGCTGCGCGACGGCGCGCCGTATCTGGCCTGGGGTTCGCCCGGCGGCGACGGCCAGGATCAGTGGATCACGCAATTTTTCATGCGCCACGTGCATTGCGGCATGAACATGCAGGAAGCGATCGACGCGCCGGCGTGGCACAGCGAGCATTTTCCGAGCTCGTTCTGGCCGCGCACCGCGCGGCCCGGCGTGCTGGTGCTGGAAGGCCGCGTGCCGCAGACCACGGTCGCCGAACTCAAGCGCCGCGGCCACGAGATCGAGATCGGACCGGCGTGGTCGGAAGGCCGGCTCACCGCCGCGTCGCGCGTCGGTCCGCGCCGCCGCGCCGCCGCCAATGCGCGCGGCATGCAGGGCTACGCAGCAGGGCGGTGACGCGGGTCTCAGTTGAGGAATTCGAGCAGCGCGGCATTGAATGCCGCGGGTTGTTCGAGCGGCGCCATGTGGCCGCTGTTGTCGATGATCTTGAGCGTGGCGTTGGGAATAGTTTGCGCCATAAGCCGCGCCGCCTTGCTGCACACGTAATCGAGCTGCCCGGCCATGACCACCGTCGGTACGCAAATGGATTTGAGGAGGCCCGTGAGTCGGAACAGGGATTTTCGCTTGGCCAGCACTTCCGAGAGCGTGAAGCGCAGGCCGTCGATCGGCGTCGAACGGATCAGCGCCGCCATGTGGTTGCGGCGCCGCAGGTTGCGCCGCGCATACACCTTGAAGAGTTCGCTGCGCAGCATGTCGCAGACCAGCTCGTCGATGTCGCCGCGTCCGATCAGATCGCCCCAGCGCCGCGCCATCGATTCGAGCTTGATGGGATCGTCGGCGCCGGCGCCCACATCGGCGAGCACCAGATGAGATACGCGCTCGGGTTTGCTGGCGGCGAGCGCCAAGGCCGGGCCGCCGCCGAGCGAAAAGCCGACAAGCGCCGCGCGCTCGATCTTGAGCGCGTCAAGCACGCCCACGAGGTCGCGCGCCAGCAGGCTTGCCGAGTAGCGCGTCGCAGTCGCCGGAGCGTCGGTCAGTCCGTGGCCGCGCTGATCGTAGGCGATGACGCGGAAGCGCTGTTTCAGCGCGCGGATCTGGTGCAGCCACATGCGTTTGCCGCAGGCAAAGCCGTGCAGCAGCACCACGGGCGGACCATCGCCCGCATCGGTGACGGAGATGTTCAGGTCGCCGACCTGGATTCTGTCCATTATAATGTCCGCCCGCCTCGATCGGCCGGCATGAGTGAACGTGCCCGCTCATTCCCGCGCAAGCGGGAATTCGACAAAAAATTTCGAAATGACAGGGGCGGTCCTGGTTCCCCGCACGGGCGGGTGTTACGCGGCGACCGTGCTGAGAAAGGCCGCGACCTCGGCGCGCAGCTTCTCGGTCGCCTGTTCGACCTGCTCGGACGCCGTGAGCATGGTCTGCGCCGAACCGCGCGTCTGGGTGACGCCGCTCGCCACCTCGTCGAGCGCTTGAACGATCGACTTGGCGCCCGTCGCAGCGCTGGCGACGTTGTGCGAAATTTCGCCGGTGGCGGCTTCCTGTTGTTCCACCGCCCCCGCGACCTCGGTGGTGTAATAGTTGATATCCTGCATGCGCTGGGTGATGGCGCGAATCGCCGCGACGGCGTTGCTGGTCGAGCCCTGCACCGAAAGAATTTCGCGGGTGATTTCCTCGGTCGCCTTCGCGGTCTGCACGGCAAGCGATTTGACTTCGGAAGCAACCACCGCGAAGCCGCGGCCGGCCTCGCCGGCGCGTGCCGCCTCGATGGTGGCGTTGAGGGCGAGCAGGTTGGTCTGCCCGGCGATGTCCTGAATGAGCTTGACCACATCGCCGATCTTGCCGGCGACCTGCGCGAGCGCCGAGATGTCGTCATTGGTGGCGTTGGCGTCGGCGGCCGCGCTACGCACCACGTCGCTCGCCTGGTTGAGCTGCCGGCTGATCTCGCGGATCGAGCTCGACAGCTCGGCCGCCGCGGTGGCCGCGGTCTCGACGTTGGCGGAAGCTTCGTTGGAGCCGTGCAACGCGCCCTCGGTGCGTTGCAGCGTATGGTCGGATGTGGCCAGCAGCGTTTTTGCCGCGGTTTTCATCGCCGTTGCGCTCTGGCGCACGCTGTTGAGCGTGCTTTCGACGCGCGCGCGGAACGACGAGATCGCCGCGTCGATGACGCTGCGCCGTTCTTCCCGCTGGCGCAGCGCGTCGCGTTCTTTTTCGGCCGACAATTGGTCCGTGACATCGGTATGCGTCGCCAGCCAGCCGCCGCCCGACATCGGTCCGCTCACCAGCGAGACAATGCGGCCGTCCCTGATCGCCGCGGTTTTGGTCTCGGTGCGGCCCTCGGCGACCTGCTTGAGGCACTCCGCCACGTAGGCATCGGGATCGCCGGCGAATGTGCCCGCTGCGGTGCGCTCCACCAGGAGCTGGCGCAACGGCGTGTTGCGCGGCACGTGTTCGGGCCGCAGGCCGTACATTTCGATGTAACGTTCATTGCAGAGCACGAGACGGGCGGCGCTGTCGAACATGCACAGGCCTTGCGTCATGGCGTTGAGCGCGGAGCGGATCAAGCGATACTGGGCGCGCACCCGCATGATGGTTATGACAGCCGCAAGACTCATGGCGATGCACGCCAGTATCGCGCCTGCAGCGAGCGCGGCGGCCGGCTCGGATGCCTGAGCCAGCGCGTGTACGAGCCAATCGCGGCCCAACAGCGCGAGGCCGCCCACCCCGACGGCAAATCCCAGTCCACCCGCTGCGGCGACCGGGCCCCAGTGGCGGCTCAGTTTCGATCGACTTGCAGCAGAAGGCATTGCATCCGCATCGAATTGAATCGACCCAAGGTATTCGCCAACCTGTTTTTTTGCAGTTAAGGAATGGTGAAGGATTCCTTACCAGATGTTGAGCAAGGCTTGGGTGAGCCTGGTGGCTCGGTTTTGACCGGCGTTGCGCTTCACGGTTCCGACACTTTCGTGCCGTCATGGTCGGACCGACGGGGGACTGATCCATGATCTGGCGATTGGCTGCGGCAATCGGCTGCAGCCTTCTGATAGCCGCGGCGCTCGGGGGCTGCGCCGGCAACAACAATCCGATCGCCGGGCTGCCGGGCTTCAACGAGCCCCTGGCGACGGCCGACGCCAAGCTCAATGTTGACGCAGCGCAAGCCGTCATATCGACCTATCGCACCAATAACGGCCTCGGCCCGGTCAGCATCGATCCGGAGTTGATGAAGCTCGCGGGCGAGCAGGCGCGCGCCATGGCGCAGCGCGACAAGCTCGATCACAACGTCTGGCGGCCGTTCCAGCAGCGCATCCAGCAATCGAGCTTCGACGCTTCCGTCGCGGTCGAGAACATCGCTGCCGGCTACGATACGCTGGCTGAAGCTTTTTCCGGCTGGCGCGCGTCGGCGGCGCACCGCTCCAACATGCTCAATCCGGCTGTGACCAAAATGGGCATCGCCGCAGTTTACGCGCCGAAATCCAAATACAAGGTGTTCTGGTCGCTGATCCTCGCCAAACCGGACGACCAGCGCCGCGCCGAGCGCGGATAAGCCGTCACCGCCGCGTCCTGCAGGGGACCGCTCCGCGCTCTGCCGCAAAGGCCAACGCGTCGTCGAGCCGGTCGTTGCCCCAGAACATGTCGTCGCCAACAAAGAATGTCGGCGCGCCGAAGATGCCGCGCCGGCGCGCCATCTCGGTCTGTTCCCGCAACGCTGCCTTGACGGGAACGCTCTGCGCCAGCGTCAGCACATCAACGGACAGACCGAGTTGGGTGAGAATCTCCGTCATGCTGTGGGCACCGCTGATATCCAGATCGTCCACGAAATTGCGTTGCATGACGGCGCGGCAGAACGCGTCGATCCAGGGTTCGTCTGCTCCAAGGAGCGCGATACGCGCCGGCAGCACTCCGAGGCGCGGAAACGTAGTGGGCTTCGTCCATTGCAGACCGTACTTGTGGCACTGCCGCACCATGTCCTGCCACACGTAATCACCCGTCTCTGTTTGCAGCACGAA
>DASZWK010000185.1:0-9370 GCA_035546235.1 Xanthobacteraceae bacterium | reverse complement strand
GTCCAGTATTTTCTGACATCATCGCTGAGAACGTTGGCGACATTTTCAAGTTCACGCTTCCGGCGCTCATAGTCCGGGTTAAGCATGTAGTCATTCTCCGTGCCGCCCAACTTAAGCAATGAATGCGCAGTCCGCTCCGCTTCATGCAAATCCTGATCTTTGAGAATGTGCTCGATTTTGACGGAGTAGGGCAACTTGCTGTATTCGGCGAAATAAAAGAACTCCGGCAAGCGTGGGTAAACGATGTCCCACACCACTCGGTCAAAAGTTTTATCTCCGAGAAATGTCTTAAGTGCGGTTTGCGCGTTCTTTAATTGAGCCAGCGTATCCGCGTCCTCGGCATTTTTTGCTATTTCCTCTACCAGCCTCTCGCCCAATTGTATAAAGGTTGCGATGCCGTCGTAGTCGCCAGGATTTGGTAATGTCTGGCTGCCGACAAAATTTTTGACCGCCTGGATTTCATCGCACCCATGTGTCCAGTGGGGGTTGTTGTCATAGGCTTTGGAGAAATGTAGCTCGTTGCCGATCTTGACGATTCCCAGTCCAAATTTTTGTTCGACGGCATTAACGTCGCGGTCCTGCCATTCAAGAACAACTTGGATGGGCCTAACTTGGCTCAGGTCTTTGCCTTCATTACGATGGCGCTTTTCCAGCCAAGCAGGATAGTTGTCGGGCGCTGAGAATTCTGGATTCGAGCGGGCGGGCTTCAGTCGCCACAACGCCTGGAGAAATGCGCTCTTGCCAGACTCGTTCTTGCCGACGAGGCAGGTGACCTTCTCTTCAATTTTAACATCGGTCGAGTTCAGAATGTTCCTGAACATCTCGACCTTAACTAACGTGAGCTTCATTGCCTGTTCCCCCCGAAAGCCCGCGCGCGAGCGTTGAGTTATATCGCAAATACTCGCAGACAGGTGCGACAGTTTTGGTGCGGCCTTACGATGGGCTGAGCCCTTGCAAAACTCGTCGCTTTGGCGCGGATCAGAAGATGGATTTCGCCGCGTTCAAGCCACCCTACGAACTGAGCTTCTCGGAGGGGAAGAATCCAAGTGCCGGTCGGCCCGCTCGCCGATAAAGGCGATCTTGCCGCCAACAGGAATATTCTCCTGGACAATTGTCCCAGAATAGGATACAAATCCGCCACCTCGCTCACGAATCAAGAGGGACCTTTCGGCCGAGGGTACTCACGGAAGGGAGCGAGTGCGGTTCCCGCGGGCGGAGCGATACACTCCGCACTCGGGCGGTCCGGGCATCGTCCCCGCCGGCATTATGACCGGCGAGCCAGGTGCTTGGCTTAAGCGCGAAGAGCGGCGCGGGTAACGCCTGCGTCCTCCTCTTCGCGTGAAGCGCGGCCTGGACCGAGTCGTCAGCGTTCGCCCTGCGACGAGAGCCGCGGTGGAGCGCCGGAAGGCGAGCGCGCCCGAAGCGGGTGGTTCGTGCAAGCGAATCATTCGTGGCGCGCGCCGTGCAGCAGACGGTTTGCGCAGACTGCGCAGACTTGTCTGCGTGCATTCCCGGATGGCGACATCCGCGAGTGTGGCGCGGCGGTTGGCTACGCGCCTTTCGGCGCTCCGCCTCCCTCTTTATGTGTTCGGGAGGCGTTTGTTCTTGCCGTGCAACAAAGCTCGGACGCGAACAAAAACGCGCCGCGAGAACGGGAATGTTTGTTCACCTCTCCCCGCGTGCGGGGAGAGGTCGACCGCGCCAACGGGTCCGGCCCGAAGTGGCCGGCCCGATGACAGGCTCCGCGCGGCGGGTGAGGGGGCGTTGCCGCGAGTCTGAGCGCTTCGGATCGAGCGGTGGCGTTGCAGATAGCGCCGCGATTCTCAGCCCGCGGAGAGGCCCCCTCATCATAGCGATGCTTCGCATCGCGTTCTTGTTGCAGCGACGGCGGCCGAAGGCCGCCTATGCCTTCTCCCCGCGCGCGGGGAGAAGGAGTAGGGCCGCGAGTCTGAGCGTGGAGGGAGAGGCCGCGAGAATGGCGGCAACCATTGTCCCGGTGCTCGGCTTGCTATACATGTATAGCACATTGGAGGCTCCAACATGCTCGCGCTTCGCTTGCCCCCTGACATCGAGCAGCGACTCGACGCGCTCGCCAAGAAAACCGGCCGCAGCAAGAGCTACTACGCGCGTGAGGCGATCCTGCGCCAGATCGAGGATATCGAGGACTATTACCTGGCGCGGCGGCGGCTTGGACGTGGCGGATCGCGGGTGACGCTCGAAAGCCTGGAGCGCGACCTGAAGAAGCGCACGAAAGGCTAGATGCGGCGCATGTCCTTTTAGGAAAACCGGTTCCACCCTCGGATCAAGTCCAAGGGCAAGCTGTTCCGGGACATGCGCTGATGGCTGCGCCGGCCTGGCGGGTCGAGTTCGATCGCGCCGCCGTCCGCGACCTGCGCAAGCTCGGTGTGGACGCCGAACGGCGCGTGCTGCACTATTTGCGCGAGCGCATCGCCGGCAGCAACGACCCGCGCCGTCTCGGCCATGCGTTGACCGGCGACCGCAAGGGACTCTGGCGCTATCGCGTTGGCGATTATCGTATAGTCGCCGCTATCGAGGACGAGCGTTTCGTCGTGCTGGTGGTGACCGTCGGCCATCGGCGCGAGGTTTATCGGTGAGGCGCCCGCGGGGGCTTGGGAGGACACCATGGTCGATCGAGGTAAAGCCGAAAAGGCCGAGAACGGCGCCACCGCGCGGCTGCGCCAGCACTATCCGACCATCGGCGACCTGCGCACCCGCGCGCGGCGGCGGGTGCCGCGCTTCGGTTTCGATTTTGTCGATGGCGGCGCCACCGAGGAATATTGCATCGAGCGCAATACGTCGGCGTTCCAGGCGATCGAGCTGTTGCCGCACTACTGCATCGACGGCAAGGTGACGACCAGCACCGAATTGTTCGGCAAGACATACTCAGCGCCGATCGGCGTCGCCCCGATGGGCTCGGCCGGCCTGATGTGGCCGGGGGCGGAAAAACTGTTCGCCGCGGAGGCGCAGCGCCGCAACATCCCCTACGTGCTGGCGACGCCCGGCAACGCCTCGATCGAGGAGATCGCCGCGATCGCGCCGGACGTGTTCTGGTTTCAGCTTTATCGCTTTCCCTATAACGACCACGCCATCACCTACGATCTGGTGCGCCGCGCCGACGAGGCCGGCGCGCATGTGCTGGTGCCGACCGTCGACTCGGCCGGCAAGTCGAAGCGCCCGCGCGACATCCGCAACGGCTGCCGCGTGCCGTTTCCGATCAACCCGTGGACCACCTGGCAGGTGCTGACCTCGCCGGCCTGGACCATGCAGCTTCTGCGCAACGGCATGCCGATCACCGCGAACCTCGTGCCGTATGCCGAGAAGGCCAACCAGAACGCGACCGCCGAAGTGATGCAGCTGCGCTCGGGCGGCAGCCACACCTGGGAAGAACTCAAGCGCTTGCGCGATCGCTGGAAGCGGCCGTTCGTGGTCAAGGGCATCCTGCATCCGGAGGACGCCGAACGCGCGGTGGCGCTGGGCGCCGACGGCATCTGGGTGTCGAACCACGGCGGCCGGCATTTCGACGGTGCGCCGGCATCGATCGACGTGCTGCCGGCGATCGTGTCTGCGGTCGGCTCGCGCGCGAGCGTGATGATCGACAGCGGCATCCGCGGCGGCCTCGATGTCATTCGCGCGCTCGCGCTCGGCGCCAAATTCTGCTTCACCGGGCGCTGCTTCGCCTACGGCCTCGGCGCGCTCGGCCCGGCCGGCGCGCCGCACGTCGCCGACCTGTTCCTCGACGAGATCAAGACCGAGCTCCTGCACGTCGGCGCGCGCTCGGTCGCCGAAGCCGCCGCCATCAAGGTGCGCCACCCGAACGCCTGGCGGTTCGACAATTATTGAGGTCTCGTCATTGCGAGGAGCCCGAAGGGCGACGAAGCAATCCAGCGCGGCCTCGCGATCAAAACAATCGGCCCTGGATTGCTTCGCTTCGCTCGCAATGACGAATCAATCTGATTGGGTTTTGTACTAAGCGTAGCAGCATGTAGCGGTAGCCTACACCGATCTCCTTGCAAACATCCGCCGAACGAGGTGGCCTTTCCACATCCAAAGCCCGGTCAGAGCCATGATGGGAAAGAACACAAAACGCGTCGGCGGCGCGTAGTCGGGAAGATGTTGAAACGGACTATAGATGTAACCGATGATCGGAATGCTGCAGACGAGGTGAATCCAGCGAACGATCGAACGTTGAGTGGCGTCTTTCATGACTTAGCCTGCTCGCGCCAGGAGTTGTTCGAGCTTGGTGAAGAACTGCTGCCAGCCTGCCTTGGCGCCGCCATAGGCTTGTTTCTGTTCGGGGTGGAATCCCGTCTGCTCCATATGCAGTTGCGTGCCCGTGGCCGTCGGCGTGAGCGTAAAAGTAACGACGCTTTGCAGATTGAAGGCCGCATCGGCATGCGCATGATTCCAGGTGTAGGACAGCGTCTTGTGCGGCTCGACCGCCAGAACCTCGCAGTCCAGCACGCCGCCCCATTCGCCGCGCAGATTGAAGCGGTGGCCCACGGTGGCATCGAAATCGTTCTTCATCAGCCACTCCTCGATCAGGTGCGGTTGCGTGAGCGCGCGCCAGAGCTTTTCCGGCGGAAAAGGAAACTCGCGCTCGACGACGACGGTGCGCGTTTCAATGGCAGGTTCGGTCATTGGTCCATCCTTCTGAGCAGATCTTCGAGCCGGTCGAACCGGTTTTGCCAGAATCCGGTCATCCGGCTGGTCCAATCAATCAGCGGAGCAAGCGCGCTCAGCTGCGCGCTATAGTGCGTCTGCCGGCCTTCGTGACGGTCGCGCACCAGCCCGGCCCGTTTCAGCACGCCGAGATGCTTCGAGACTGCCGGCTGCGAGACCTTGGCCCGCGTCGTGAGCGCCCCGACGGTTTGTTCGCCGTCGCGGCACAGCCGCTCGAAGATCGCCCGCCGCGTCGGATCGGCCAGCGTTCTAAACAGCACGTCGTCCGCATTCGGCATGGGCAATCCATAACCCGGTGGTTATCGATTCGATGTATAACTGCAAGGTTATGAATTAGTCAAGCGGGCACCGCACGGCGGAACGAGAAGCCGCGCCGGCCGTCAAACCTTTTCTTTGTTTTTCGTCAGTTTGGCGGCGAGCTGTTGCGACAGCGCCTCAATGTTCTTCGGCAGCGGCTCGTCGACCAGCTTGCCGTAATAACGGCGCAGTTCGTCGGCGATCGCCCACGGTACGAGGTGGCCGAATGGAATGACGTTATCCGGCGGATTGTCGTCGTTGTCGGGCATGACCCCTCGTGAGCCGGTTCAGAATAACGCGGTGCAATATAACCGGTTCCGGTTTGGCGGGTCGCCCGCCCATTGCGTGCCTTAATTGGAGCCACTATGCCATTTCGGCGGCGGAACGGAAACCGCGGAAACACGGGCGGGAAGCCACTGCCATGGTACGGCGGCGCGTGATCGAGGAGCCGGTGTCGCGGCTGGCGGCCTGGTCGCTGCGGCTTGCGCTGTTTTCGCTGGTCGCCACCTTCATGGCGCTGATCGTTGTGCGTTCCGGCGCGCTGGATCTGGTGCCGGCGCTGTCGACCTTGGCGGGCGCGCTGGTGCTGGCCGCCGTCGCCATTCTGCTCGCGTTCGGCGCCGGCATCGTGATCTGGCGCGACGGTCTCGGCGGCCTGCGCCAAGCCGTGCTGGCGGTGCTGATCGGCCTCGCGCTGATCGGCTATCCGGCTTATCTCGGCGCGCGCGCCTATCAGCTGCCGGCGATCTACGACGTGACGACCGATCCGATCGATCCGCCGCAATTCGACGCGATTGCGCGGCTGCGGCCGCGCGACGCCAATCCGATCGCCTATCAGGGCCTCTACGCCGCCGAGCTGCAACATGCGGCCTATCCGGACATCGATCCGGAGGAGACCACGGCGAGCCCGCAAGAAGCCTTCGACGTCGCCATGAAGATCGTCGTCAGGCGCAAGTGGCGCGTGGTCGATGCGCGGCCGCCGCGCGGCCCGGTGGCGGGCCGGCCGGCCGACGGTGTTATCGAGGCGGTGGCGCGTTCGCTGATCCTCGGCTTTCCCGAGGATGTCGTGCTGCGCATCCGCGCCACGACTGACGGCACGCGCATCGACGTGCGCTCGGCCTCGCGTTACGGCCGCGGCGATCTCGGCAGCAACGCCGCGCGCGTGCGCAACCTGATCACCGACATTGATGCCGTGCTGTCGGCGCCGCAGCCGGAAAAGCCGCAGGAGAAGGCGCCGCCGCCGCGGCCGGTGCCTCAGCCGCGCGGCCGCTCGGTCAGGCGATAGGTGCCGGTGATCGACGGCGGGCCGTCTGTCGCCACCACGCCGCGCGCCACCAGATCTTCAAGATGCGCCAATGTTGAAAGCCCTGCGGCCCCCGTCAGGCGGGGATCGAGCCCGATATAGACCGCCTTGACGATGGTCGGCACGTCGGCTGCGCCCTTGCCGAGCCGATGCAGGATGGAGGCCTCGCGGCCCTGCCGGTGGCGGATCAGAAATTGGACATAGCGCTGCGCGTCGCGCACCGGGGCGCCGTGACCGGGCAGGTAGATTGGCTCACGGCGGCGCGCGAGTTTTTGCAGCGACGCCATGTAGTCGCTCATGGCGCCGTCGGGCGGCGCCACGATGGTGGTCGACCACGCCATCACATGGTCGCCGGCGAACAACAGGTCGCCCTCCTTGTAGGCGAACGCCATGTGATTGGCGGTGTGGCCCGGCGTCGTCACCGCCTCGATGGTCCAGCCGTCGCCCGCGACCGTGTCGCCATCCTTGAGCGCCGTGTCGGGACGAAAATCCATGTCGCCCGAAGCGTCGAGCCGGCGCGTGTCGCCGATGTGAATCGGCCGCGATGCCCGGTGCGGGCCTTCGGCGAAAACCGTGGCGCCGGTCGCGGCCTTGATCTTGGGCACGGCCGGCGAATGATCGCGGTGGGTATGCGTGACGAAGATGTGGGTGACGGTCTCGCCGCGCACCGCGTCGAGCAGCGCGGCGACATGGGCGTCATCGTCCGGGCCGGGATCGACGATCGCGACTTTGCCGCGGCCGAGGATGTAGCTCATCGTGCCCTTGAAGGTGAACGGCCCCGGATTGTTGGCAACAACCGCGCGCACGCCCCCCGCAACCTCTTTCGGGGCGTCGGGGAGCAAATCGAAAGACTTATCGAATGGGATGTCGTCGCTCATCGCGTTGTCATGCTCCGCGAAGGCGGAGCATCCAGTAAACACGGCGGCTGCGGTTTCGCAACAGCCGTGTCCGAGCCGATATGCATCGATGACTGGATCGTCCGCCTGCGCAGACGATGACAACCGCCGCGCTTGAGCCGGGTTGCGGATACCCAAAATAAATGGAGCCCCGGTGCCGGGAAAGCCGGGGCTCCAGCGCTCTCATTCAACACGTGAGTGAGACCGAGATCGCAGAACCCACTATGCAAGGCGCGGGCCAAGTTCGGGACGGGGCCAACCGCTGGCAAATCCGCTGGATTCATCGATGTTTTCGCTGGCTTTGCCGCGGCTGGTGTCGAAGCAGGCGGCCGCTGGCTAATTTGCAGGCAGTCCCTTCAAAACGGCGTGCGGCTGCGGATCGCGGCGGCGAGCGTGCCCTCGTCAAGATAGTCGAGTTCGCCGCCGACCGGCACGCCGTGCGCGAGCCGCGTTACTTTAATGTCGCGGTCGTGCAAGAGGTCGGTGATGTAGTGCGCGGTGCTCTGGCCGTCGACCGTGGCGTTGAGCGCCAGGATCAGTTCCTTCACCGCCGGGTCGTGCGCCCGCTTGATCAGCGCGTCTATGCTGAGGTCCTCCGGCCCGACGCCGTCGAGCGGCGACAGCGTGCCGCCGAGCACATGATAGCGGGCGTTGAGCGCGTGCGCGCGCTCCAGCGCCCACAGGTCGGCAACGTCGGCCACCACCACGATGGCGGAGGCGTCGCGCCGCGGATCGGTGCAGATCGTGCACGGGTTCTGCGTGTCGATGTTGCCGCAGGTTCGGCAGATCTGGATTTTCTCCATCGCCGTATCGAGCGCGGCGGCAAGCGGCGCCATCAGCGCCTCGCGCTTCTTGATCAGGTGCAACGCCGCGCGCCGCGCCGAACGCGGGCCGAGCCCCGGCAAGCGCGCCAGCAGCTGGATCAGGCGTTCGATCTCGGGTCCGGCGACCGCGGCTGGCATTGCCTAACCGTCATTCCGAGGCGACGCCAACGGGCCCGCGCGAAGTCGCGCGGCCCGATGACAGGCTCCGCGTCGAACCCGGAATCCATATTCATGGACCGGGGTTATGGATTCCGGGTTCCTCGCTCCGCTCGGCCCCGGAATGACCAGAAAATGGTTCAGCGTTGCCATCAGAACAGCTTCAGTCCCGGCGGCAGCGGCAGGCCGCCGGTCAGCGCCTGCATCTTGTCGGCCAGCATCGCCTCGAGCTTGCGCTTGGCGTCGGCGTGCGCGGCGACGATCAGGTCCTCGACGATTTCCTTCTGATCCGGTTTGAACAGCGAATCGTCGATGCGGGTGTGGCGCAGGTCGCCCTTGCCGGACAGCGTGACGGCGACCATGCCGCCGCCCGCCGCACCCTCGACCTCGATGCGGTCGAGCTCGGCCTGCATCGCTTCCATCTTCGATTTGAATTCCGCGGCCTGTTTCATCAGGCCCATGAAGTCGGCCATCGCTAAACCTTTGTCATGTTTCCCGGGCGCGGCGCAGCACGAAGCGTAGCGAAGTGGTGCGACGCAGACCCGGGATCGTCACAAACGCCGGGCCTGTAACGGTCCCGGACCTGCGGTGCACCGCTGCGCGCTGCACCGCGTCCGGGAAACGCAAGCTAGGGTTTTCCGTTCACTGGTCATCGGCAACATCGCCATCACCTTCTCCGTTCAACGGCAGCTCATCGGGATTGGTTGCGGCGGCGCCGGCCGGCGGGCGCACGGCGACGATCTCGGCGCCGGGAAATTTCGCCAGCACCGCCGCCACCAGCGGATCGGCGCGCACGCCGTCTTTCAGTTCGGCTTTGTGCGCCTCGGCCTGCGCGCGCAACGTCGGCGCGCCCGGCTCGCCGGAGATCACGACCATCCAGCGCCGCCCGGTCCAGGCGTTGAGTTTCTTCGACAGTTCGCCGGCCATCATCTGTGTTGCGCCGGGCTCGAGCGCGATTTCGAGCTTGCCGTCCTCGAAGCGCACCAGCCGCACGTCGCGCTCAAGCGCGCTCTTCATCGTCAGGTCGCGCTTTTCGGTGGCGAGTTCGACAAGTTCCTCGAAGCTCGCCAGCGCGCGCACCGGCACAGTGTTGTCGGCCGTGCGCGGTTCGCTCATCGCGGACGGCGCCGCCGTCGCCAGCGCGGCGCGCGGCGCACCGCGCGGCCCGCCGAGCGCTTCAGTGCGCTGCGGCA
>DASZWK010000184.1:0-6588 GCA_035546235.1 Xanthobacteraceae bacterium | reverse complement strand
TGTCGAAGGCCGCGCACGCGGCCCATCCCGGCGCCAGGATCGACGGCTTTCTGGTGCAGGAGATGGTGTCCGGCATCGAAGCGATCGTCGGCGCCCATACCGATCCACTCTAT
Organism: Xanthobacteraceae bacterium; assembly: GCA_035546235.1. GTDB lineage: Bacteria > Pseudomonadota > Alphaproteobacteria > Rhizobiales > Xanthobacteraceae > BOG-931. The sequence continues at coordinate 6,475 of DASZWK010000184.1, read as the reverse complement.
GGTCCGCTGCTGCTCGTCGGCTCCGGCGGCATCATGGTCGAATTGGTGCGCGACATTGCACAGCGCCTGCTTCCGGTCGACGCGCGCGACGTCACCGCAATGACCGACGATCTCAAGCTCGCCCGTCTGCTTGCCGGCTATCGCGGCAAACCTGCGGCCGATCGCAAAGCGCTCGAAGCCACCGCGCTTGGGCTCGCCCGTTTCTATCTCGATCATCGCGCGCGCATCGCCGAGATCGAGCTCAATCCGCTCATGGTGCGCCAGCAAGGGGCTGTCGCCGTCGACGTACGCGTGGTCTGGCGCGAGGAGAAAAAATAATGGACTTCGAACTTCCCGAAGAACTGCGCATGTTCCAGCAGTCGCTGCGGCGCTTTGTCGACAGCGAAATGATCCCGATCGAGCGGCAGACGACGCTCGAAGGCGGCGAGAAGCTCAAGCCGGAATATTATGAGAAGTTCTCGCAGCGCGCCAAGGATCTGGGCTTCTGGAAAATGGATATTCCGGAAGAGTTCGGCGGCGCCGAATTGTCGGTGCTGGCGCGCTCGATCGTCGAGCAGGAACTGTCGCGCTCGATTGCGCTGCCGGCGCGCGGCATGGGCGGCATTTCCGGGCCGCCGGTGCGGGCCATTCTGTATTCGCTCAAAGGCGAAATGAAAGAAAAGTATCTGCTGCCGGCGGTGCGCGGCGAGTTGAAGGCCTGCTTCGCTCAGACCGAACCCGACGCCGGCTCCGATCCGGGCGGCATGCGCACGGTCGCGGTGCTCGACGGCGACCACTACGTCATCAACGGCGTCAAGCGCTTCATCACCGGCGCCGGCGATGCCGACTTCATGCAGCTGATGGCGGCGACCGACCGCGCCAAGGGCTCGCATGGCGGCATCTCCTGTTTCATCGTCGACATGAACACGCCGGGCGTCAAACTGACCACGCAGTACAACACCATGATGGGCGACCGGCCGTGGGAGATCGTGCTGGAGAACGTGCGGGTGCCGGCGAGCCACCGCGTCGGCGAAGAGGGCGAAGGCTTCCGTCACGCCCAGCAGTGGCTCGGCGCCGGCCGCGTGCGCCATGGCGCCCGCGCGCTCGGCGTCACCGAGCGTTGCCTCGAACTGGCGACCTCATACGCCAAGCAGCGCGCCACGTTCGGCCGGCCATTGGCCGATCGCCAAGCCGTGCAGTGGATGCTGGCCGACATGTATATCGAGCTGCAGGCGGCGCGGCTTCTTGTCTACAAAGCGGCCACGCGCCTCGATAAGGGCGAGGACGCGCGCCAGGACGCCTATGTGTGCAAGTATTTCTGCGACGAGATGGCGTTCAAGGCCGCCGACATGTGCATGCAGATCCACGGTGGCATCGCGCTCACCACCGATCTGCCGATCGAAAAGTTCTGGCGCCAGCAACGCAGCTTCCGCATCACCGAGGGCGCCAGCGAAGTGATGAAAATGGTCATCGCCCGCCACGTCCTGAAAACCTACGGCTGACGGGCGACCCGATCAGCCATTGGCCCAGGATGGCGGTGAGCCGCCGGCGCTCACACCCCTTGCGCGCCGGCGCCGCCATCCCACCTGGAACATGACGAAAGCTTAATCTTCCAGGGAACCCGCCGCCCCAGTGCGGGCGCAATTTCGCCTTTGTGCCCAATAGAGTAGCGCCCGGCGGCGGACCCGGTGCGACACGTGTGCGGTAGCTTAGGCGTTAACCATAGTGGTAAGCTCGGGGTAATAAAGTTATGCGCAGTATCGTAATGGCTGGAGCTTACGAGCGCCCTGCGCCTGCGAGGCCGAGAACCGTGAAACAACGTCTTCTTGCCGGATGTCTGGCTGTTGGTGCGCTCGTCGCGCCGGCTGGCGCGCATGCGGCCGACCTTTCGCTGGCGCCGCTCTACAAGGCGCCGCCCGCCCAATACGCGCCGGCCTATAACTGGAGCGGCTTCTACCTCGGCCTGAATGGCGGCGGCGGCTGGGGCGACTCGCACTGGCAAGGCATCGGCCACACCAATCTTTCCGGCGCTCAGGTCGGCGGCACCGCCGGCTATAACTGGCAGTTCGGCCAGACTGTGCTGGGCGTCGAAGGCGATCTCGACTGGAACCACCTCACCGGCACGCTCGTCTCGCCGACCTGCCCGGGCGGCAGCTGCTCGACCAGCGATTCCTGGCTGTCGACCGTGCGCGGCCGCGTCGGCTATTCGTTCGATCGCGTCATGCCCTATGTGACCGGTGGCCTTGCGGCCGGCGATATCCGTGCCGCAGCGCCCGGCCTGCCGGGCGGCACCAACACCAATGCGGGCTGGACCGTCGGCGGCGGCGTCGAATTCGCGTTGCCCGGAAACTGGAGCGCCAAGGCCGAGTACCTGCATGTCGATCTCGGCAACTTCAACTGCGGCACCAATTGCGGCGGCACGCCGAACGAGAACGTGTCGATGCGCGACAACGTTTTCCGCGCCGGCGTCAATTACCACTTCGGCTGGGGCAAGTAGTTTCCCGATCCGTTTCCCGGATGCGGTGCAGCACGAAGTGGTGCACCCCCGATCCGGGATCGTTTCAAACTCGTAATCCCACAATCCCGGCTCTGCAGCGCACCCCTTCGTGCTGCGCTGCGCCCGGGATACAAGCCGCCCATATGCGCTGATTGACTCTGGCCCGGCCCCTGGTGTCAGTTCTCGGCCAACCTCACCAGTTGCTGGAATTGGGCCATGAGCACTGCCACCATCGATTTTGACAAATATCGCTTACGCAATTTCGTCGATCGCCTCATCGCGCTCGGCGAGGTGGACGTTTATGAAGAACCCGTCGCCTTGACGGCAGTCAGTGCCATCATTGAAGGCACCGAGAAAGCGGTGCTGTTCGAGAGAGCGGGCCCCGAACAAGTGGAGCTCGTTGCCAAGACGGCCGGAAACCGCAAGCGCCTTGCCGCGGCTTTCGCGACGACCGAGGACAAGCTTTACGACGAATATTTCAAGCGCCTCGCCAGTCCGCAGCCGCTCGTTGAAGTGCCGTCGGGCGATGCGCCGGTTCATCAAATCAAGATCACCGGCAAGGACGTCGATCTGACCAAGCTGCCGTTCCATCCGCAGCACGCCTATGACGGCAGCTGCTATATGAGCTCGGCGATCGATTATACGGTCGACCCCGCGACCGGCCGCCGCAATGTCGGCTCCCGCCGCTTGAGCCTGCGCAATCGTTATGAGTGCGGGACCAATGTCACCGCGCCGTCCGATCTCAAGCGCATCTACACCGCCTGCGTGGCGCGCGGCCAGAAACTGCCGGTGACCTTTACGGTCGGCGCCCATCCGCTCGATTTCTTCGCCGCCACAACGCGCCAGCCAGGCGACGAACTCGGCCTCGTCGCCAATTTCCGCGGCGAGCCGGCGCCGGTGGTGAAAAGTCTCACCAACGACATTCTGGTGCCGGCCGACGCCGAGATGACGCTCGAAGGTTATCTGGACGAGCGCGGCTACGTCGAGCCTGAAGGGCCCTATGGCGAGTACATGGGCTATTACGGCGCCATCCACATGGATCCGGTGTTTCACTGCACCGCGATCACCATGCGCTCGGACGTGCTGCACCACACGCTCCTGCACGGCACGGCGTTTTTGCTCGATCAGACCGACAGCGCCAATATCTCGTCGATGCGCGTCGAAGCCGACGCGATGAAGATTCTCAAGGCAACAGTCCGCGAGCCGATCGCGGTCTATCTGCGCTCGGTGTCCGGCGGCGCCAACACGCTGCGCGTTTCGATCAAGCAGCGGTCTTACGGCGAGGCCAAGCAGGCGATCGCCGCTTTGTTCGGCGGCATCATGCGGCTGAAGCACGTCTACGTGTTCGACGAGGACATCGACATCCACGACGAGCGCCAGATCGACTGGGCGATGGGCACGCGCTTCCAGGCCGACCAGGACATGGTGGTTCTCACCGGCATGCTGGGCATGACCATGGACCCATCGCTCAACGGCCGGCGCACGGGCGCCAAGTCCGGCTTCGACTGTACCAAGCCGTTCGGCCGCGACGGCCAGATCCCGCTGACGCGCTGCGCCTCGCGCGTGTTCAAGGGACCGGCGCGCTATCAGAACGTCGAACAGGCGCTGTCGGCCTCGCCGATGTTCTATGCCGATATCGTCGATGCGCTCGGCAGCGACGACGGCCGCGAAGTCGCCTGCGCGCTCGACGACTTGCGCCAGTCCGGCAAGCTCGGCCGCGATCGCGACGGCCGTTATCATCTCCACGCGGCGACGCGCGGCTCGACCGGCATCGTCGGCGAGCTTTATCACGACCCGAACGAAGGGGCGTAACGGTCATTGCAAACGTGCCTGCGCTCGGGCACACTTCGCGCAATACCAATAATCCAAAACCATCAGGGAGCGAATCATGATGAGGACGCGAAGCCTCTATCTGAGCGCCGCGGCGATTTGCTTTGCCGGCGCTTTGGCGTGGACGCCCGTGCGGGCGCAGAACGCGGTACCGATCAAAAGTCACGACATCGGCGGTGTGGTGAAGAGCGCGCACGGACCGGAAGCCGGCGTCTGGGTGATCGCCGAGACGCACGATCTCGCGACCCGCTACGCCAAGATGGTCGTCACCGACGACCAGGGCCGCTATGTGGTGCCCGATCTGCCGGCCGCGCATTACAAAATATGGGTGCGTGGCTATGGCCTGATCGATTCGCCGAAGGTCGATGCCGATCCGGGCAAACAGCTCGACCTGACCGCCGTGCCGGCGCCCGATGACGCCGCCGCCGCCCAGTACTATCCGGCGATCTACTGGTACGCGATGATGAAAATCCCGGCCGCCGATCAGTTCGGCGGCAAGAGCGACATTCCCGCCAAGATCAAAGTGTCCGACTGGCTCAACGCCATGAAGAACAATGGCTGCGTCGGCTGCCATCAGCTCGGCGATATCGCGACGCGGACCATCCCGGCGACGCTCGGCAAATTCGAATCGTCGGAAGACGCCTGGGCACGCCGGGTGCAGTCTGGGCAATCAGGCCCGACTATGGTCAACATCATCGCCGGCCAGTTCGGCTCCGCACCCATCAGATATTTCGCCGAGTGGACCGATCGCATCGCCGCCGGCGCGCTGCCATCTAAGCCGCCGCGTCCGTCGGGCGTCGAGCGCGACATCGTGGTGACGACCTGGGATTACGCCGATCCGAAGCACTATACGCACGATGAAGTCTCGACCGACAAGCGTCATCCCACCGTCAACGCCAACGGCCTGATCTTCGGCTCGCCGGAATATTCGACCGACAACGTTCCGTATCTCGATCCGGTGCACAACAAGTCGTTCGTCTACCACGCGCCGGTGCGCGACAAGGACATGCCCTATTCGCTCGGGCCCGGCCACGCGGCCGCGCTTACCAATCTTGCGCCTTCGCCCTATTGGGGGAAAGAGCAGATCTGGGACACGCACATCAACAACCACAACTCGATGTTTGACGACCAAGGCCGGCTATGGCTCGCCGCCGCCGTGCGCGGCGTCAAGGATCCGGATTTCTGCGGCAAGAATTCGGACCTGCCTTCGGCGAAGCTGTTTCCTCTTGAAAAGAGTCAGCGGCAGCTGGCAATGCTCGACCCGAAGACGATGAAATACACCTTCGTCGACACCTGCTTCACCACCCACCATCTGCAATTCGCGTTCGACAAGGACAATACGCTGTGGACATCGAGCGGCGGCGGCGGCGGCGTGGTCGGCTGGCTCGATACCAAAAAGTTCCTCGAGACCGGCGATGCTGCGCATTCGCAGGGCTGGACCGCGCTGATCGTCGACACGGCCGGCACCGGCAAGCGCGAAGGCGTCGCCTATACGGAGCCGGGCCAGCCGCTGGAGCCCGGCAAGGATATGCGCATCGGCCAGGTGTTTTATGCCGTGATGCCGAGCCCGGTGGACGGCACGGTGTGGGGCACGGTGCGCAACAGTCCCGGCTCCATCGTGCGCATCAATCCCGGCAGCAATCCGCCGGCGACCGCGTTGTCTGAAATCTACACCGTGCCGCCGCCCGGCTTCGGCCCGCGCGGCGGCGACATCGACTCGCACGGCGTGGTCTGGGTCTCGCTGGCCAGCGGCGATCTCGGCAGCTTCGACCGGCGCAAATGCAAAGGCCCGCTCAACGGCCCGAAGGCGACCGGCAACCAGTGCCCCGAGGGCTGGTCGTTCTACAAATATCCGGGTCCGGGCTTTGCCGGCATCGGCGATAACTCCGCCGAGTCGAGCTATTACACCTGGGTCGACCAGCACAACACGCTGGGGCTCGGCAACGACGTGCCGGTCTCCACCGGCAATCTCAATGACGGCCTGATCGCCTTCGCGGACGGCAAGATGATCACCATGAAGGTGCCGTATCCGACTGGCTTCTACGCCAAGGGCCTCGACGGCCGCATCGACGATCCCAACGGCGGCTGGAAAGGCCGCGGCTTGTGGACCTCGAGCGGCGACCGCGTGCCGTGGCACCAGGAAGGCGGCAAGGGCCGCCAGCCGATGAT
>DASZWK010000183.1:0-19752 GCA_035546235.1 Xanthobacteraceae bacterium | reverse complement strand
TATGACGTGCTGCGGCAGGACGGCACCGAAGCGCCGTTCACCAGCCCGCTATTGAAGGAGCATCGCAACGGCACGTTCGCCTGTGCGGGTTGCGATCTGCCGCTCTATTCGTCGAAGACCAAATTCGACAGCGGCACCGGCTGGCCGAGTTTCTGGGCGCCGCTTCCGGGCGCCGTCGACGAAATAACCGATCGCACGTTCGGCATGACGCGCACCGCGATTTCCTGCCATCGCTGTGGTGGCCATCTCGGTCACGTGTTCGACGACGGCCCAAAGCCGACCGGCCTACGCTACTGCATGGACGGCGTGGCGCTCAAATTCCATCCGGCCCCGGAGGGAGCGAGTTGAAGGCGCATACGTCCGGCGCCGCGATCGTTGCTTTGCGCTAAGCCTCAGTTCGGCACGAAGCCTGGAACATACATCTCGTTGACGCCGACGGGTGACTTCAGCTTGAACGCGCCGTTCACCACGTCGATGGTCTCTTTGATGCGCGCCTGATCGATCATGCCGAGCGGCTGGCCCTTGACCTGCGCGAGTTCGGCGACGGCCCGCGTTTCGGCGGCGCCGATTCCGGTGTCGATTTCGCGATGATATTTGTGCAGGATTTCGGCCGCCTCTTCGGGATTGGCGAAGGCGTCCTTCATGCCGTGGATCGTCGCGGCGACGAAGCGTTTCACCAGGTCCGGCTTGGTGGCGAACGTCGCGTCGGTCGCGACAATGCCGTTGCCGTAAAACGTCAAGCCGACATCGGCGAAGCCGAAGCGGATCAGCTTTTGCGGCGCCGCCTGCCGCTGCAGCAGCGCCTCACCGACGACGAACTGGCCGACGCACGGCACCTTGTTGGTGGCCAGCATGGCGGGTAGCGCATCGCTGCCGGCGACCACCCATTTGACTTTGGCGGCGTCGATGCCCGCCGCCTTGGCGTAGATCGGAAACATATCGACGGTCGCGCCGCCCGGCGGATTGGCGATCGAGACGCCTTCAAGATCTTTCGGTTTCCTGATGCCGGTATCCTCGCGGCAGAAGATTCCTTCCGGCGGTTTGGCGTAGACGATGGCGGCGAGCTTGACCGGGATGTGATCGTTGCCGCGCGCCAGCACCAGCGAGCCCGCGTCGGCAAATCCGAACGTGGCATTGTTGGCGCCGGTCTGGCGAATGGCGTCGACCGAACCCTGGCCGCGCAGGATTTTCACGTCGAGGCCTGCAGCCTTGTAATAGCCCTTGTCGAGCGCAACGAAGAAATAGGCGTGACGGCCGTTGTAGCCGAAGTCGGTGATCAGCGACACGCTGTCATCCGCTTGCGCGCGGCTGGCCGCGATCAGCGCGGCGAGAGCGAAGGCCCCGGCGGCAATCTTCGGTAATCTGCAATGATGGTTTGGCACCTGACACCCCCTTCGATGCTGTGCCGCCAGTATACAAAGTCAGACGCAAAGACCAACTTTGCGGACGATGTCGAACAGCCGTAATTTTGTGCGTTATTGCGATAAATCCCGGCACCGCTTGTTCGTGCGTCGCGGGATTGTAGAATGGTGCAAGAGGTCGGTCTGCGAGCATGGGCGGCAATGCACGAGACTGAGCGGTTGTCGGTGCTTATCGGCGATATCTACGACACGGCGCTCGATCCGGCGCGGTGGGTGCCTGTCCTTGGAAAAATCAGAGAGTTCATCGGCGGCTGGGCCATTGCGTTGTCCTGGAAAGACGCGGTGGCCAAGCGCGGCGGTTGCTACTTTACAGAAGGCGACCAGGATCCGTTTTACCGGCAAGTCTATTTCGACAAATACATCAAGCTCGATCCGTTCACGATGACGCAGTTTGTCGTCGACGTCGAAGAGCCGAAATCGTTTTTGGACGTTCTGCCCCACGCCGAACTTGTCCAAACGCGCATCTACAAGGAATGGGCACAGCCGCAAGGCGTGGTGGACGCCCTGATGTGCTTGATCGACCGGAGTGTAACGAGCGTGGGATTTATGGTGGTCTTTCGCAACGAGCGGGATGGCTTTGTCGACGACGCGACGCGGCGGCGCGCGCGCCTCGTCATTCCGCACATTCGGCGAGCGACGCTGATCGGCAAGGTTGTCGATCTGCGCAAGGCTGAAGCGGCATCCTTTGCCGATACGCTCGACGGCATCGACGCCGGGATGTTTCTGGTCGATCCGACCGGCCGCCTGGTGCATGCCAACGCGGCCGGCCACGCGATGCTGACCGAAACGGACGTGCTCCGCGCGACGGGCGGCCATTTGACGTTGAACGATCCGCAAGCCGATCAGGCTTTGGCCGAGACATTTGCGACGACCGGCGACGGCGATGCCGCGGTCGGCATCAAGGGCGTCGCCGTGCCTATCGTCGCGCTCAATGGCGAACGGTATGTTGCCCATGTGTTGCCGCTGACGTCGGGCGCACGGCGGCAGGCCGGTGCGACCTACCGGGCGGCTGCGGCGCTGTTCGTCCACAAGGCGGCGCTGGAGACGCCGTCACCGCCGCAGGCCATCGCCGAGGCCTACAGGCTCACGGCGATGGAGCTGCGGGTGCTGTTGGCCATCGTTGAAGTTGGCGGCGTGCCGGAGGTCGCCGAGGCACTCGGCGTCGCGGAGAGCACCATCAAGACCCATCTCGGCCGGATTTTCGCCAAGACCAACTCGAGCCGCCAGGCCGATCTGGTCAAGCTGGTCGCCGGATTTGCCAGCCCGCTCGCCGGCTGAGCGGCGGGCGTCTCCTCGTGGTGCGGTCGGTACCGCCTCCTAACTTACCGGCAATGGCGGGCCGACAATGTCTACGTCGTGTGCGCGCGATATCGTACGCCAATCTTCCAAGGTCGGCAGCCGCAGCCGGTTCACATCGCTGACTTCCTTAAACAGCGTTTCGATCCCTCCGGCGGGGATAAAGGCGATGAGGAGAGCGCTTGTTTCGCTCAAACTTGCAAAGGCATGCGGCACCCCGCGCGGTCCGAGCAGTGTATCGCCCGGCTTAAGCTGGAACGTCTCGTCTCCGATCACGAACTTGAATTCGCCGTCGCGTACCAGGAACCACTCGTCCTGACTGTGGTGCACGTGCATCGGCGGTCCACCCCGCGCAGTGCGCGCCGTGTCGTAAATGCAATAAGCGCCCGCGGTATCTTCTGCCGATACTTTGCAATCGAAGCGCCAGTTGGAAAATTGTAACGCGCGGCCGGAACGGTCTTTCCTCGCATCGACCTTGACGGCTTTCCGTCCTCCCACTCTGAGAAGAGCCGGCGCGGCCGGTGAAAGCATTGCGGTGTTTTGCATCGTCATGATTCAGGCTATCGTTTGCTGCAACGGGCGTGTCGGCATCAGTGCACAAATCGTATCGCGCGCGGAGCAGCAATTTTGAAAAACGCCGGTTCAAAAGTGCATAACCCATGTTCGATTGGAACGATCTGAAACATTTTCTGGCGGTGGCGCGGCACGGCAGCACGATTGCTGCAGCCAAGGCGCTTGGGTTGAGTCAATCAACAGTGCACCGGCGTTTGGAGGAGCTGGAACGGCGGCTCGGCCGGCAGCTCGTGGTGCGGCACGCGAGCGGCTACAAACTCACCGAAGTTGGTCAGGACATGATGGCCTCTGCTCTGCGCGTTGAGGACGCTGCACTCGCGTTCGAACGTCGCCTTGCCGCGTCCGATCTCGGATTATCCGGGACCGTAAGAATGACGTGTCCCATCGCCGCAGGAGCGCGCCTGATGCGGTCGCCCCTGATGGCAAAATTCAACGCGCGCTATCCCAATGTGCGGGTCGAGTTCATCCTGAATGACAAGCTGTTCGATTTAGCGAAGGGCGAGGCCGATATCGCGATCCGCAGCACCGCGCCCTACGACGACGCGCTGTTCGGCCGCAAGATCGCGGACTGCAGGTGGGCCATCTACGGCAGCCGCGTCTACGTGGAGCGCCACGGCGGCATCGACGACGTTTCAGATCTTGGCCGGCACGCTGTGGCGCTGCTCGACGTCGAAAGCCGGCGCCATGTCACAAAAGGCTGGCTTGAAAAGGTGGCGCCCCAGGCCAGGGTGGCGGCGCGCTGCAACAGCATGACCGCATTGGTTTCGGCCGCGAGATCAGGCGTCGGTCTGGTCGCGCTGCCGATGATTGTCGCGGACGGCGAACAAGGCTTGGTGTTCGTGTATGGCCCGGTGCCCGATTTGACGACCAATTTTTACCTGCTGATCCATCGCGACATGCGCGGCACGCCGCGCGTTCGTGCGTTGTTCGATTTCATGGTTGAAACCGCGCCGGCGATCCGCTCGCTGCTCAGGGGCGGAGACGGACAGCCGCCGCGGCGCTCACAGGCGAAACGGCGCCGCAAGGCCAATCACGGGCCTTAGCGCATCTTCAAGATAATGACCTGATCGCTGTTGGGATCGGTGGTCTTGCGCAGTTCGGCGACCTGCGCGGCCGTGACCGCGGCTCCCTGGTTGCCCCAGCCGTTACGGATGAAGGTCACCACGTCGGCGATCTGCTGATCGGAAAGCTGCAAGCGGAATTGCGGCATGCGATACGAATCGGGCGTGCCCTTGACGACCACGGGGTTCGAACCGTTGAGCACGAGGTTGATGAGCGACGACGGATCTTCGTCGAGCACCACCGGATTGCCGGCAAGCGCCGGCGTGTATGGGGCAAAGCCCTTGCCATCGTAGCCATGGCAGGCCCAGCAGACGCCGGCATAGAGCGCGGCGCCGGGCTGCGTTGCATGGCCCCCGCGCAACGCCGTGGTGGTCGCATCGTTGTACGCGTAGGCCGGCTGTGTCGATGTCGCCGGCAACGATTTCAGATAGCCCGCGATGGCGCTGAGGTCGGCATCGGACATATAGGGCGTCGAGTTGTTGACGACATCGATCATCGAGCCGAACACCGCGGCGCTTTTGTTGTGGCCGGACTTGAGGAAGCTGACAATATCATCCTTGGACCAGCGGCCGAGACCGGTGCGCACGTCGCCGCGCAGGTCGGGCGCGTACCAGGCATCGAGCAGCGCCCCCGCGAGATAATCGGAGTCGCTTTCGTCGAGCGCCTTTTCCTGCCAGGCGAAGCCGCGCGGCGTGTGGCAGGCGCCGCAATGGCCCGGGCCCTGGACCAGATACGCGCCGCGATTCCATTCGGCATCGTGGCCGCTCTTGTTCACATAGCTGCCGCTGTCGGTGAACAGCGAGCTCCAGATCGCCAGCGGCCATCGCATGTCGAGATAGGACGGAATCTCGTTTGGCCGGTTCGCTTGATGCACCGGCGGCACCTGTTTCATGAAGAACGCGTAGAGCGCCGCCACGTCGGCGTCGCTGAGCTTGGCGTAGGACGGATAAGGCATCGCCGGATAAAGCCGGTGGCCGTCCTTGGCGATGCCCTGACGCAGCGCGCGATCGAAATCCGCGAGACTGTAGCTGCCGATGCCGGTCTCGGCATCGGGCGTGATGTTGGTCGAGTAGATGTTGCCGAGCGGCGAACCCATCTTGAGGCCGCCGGCAAACGCCTTGCCGCCGGGCGCCGAGTGGCAAGACACGCAATCGGCCGCGCGCGCCAGGTATTCGCCCGGATTGCTGGGTGGGCTCGTATTCTCGTCCGCCCGCGCAGTCGCTGCCCCGGCCGCGAACAGCGCAAGCAGTCCACAAAGCATCGTCCTTGAAATCGTCGTCACGTCCCGTGCCTCCCCAGCAGGCATTACCCCCGTAACGTCCGCGAATGGCCGAAGGCGGTCGCGCCGCCCCGAGTTGCGCATGCGTGTTGCGCCGATGTGAGATGCGCCGGCTACGTCGATTTTGCCGAGCCGGACAGATCGTGATCGCTGATCGGCAGCGAGCGGATGCGTTTGCCGGTCGCGGCGAAGATCGCGTTAGCCACCGCGGCCGCGATCGGCGGCGTTGCGGGTTCGCCCGCGCCGCCCCAGACCTTGCCGCCGCTCGGCACCAGATGCACGTCGATTTTCGGCGCTTCGGCGAGCCGCACCATGCGGTAAGTGTCGAAATTGCCCTGCACGGCCGCGCCGTCCTTGATGGTGATCTTGCCGTAAAGCGCGGCGCTTAGCCCGAAGATCACGCTGCCTTCGGCCTGCTCGGCGATGGTCTGCGGATTGACCATGTAGCGCGTGTCGAGCGCGACGGTGACGCGATTGACCTTCACTTCGCCGTTCGGCTTGACGGTGACTTCGGCAACTTGCGCGCACAGGCTGTCGGTATCGGTGCAGATGGCGATGCCGCGGCCGGTGCCGGCCGGCAACGGCTTGCCCCAATCGCCCTTCTCGGCGGCGGTGTCGAGCACCTTGAGCCAGTCGGGCCGGCCTGCGAGCAGCTTGCGCCGCATCTGATACGGATCGATGCCGCCAGCCGTCGCCATCTCATCGAGGAAGCTCTCGATGGCGAAGACGTGCTGGTTGGCGCCGGGCGCGCGCCAGAACCACACCGGCAGGTGCGTGTTCTTCACCAGCGACTCGACGCGCATGTTCGGCACCTTGTAGCCGTTGTCGGCAAGGCCCGCGACGGTTTGCGGTTCGACCTTGCCGGCAGGAAATTTCCGGCCGACCGAGGCGAAGATCGACGATGTCACGGCACGCATCGACCACGCCACCGGCATGCCGTCGGCGCCGACCGCGGCCTTGAAGCCGACGACCGCGTGCGGACGGAATTTGTCCTGGCGGGTGTCCTCTTCGCGCGTCCAGACAAGCTTCACCGGCTTCTGCACCGCCTTGGCGATGGCGATGGCCTGCTTGACCTCGTCGTTGGCGTCGCGGCGGCCGAAACCGCCGCCGACGAAACCATTGTGGATATAGACCTGCTCGTCCTTGAGGCCGGACGCCTTCGCGGCTGCTTCGAGCGCCTCATCGGCGGCCTGCGTTCCGACCCAGACATCGAGCCGGTCGGGCTGCAGCAGGACAGTCGCGTTCATCGGCTCCATCGGCGAATGCGACAGATAGGGCGTTTCGTAGACCGCCTCGAAGGTCTTGGCGGCGCCCGACATCGCCTTGTCGACATCGCCTTGGTTGCGTGCGGTCAGCATCGGCTCGGACAGCCCGGCGCGGAACGTCTTCGACAATTGCTCGCTGTCGACCGTGCCGGCCGCACCGACATCCCATTCGGGCTGCAGCCGGGACAATGCCCGCTTGGCGCGCCAATACGTATCGGTCGCCACCACGGCCACGGCGTTCGGCAGTTTCACCACCTTGAGAATGCCCGGCGCGCCGTTGAGGACGGAGTCATCGACGCTCTTGAGTTTGCCGCCGGGGACCGGGCACGCCACGATCGCGGCGAACACCATGCCCGGCACCTGCGCATCGATGCCGAACTTCGCCGAGCCGTCGGTCTTGTGGACGACGTCGATTCGCGGCATCGGCCGCGGGATGAACGTGAACTGCGCCGGCGTCTTGATCGCCGGCTCCTTGGCGAGCTTGACCTTCGCCGCATCGGCGGCGAGTTCGCCGTAACGCAGCGTGCGGCCCGACGGCTTGTGAGTGACGACGCTCATGGCCGCCGCGCATTCCGACGCGGGCACATTCCAGCGTGCCGCCGCGGCCGCGATCAGCCGTTCACGCGCGCTGGCGCCGACCTGCTGCACCAGCTTCTGCGACGCCCGCACCGAGCGGCTGCCGTTCGAGAACATGCCGCCGTAGACCTTGTTCTCGCGGATGTTGCGGTTGGGCGAGGCGTATTCGATCCGCACTTTCGACCAGTCGCACTGCAATTCCTCGGCGATCATCATCGGCACCGCGGTCATGCTGCCCTGGCCCATCTCCGATCGCTGGTATCGGATCAGGATCGAATCATCGGGGTCGATCGCGATCCAGGCGTCGATCTCGTTCGGCGCGTAGGCGTGGTCGTCATTCCAGGGCTGGGCCGTCACGGTCGCGGCGTGGGCGCTGCGCGGCCCGGCGCCGATGCCGATCATGAGGCCGCCGGCGGCGCTGGCGCCCGCAAGGACGAAATGGCGGCGGGTGAGACGAGAAGTGATACGGGTTCCGTGCATCGCGGTCTCCCTCAAGCTTTCAGCATGTCGGCGGCGCGATGGATGGCCCGGCGCAGACGCTCATAGGTTCCGCAACGGCAAATATTGGTGATATTCGCGTCGATGTCGGCATCGGTCGGATTGGGAAAGTCCTTCAGAAATGCGACCGTCGCCATGATCTGCCCGGACTGGCAGTAGCCGCACTGCGGCACGTCCTCGGCGATCCAGGCGCGCTGCACCGGATGGTTATTGTCGGCCGAGAGGCCCTCGATGGTGGTGATCTTCGCGCCGTTGAGCGCGCCGATCGGCACCGAGCAGGAGCGCATCGGCTTGCCGTCGACATGCACCGTGCAGGCGCCGCATTGCGCGATGCCGCAGCCGAATTTCGTGCCGGTCAGGCCGACCACGTCGCGCAGCACCCATAAGAGCGGGGTATCGGGTTCGATGTCGATTTGTTTGGGCGTTCCGTTCACTTCGATAGTGATCACCGTGGCTCTCCTCGGAGTAAGGTGATGCATATCATGGCGCGACGCACATATTGCATCGCGCGGAAACTACCAGGGCCGCACGATCAATCCAAGACACGTTGTCTTGACGCAGTTTTCGCAATTTTTACGCGCACGGCGGATGACTCCAGAGAACCCTGGTGCTTTTCGCCGTGAATTCGACGAACGATACCGGCGGCGAGTTCCCGCGTTGCCGGCCGATTCCCATCACCCGATCGGCTGTTTGACCACGCGGCCGCCTGCCTCGACGAACCAGCGCTCGCTGGCGAACGGCTTGCCTTCCAGCCGCGCCGCCATCCACTCGGCCTGATACTCGCGCGGCTCAGGCCCGCGCTCCGTCGCCGTGGTGAGCGCGATCGAGTGGTTGCCGCCCTCGTAGACCAGAAGCTGCTTCGGACCGCCCAGCGCTTTCACGAAGGCATCAGTGTATTCGAGCGGGCAGAGCTGATCGTATTCGCCGCAGGCGACCAGATAGGCACCTTTGACCTTTTGGGCGTAGCCGTTCCAGTCGATGGTCTTGCGAAACTCGTCGAACTCGCGCTCGTCGGTAATGCCCGACATGAACATGAAGCGCTTCTTGAAGGTCGGCGAGGCGCGGTTGAAGATGGTTTCGCCGCCCGGCTCGTAGCACGTGCCGGTGACCGCGCAGGCTTTGTAGCGGGCATCCGCCGCCATCATGATGACGGTGAAGAACGAGCCGTAGCTTACGCCGGTCATGCCGATCTTGCCGGCATCGATTTCCGGGCGCTTGACGAGCCAGTCCGCCAGCGTCTTGGCGGCCTCCGCCCAGCCCGGCACGTCGACATAGATGCCGCGCAGCGGCGGCTCCCAGTAACCGGGCCCCTCGAACGCCAGCACTGCATAACCGCGCTGCATCCAGGTGTCGTTGTAGAGCGCGACCGAGCGCTCCTTGAAGCCGTCCATGCCGGACACCGCGACGATCACCGGCACCTTGCTGCTGCTTTGGTAATAGCCCGGCGGCAGGTGCAGGATCGCGGGCAGCGTCTTGCCGCGATAGGGCAGCTCGACCCATTCGATATGATGATCGGCAAGGCCGGCGTATTTGTTGAAGGTCGCGCGCTTCTTGTTGTTCAGCCCGATCAGCTTGTCGTCGACCTCGTCGATGGTCCACATCGCCGAGGCCCAGTAATTGCAGGCGAGATAATAATTGTCGCGCGCCAGAATCTTGTCGCCGTTGCGTTCGGCCGCGATGGCGGCGGTTTCGCGCTTTTTCGCCAGCGTCTCAAAGGCCGGACCGATGTCGACCAGCCGCCGCACGCGCCGGCGCAGGTCCGCCATGTCGGGCACCGCGGCGGTGCCGCCCGAGCGGATCGCGACCGCGGTATGACTCTGATCCCAGTCGATGCCGTTCGCCTGGATGATGTTGTCGAGCACCCAGCGCTGTTCGTCGAAGCGCTTGACGATCGGCTCGCCCTTGGGTGCGCGCTGTGACCAGTCGCGCGTGGCGCCCGGTTGCGCCGACGGCGTCTGCGCTGCCGCGGGTGCAGCCGCGCCGGCCGCAGCTCCGGCGATGGCGGCGATCGAACTCGAATGCAAGAATTCGCGGCGATCCATGAGGCTCCTCCCACAATTTCATTTTACGGCGGCAAGAGTGTAGCCCGGACTTCGCGGTGCGAAATCCTGGTCATCATACCAAATCCGGTGATCGGTTCAGGGCTCGGGAACGAGCTCGGGGAGGATTGGCTCAACGGCCGCCGGCGCGGGCCCAACTCATACCGCCACGCTGCCGAGGAACGTTTCGACCTCGTGATGCAGGTTCTGCACCGCGCCTTCGACCGACTCCGAAACCGACAGCACGACCTGCGCCGAGGAGCGCGTCGAGGTGGCGGCGTTGGCGAAGGCGCCGAGCGCCGCGACGATCTTGCTGGTCTCTTTCGCCGCGTTGCCGACGTTGGCGGAAATCTCCGAGGTCGCGGTGCTCTGCTCGTCGGCCGAATTTGCGACCGCGGCGGTGTAGCGGCTGATCTCGCGGATCGATTCGTCGATGCTGCCGACCGCCAGGATCGCGCCGCCGGTCGAGGCCTGCACCGCCGAAATCAGGGCTGCGATTTCCTCGGCCGCCCGTCCGGTCTGCGCCGCCAGCGCCTTGACCTCGGACGCGACCACGGCGAAGCCGCGGCCAGCCGCGCCGGCACGCGCCGCCTCGATGGTCGCGTTGAGCGCGAGCAGGTTGGTCTGTCCTGAAATGGTCTGGATCAGCTTGATGACGTCGCCGATCTTCTGGGCGGCCTTCGACAAGCCCTCGAATTCGATGCTGGTCGCCTTCACCTTGTTTTCGGCGCCCTGCACGATGCTGTTGGCCGCCACCACGCGCTGCGAAATGTCGTTGACCGAGCCCGCCATCTGATCGCTGGCAATCGCCGCGCGTTCAACGCTCGCCGAGGCGCCTTGCGTCGCCTGCACCATGCCCTCGGCGCGCGCCGAAGTCTGCTCGGAGGACGCGAACAGTTCCGCCGCGGTCGCCTTCATGGCGCGCGCGCTTTCGGTCACCGTCTTGAGGACGCTTTCCATCCGGGTGCGGAATGTCGAGATGGCGCCGTCGACCAGACTGCGGCGTGCCTGCTCGGAGGCGAGCTGCGCCCGTTCCGAGATGTCTTCATGGGTCGCGAGCCAGCCGCCCCCCAGCATCGGCGACCGCACCACCTCGATCAGGCGCCCGTCGGCCAATTGGTCGACGCGCGCGGATTTTTGGTCGCTCGAATGCTTCTTAAGATTGGCGAGTTTCTGGTTCGCCGCACTGTCCGATGTCTCGCCGGCCAGAATACCGTTGGTGACGCGATGCTTGATCATCGCCTCGTGCGGTGTTCCCGGCCGCAGCAATTCGGGCGGCAGCTTGTACAAGCGGGCGTAGGTCTCGTTGCAGATCACCAGCCGCTTGTCGCCGTCGAAGATGCAAAAGCCGTGGGACATGTTGTTGAGTGCCGCGGTGAATCGGGCATTCTGCGCCTCGATTTGCGCCGCCGCGGCGTCGCGATCGCGAAGCTGCTGAAAATGCAGGATCGAGACGATGAGGCCAATCCCGGCCAGCGCTGCAAACAGGCCGAGACCGATCGTGTGGCTTTGCCGTCTGACGGATGCAATGAATCCGTCCAGCGGGATATCAATGGCGAACGCCCCCATCACGTCGTTGAGGTGCCATTGCGGTTTGCCTGCCTGCAGCTGGTTATGACAATCGACGCAGCTTTGCTCGCTGGCCAGCGTCGGATAGATCGTGCGCAGCACCTGATGGCCGTCGATCATCATTCGCTCGGCGCGCGGAGTATGATCGGAGGTCGCAGCGAAGGCCTCGATGGTTTTCGCCATTGCGGCATCGGTCGGCGGCGTCTTGATTTCGCGACCGGGCAGGCCGACCGAGCGCAGCACGAACGCCCCATGCGGCCCGGATTGTTTGTTGAAGGCGTCGATCGCATCGGCGCGGAAGGTGGCGGGCACCGGGGAGTTGGACCCGAATTGTGCGCGGACCCGCGAATAATTCGTCACGAAGGCGTCGACCAGCCGGAGCGCCGTCACGTTCTCATCGGCCTTTTGGGCCAGGTGAGACTGCAGGCTGGCGCTGAAAAAATAATTTGCCGCGAGAGCGCAAAGGGCAGCGGAAAGAGCCAGATAGACGGCAAATGCGCGCCCTGTCCTCGACCGGACAAACCTGACAATTCCGTCCATTATTGACATCCCCGCAATGCAGGGATGATCGCATTTTGCGGTTAACGAACATTAACCAGAAAGGCAGACGCCGCGTGGCGCCGCCGGCCGTCCTTGGTGCTTGGTTTTGCGGGCACATTGACGCTGGCGCCGAGGACGCATTGCTTCCGTGCTAGGCTCAGGCCGCGATGCTCGCGATAACATCCCGGAATTGGAGAGCGCGATGAACGCCGTGTCCAGCCGCCTGTGTCTGCTCGCCTGCCTGCTCGCGAGCTCCGCCATTTTTGCACCCGCTCGGGCGCAGACATACCCGGACCGCAACGTGACCATCGTGGTGACGTCGTCGGCCGGCGCCCTGACGGATGTGCTGACCCGTGCTGTCGGACAGCGGCTCTCGGAAATGTGGAAAAAGGCCGTCATCGTCGAAAACAAGGGCGGTGCCGGCTATTCAATCGCGGCGCAGGCAGTGCTGCGCGCCGAGCACGACGGTTATACCCTGCTGGCTTCGGAGACCGGCTTCTACACGACGGAGCCGCACCTCTACGCCAAGGGCAAGCTCGCCTACGACCCGGAGAAGGACTTCGTGCCACTTGCCGGTTACGGCACCATTCCGGCGGCGCTCCTGGTGAATCCGTCGCTGCCCGTCAATTCGGTCGCCGAGCTTGTCGCACTCGCCAAGAAGGAGCCCGGAACGCTTACTTTCGGCACCGCCGGTGTGGGCACCGCACTGCACATCGCCGCGCTGGAGCTGGAAAATCTCACCAGCATCAAGCTGACGCTCGTGCACTATCGCGGCGCGGCGCCGGCGCTGACCGATGTGATCGCCGGCCACATCAATGCGGTGATCATGGGCCCGTCCGTGGCGCTGACGACGGTGAAGGCCGGCAAGCTCAAAATGCTCGCCTTCGCCAGCGCCAAGCGGCTGCCGCAGTTTCCGGACGTGCCGACGATGGCTGAGACCATTCCGGGCTACGAGGCGAGCGTGTCGTTCGGACTGTTCGCGCCGGCGGGAATCCCGGTTGAGATATCTAAAAAAATCAACGCCAACGTGCAGAAAATCGTCGGCGATCCCGACTTTCAGAAGAAATATCTCGATCGCTTCGCGGTGCAGCCGGTGCCCGGGCCGCTCGATGCCTTTGCGGCCTATCTGCACGAAGACTCCAAACGGTGGGGCGAGGTCATCAAGAAGGCAAACGTAAAGATCGAGTGAGGCGGCATGGGCGGCGCCCCGCGGGGCCCCACGAAACTCCGCGCAAATACTGCCGAGACAGCAATTGTTAATGCAGTTTTGTTAGCAACGGCGCGGCTCCGCACTCAGCAACCTCGCCGCCATGCAACAGCTTTCGCTTATTGATGATCTCGAAACCGCGATCAGGCAAGGCAATCCGGCAAGCCGGGTCGAAACGCTGCGGCGGATAACCGACCTCTTTCTGCACGACGCCGATCGTCTCAACGACGAACAGATCAGCGTCTTCGACGACGTTCTGTGCCTGCTCGCCGAGAAGATTGAA
The DNA here is from genome assembly GCA_035546235.1 of Xanthobacteraceae bacterium. Lineage (GTDB taxonomy): Bacteria > Pseudomonadota > Alphaproteobacteria > Rhizobiales > Xanthobacteraceae > BOG-931. The sequence continues at coordinate 6,144 of DASZWK010000183.1, read as the reverse complement.
AAAACCGCCCTGGTTGAGCTTGGCAGCCGGCTCGCCCCGGTTGACATGTCTCCGATCAAGGTCGTCAGGCGGCTCGCCCGAGACGATCAAATCGAGGTCGCGGCGCCGGTTTTGATCGGCTCAAGGCGGCTGAGCACCGCCGATCTTGTCGAGATCGTGAAGACGAAGAGCCAGGACCATCTGCTGGCCATTTCCGAGCGCACAACGCTCGAACCGACGCTTACGGACGCGTTGCTTGTTCGCGGCAATCAACAGGTGGTGTCTACGCTCGCCAAGAATGCCGGAGCACAGTTCTCCGACATGGGGTTCACGAGGCTGGTTGAGAGAGCTGACGGCGATGACAGTCTCGGCGAACTGGTCGGTCTGCGCAGGGATCTGCCGCGCAATTTGCTGCAGGAACTGCTGCGGCGTGCGACCGAGGCGGTGAAGCAGAAGATCCTGTCGTTGGTCCCGCCGGAGCGGCGTCAGGAAGTCGAGCGCATGATCACAAAGATCAGCCAAAAGATCGGCCGCAACAGCCAGGACGATTATGGCGAGGCCGAACGTTTTGTCGCCGCGCTTGCCGCGGCGGGAGAGCTGGACGAAGCGGCGCTGCTGACGTTTGTGCGAAAGCGGCAGAAGGTGGAATTGGCCGCGGCGATCGCCCGCCTGAGTTCGAGCCCGACCGGCGTCGTCGTCCAGTTGTTGAGCGGGCATCGGAATGACGCGATCCTGCTGCCGTGCAAGGCGGCGCAGCTCAGCTGGCCGACCGTCGAGTTCATTTTGTACGATAAACTGGCCGGGCAGCGCGCGATCGACGAGATCATCGCACTCGCGCGCAAGGACTATGCAAAACTGACGGTGCCGACCGCGCAACGGACACTCCGTTTCATGAATGTCCATGAAGCCGTGAAGTAACCGGCCGCGACGCGCGGTCCCTAGGCCATGAGCCCATATCTACTCGGCTGACGCTGCACCAGAGTCCGCTATGCCCCGATAGCGACAAAATTCCGCATCGCAACGAAATGACGCGATGGGCCAACAGACATGGTCGGGGGTGTCGTTTCAGCGCAACGCTTTCACCACGTGTAGCGCAGCGTGCCTGAGCCGGCGTAGATTTGGGCGGATGAGGCGAACTCGCCATCGAACTTGCCGAGCAGCGTCCAGCGCGATGTGAGACGCATTTCGGCGCCGACCGAGGTCAGCGCAGAGTCGTGCGGAACGGGCGCGCCGTTGACCACGAAGCTCGTGCCAGGCAGTGCCTGGAACGAGGCATCGAGCGCCGGGTTGCTGACCCAGTCATGGGCCCAAGCAAGGCGCGCGCGCAGCTGCACCGGCATCACGCCCAAGGCGGTGAGCGCATCGAAGCGGGCGCCGAGCTCGCTGCGCGTATCGGTGGCGCTCATGGCGTTGTAAGACAGCCCAAATCCACCACCGGTCAGATCGGTCTCGCTGTAGCCCGGCGTGTAGAAACTCTGTGCCTGGATTGCCGCGTATGGCGTCACGCCCGCCGCCGGCGCCACCGCGTAGCGGTAGCCGCTCTCGACCCGCGCGCCAAAGCTCTGGCCTTGGAAACTGGCTGTAAGCTGATCGCCCAGCGCGGTGCGGTTGGTGGTGAACCAGTTGTTGGTGAAGGCGAACGCGGCCCCAATGTAAGCCGGCCCGAAATATCTGGTGCCGTAGACGCCGGCCTGGAACGCGTCGCTACGTCCTGTGCCGAGCGCGTTGGCCAAGTTCCAGTTAGTGCCGGAACCCGCGAGCGCGAAGCCCAGTACGGTATCCGGGCTGACGTGATAGTCAGCGCCGGCAGCGAACCCGTAGGTCGAAGCGGTGACATTGTTCGAGCCGGCTGTTGGATCGCCGTTGGCGGTGCCGCTGCCGCCGAAGCCGGCACCCCAGACTGTCCAGCGCTGACCGAAATCTTGCGACTTCGGCGGCGCTTTCAAAATCCCCGCATAGGCGAGCGCGACATCGGACGGAAAACTTGCCTGTTGATCTGGCGCAAAGCCGAGCCGCCCGCCGCCCGACGCCGGCCCGCCGCGACCGTAGACGAATGGATCGAGCATCAGGCCCAAGAACTCGTTGGTCAGCTCAAACCCGCCACGCTCGGCGCCGGTAGCGTCCTCGCCGTCCACTTGGGTCAACCCGGAGAAGGTCAGCGTACCGAACTTCGTCGGGATACCGCCGGTCGTGTTGAAATAGTCGACCAATGTGGCGGCGACATTCCGTTGATTGGTGTTCATCGTCGTCGTCGGCGTGAGACCTAGTGTCAGATCGAGATAGGCGTGGGTGGCATCATAGGAGAGCGCATCAGTAAAATTTGCTGGCAGGTTGATGTTGGTGAGCGTGCCGAATGTGCCGCTAACGCTGCCGCCCGTGAGAATCGTGTAGATTTTGGAGATGTACCTACCGTTGGCGAAGGTCGCACTCACTTTGGCCCCACCAAGGGCGGCGGTGCCGCTCACTGTCGCGGACGACGCCGTCGCCGGATTGACGAATACCTGATAGGTCGAGGCCGTCCCGAGCGTCAGACCGCCGGCTACCGTCGTGGATGTTCCCGCCGTGCCCGAGCCCGGTGCAAAGACGCCGCCGTTCGATACCTGAAGATTGCCGACCGTGCCGGTGCCGTTGAGCGTCGCGCCGCTTGAGACTGTGGTCAGGTTCGAGGCAGCAATCGAGCCATTCACCGTCAGCGTGCCGGCCGTGACATTGGTCGGCCCTGTATAAGTGTTTGCGCCGGACAGCACCAAAGTGCCAAACCCGTTCATCACCAGGGTGCCTGGCGTCGCGCCATTAGCGATCACGCCGCTCAGGGCCTGCGTCGTGCCCGAAGGCGGCGCGAAGTCGGGATCGCCAGTGATCGTAATTGGATTGGCGATGGTGAAATTGCCGGTATTCAAGAACTCAAGCGTCGTTCCCGCCGCCATCGCCAGCGTGCCGGTGCCGAGCGCACTGTTGTTGCCGACAATCAGCGTACCGCCATTGAGCTGAGTGCCGCCCGTATAGGTGTCGGCGCCGGTCAGCGTCAGCGTGCCAGTGCCGCTCTTGACCAGGGAACCACCGGTGACGCCCGCATTCTGACAATCGGCGCCGCCGCCGCAATCGCTGATGACCCCGCTCACCGTCGCGCTCGAGTTATTGCCGCCGACGGTGAGCTGGTCGCTGCCCAGATAGAAATTACCGCCGCCCGCAATCGAACCGGCACCGAGCTTGCCGTCGTTATTGGGTCCGGTGCTGGCGGAGAAATCGACCACGGCGCTGCCGCCGGTGTTGGTGAGGGCGGCATTGCCGGCGGTGCTGGTGTCGAAAAAGCGAATGTGGCCGTTGTTGGCGATGGTGGCGCTGCCGCCCGTGCTAGCGTCGTTAAAAATGATGGTGCCGCTGTTGGTGATGGTGGCGCTGCCGCCCGTGCTGGTGTTGTCGAAAGTGATGAGGCCGCCAGAGTTGGTAATGCTGGCGCTGCCCGCCGTGCTGCTGTTGCTGAAATCGATGTTGCCGTTGTTGGTGATGGTGGCGTTGCCGGCCGTGCTGGCATTCTCGAAAGCGATGACGCCGAGAGAATTGTTGGTAATGCCGGCGCTGCCGGCCGTGCTGTTATCGAAGAAGTCGAGGGTGCCGCCGTTACTGGCGATGGCAGCGCTGCCGGCCGTGCTGGTGTCGTGGAAACCGATGACGCCGAGAGAGTTGTTGGTAATGCCGGCACTGCCGGCCGTGCTGTTATCGAAGAAGTTGAGGGTGCCGCCGTTGTTGGCGATGCCAGCGCTGCCGGCCGTGCTGGTGTCGTGGAAACCGATGACGCCGGCAGGGTTGTTGGTAATGCCGGCGCTGCCGGCCGTGCTGCTGTTATTGAAAATGATGGCGCCGCCATTGTTGATGCTGGCGCTGCCGGCCGTGCTGTTGTCCTTGAAAGTCAGAGTGCCGCCACTGCTGTTCGTGATGCTGGCGCTGTCGGCCGTGCTGCCGAGGATGAATTCCAGGGACCCGTTGTTGGTGATGCTGGCGCTGCCGGCCGTGGCTGCCTCGAAGAACAGTTCGCCGGTGCTGGTGTTGGTGATGGTGGCGCTGCCGGCCGTGGTGCCGTCGTCGAAGGTCAGGCCTTCGTTGTTGGTGATGGTGGCGCTGCCGGCCGTACTAGTGTCGTTGAAGACCAGAATCTGATTGTTGGTGATGGTGGCGCTGCCGGCCGTGCTGGTGTTCTCGAAGGCCATAAGGTTGTTGTTGATGATGGTGGCGCTGCCCGCCGTGCTGCTGTCGTTGAAGAAAAAGGAAATAGCGTTGTTGGTGATGTGGGCGCTGCCCGCCGTGCTGGTTTCGTTGAAGCTCAGGATGTAGTTGTTCGTGATGGTGGCGCTGCCCGCAGAACTGTTTTGGATGAAAAAAATGCGCCCGTAGTTGGTGTTCGAGATGGTGGCGCTGCCCGCATTGCTGGTATCTTCGAAGAATAGGCCGGCGTTGCCGTTGGCGACGAAGTCGTTGTTGACCGTGATGGTAGCGCTGCCCGCCGTGCTGCTGTCGTGGAAGGTCAGGATGCCGAAGAATTTGTTTGAGATGGTGGCGCTGCCCGCCGTGCTGTTACCGAAGAAGTCTACCTGGCCGTCGTTGTTGGTGATGATGGCGCTGCCGGCCGTGCTGCTGTCGTGGAATTGCACGCCGCCGCCGCTGGTGATGGTGGCGCTGCCGGCCGTGCTGTTGTTGTAGAAGAACAAGTCGCCGGGAAAATTGTTGGTGATAGTTGCGCTGCCGCCATTGATGACGATGCCGGCCCCGGTGAAGCTGACTGACTGGGTGTTGTTAAAGGTGTAGTTCGACGCCCCGGCATTGAAGGTCCAGCCGCCGAGGGCGGTGGTCGCCGAAAACGACAGCGTGGTGGTGCTGGCCGTGCCGAAGAACGCCGTTCCGGTCGGCACCGTGGCCGGGGTCCAGTTGCCCGGGGTGTTGAAATCGCCCGTGCCGGGAGTCCAGGTCGCATCCTGCGCCGCCGCCGGCAGCGCGGCGGCCACTAGCGTCGCACACCCCAGCAGCGCGGCGTACGCTAGGCGTCTCATGCCGGCCAGCCCCGCTGCAGCGCGCAGCGTTGGCTCTACGATAGTCCTCAAACGAGGCGACGATCCTGTTCCTTGGCCGGTTCGGGCCATAGCCAGTCTCCACGGGCCCCCAACGCGACAGCGAACGCTTGCGCAACCAGCAGGTGGAACAAACGAGTTGCAGCCCTTTCCCGAGGCGCGCAGGGACCAGATCGATCGTATGCGTCAATGCCCCGGCATTCGAAGAGATGCGCTTGAAAGCCTTGGGAAAATCCCGCAGCGGCGCATTCTTCAAGCGTGGTGGAGCATGTTGCCGACCCCGCCGTTATGTTAGTGATCGCCCTACACCGGTGCGTCCTCCGTTCGGAGGATGTCGATTTTCGGATTTGCAAAAAGTTCGTCGGTGTGACGAAAATACAACGCAGCCCGGAGGCGGGTTCTCAGATTTGCATCACGCCGGCAGGTGTCTGCGTTGGGGTCATTTTCGACCGGGCTGAACCAGTGGCAAATCCCGCGATATCCGCTGTGCCCCGAAAGCGGAAGTAAAATCCGACGATTGGCATCTGCCGCGACGGGCTTGTGCGGATTGAATGACCGATCGTTCGATGAGCGGGCCGGGCCCTCGCGGCAGCGGACGTTTGTCTAAAATTATCCGGGCTCCGGTGGGGATTCGTTATTTTTGCGCCCCAATCCCGATTCTCTTGCCGGTCTCAGTGTGTAACGATCGGTGATTGCCAACCGATCATTGGTCTGGAGGGAACCATGGCATTCAAAAACATCGGGCCGATAGTTTTTCTGGCGCCCGGCGCGACTGCGACATGGATCTACAGCTACAGCACGGACATGGGTCCGCAGTTTGCATGTGCGGATATCAAGTTCATGGGTCGCGGCGGAGGAGGACACAACCCATCGCCCAGCCCGATATTCCGCGCTCACAATCAGTGCAAACAGCTGCAAAGAAGCGGTAACGCGACCTATTACGTCAGCATTACGAATGAAGGCGAAGGGGGCGGCTACCATAACCTGCAAGGCGGAGGACTGACATGACCAGGCTCACCGTCGTGACCGATCGCCGCGGAAAACTGATTGGTGCCGTTCAAGGTCATGAGCTTTCGCAACAGGCCGGCGGAGTCCAGGCCGC
>DASZWK010000182.1:0-4471 GCA_035546235.1 Xanthobacteraceae bacterium | reverse complement strand
TGCATGGCGTTTTCCTTGAATCACGTGACCCCGATAAGGTACCGCTCACAATACGGCTAAATCTTGATTTTAACGATTCCGCCACCGCAGAGCGGCCGTTCAGACGAGCCCTTTATTTGTTTGGACCGTCATTGTCGGACTGTGGAAGCCGATCCGACAAACGGGCTCGGGACAATCGCGGGTCGAGTGCAACTTGCCTGACTGGCGCGCGGCGGCCCTACCGGCTCTGGCGTGCTTGCCGCAGGGCGCGCAGCGCCGGTTCAATATCCGACTGGCTCGGCCGCGGCGACGGCTGCGCGTAATCCGGGTTTCGCGGCGGCGACATCGAAGCTTGGTCCGCGTCCGCCGCGGATCGATCGAGCCACTCTTGCGTATGCAGATCGGCCAGTCCGTATTGTTTTTGAGGATCAAGAAATGGAACGTCCGGATCCTCATACCGGGGTTCGGCGTCGATCCGTTGCCGCTCGGATCGAAAATTGAGCCATGCGGTATCGGGATCGACTGAAATCCGTGGTTTGCGGTAGATGCCAATAATCTTGCTGACGATCGCCGTCACTGCGGCCGCGATGCCGAGGGCGAATGCCAGTAGAATGAACATTTCCGCTGTCTTCGTTCTTTCGTCCGTCGTTGCCGCCTCGGCGGCTTGCGTGGCTGCCGCGAATGCAGCATCCGCTTTGCCGTGTGGCCCGGCTCCCTCTGTGTCGCTTATCGGCTTCGTCGTGGCTACGGCCGGCGTGTCCTCGACGTGCGGCAATGTTTGTGGCGCCGACGGCGCAGGCGGATTCTCCGATACGTTCTGTTGCGGCACCGGTGTCGTGGTGACGAAAGGTGTGGATGTCTTGACCGCGAGCACGGTGACATGCGGTGCGGGCGGCGCGGTGTCGGCTGCGCCATCAGGCGTCGGCGCGGGCGCCGCCGGCGATGGTGCGGGGGAGGCCGTCGGTGCGGACGATGCGACCGGCGCGGCGGCTGTTTGAGAATCGGGCTGCGGGTCGGCATTCGCTGCCGCACCGTGCCGACTCATGGTCCGATGGTGCAGCCCCACGGCGGCGTGCAAGTACCAGCACTTGTGCCGTGTCGCGCGGTCGACGTGGTAATACCAATGCTGCCCCTGGGGCGCGGCCGCCTTTGGCGCCGCGGCACAATTCTCCGCACGGGCGCTGTCGACCGACAGGCCCATATTGGCTGACATCAGCGTCGCGGTAACCAACAGAGCAGCCCGGACCGGGCCGGAGACTTTCAACATGATCCCCTCCGCGGAATTGCAGCGACCAACTAGCTTTAACGAATCGATGAGAATTGGCGCCAAGTTTGGCGATTCGCGCGTTTAATTGCGCTCAAATTTTGACCCCGGAACTCCACCGGAATGTTTTCGGCAATGTCTTACAGCATGACCTGCTCTTCGCCGGTGATTGCCGTGATCTTATCGGGCAAAATCCTTGGCGGCAGATTCGGCGGGTTGAAGATCCGCCATGCGGCTCACGCCACCAGCGTGATGCCGGAAAACAACAGGAATAGAAGGACGATTTGCCGGAACCGCTTGTCGTCGATGCGATGAAAAAGCTGCAGCCCGAGCCAGGTGCCGGCGGCGACGGTCGGGGCGCACCACAGGTAGGTCGTGAGCGTTCCCGCAGCGAGGATGCCGAGTTTGGAAAAGTACACCAACGTCGCGATCTGCATGAGCAGAATGAACGGCTGAACGATCCCGCGCTGCTCCAGCTTTGAAAGACCTTTGACGCTGCACCAGATCGTGGGGAAGGCGCCGGGAAAGGCGGTGGCGCCGCCGGTGATGCCGCCCGCAAAGCCCGCGGCCACTTCGGCGTAGCGGCCGCCGCCGCGAAAGACGACGTGCGGCCGCAGCAGCATGTAGAGACTGTAGCAGATCATAAACACGCCAAATCCGGCAGCGAACAGGTGCGGATTAAAGGCCTTGAGCAGCTCCGCCCCGATCGGGATGCCGGCCAGTCCGCCGAGCAGATAGGGCAGGCATTGGCGCCATTGCATCGTGTGCCAGAGCTTGGAAATGCTGAACACCTGGGTGGTGATACTGCACGCGAGCAAGAGCGGCACCGCATCGATCGGCGCCAGCAAATGAAACAGCACCGCTCCGGTGATAGCGGAAAATGCAAAACCAGCGAGGCCCGCCGCCAGCGCGCCGGCGAATACCGTGAATTGCGTGACGATGAGAGTGAGATGTTCTGCGGAGAGTGAAGCAATGTGCGGTGTCGACATTGTCTTGTCCTCCACGAAAGCGCCGGCCGCCTGTCGGGGCTAATCCCCCTATGCGCGCCAGAACGGCTTGCTCATTTCTTCCTCGGCATCGGCCTCCCTTGGGCAGAAATCCCGGATGTCGCGCGGGCTGAGCGAGCGGAGGACGGTGCGATCCCGGTGCCGCTGCTCCCACAGGCAGATGAGCCGCCAGGCGGCACTGAGCTGCGTGCCTATTGGCGCCAGCAGACGGCGGACGGTGACCGGATCGCTCTGAAACTGGTGAGCAGGGCCGGCGCTGACGGCGGCCGAGGCGTTTCCCGCACGATGCGCCGCTGACGCGACGTGATGAAGCGATGACATGATCGAGCTCTCCTGGATGGCTGATGGTGGCCAATGTCCTAGGAGAACGAAGCGTCCGGTTCAGTGCTGAGGATCACACAACCGGAGCAGGATGGCGTGCACCGTCATTCGCTGTGACGAGCGGCACAGATGCCGGAGCAGACGGCGGCCAGACTCCGTTGCGATGTGGCAGGACTTCGCAAGGAGGCAGCAATGTTAATCCGTGACCGCAAGGACGTTGATCGAAGCGCAAGGCCGTCTGCTGAGTACGGTCTCAAATCCGCGGCAAAATCCAGGCGCGACGGCGCCCGATTGAGCAGTGCCGGCGAACGTAGGTTCGGGCTGCCGGAGATCGATCAGGATCGTCTGACAATCGTATCGCTTTTCACCATCGCGGTGCTGTCGGCGCTTAATGTCATGCTGCGGTTTCCCGAGCTCGGCGCCGTGATCGCGTCGTACAATCAGTTCTGATGGCCGGTTCTTGCGGCCTCAATCCGCCTTCAACAGCGACGTGCCGGTCATTTCCTTCGGCTTGGGCACTTCCATCAACTCAAGCAGCGTCGGCGCGATGTCGGCAAGGCGGCCTTCGGCATTGAGCGCGCGATTGCGCGCCCCGACCAGAAGGAGCGGCACCGGATTGGTGGTGTGGGAGGTGTGCGGGCCGTCGGTTTGCGGATCGCGCATCATCTCGCAATTGCCGTGGTCGGCGGTGACCAGGAGCGCGCCGCCGGATTTTTGGATCGCCTCGACGATGCGGCCGAGCCCGGTATCGACCGTCTCCACCGCTTTGATCGCCGCCGGCAGGCTGCCGGTATGTCCGACCATGTCGGGATTGGCGAAGTTGAGCACGATCAGGTCGTATTTGCCGGAGTTGATGGCGCCGACCGCTTTCTCGGTCAGTTCGGGCGCCGACATTTCCGGCTGCAAATCGTAGGTCGCCACCTTGGGTGAAGGCACCATGATGCGGTCTTCGCCCTCATAGGGCTCCTCGCGGCCGCCGTTGAGAAAATACGTGACGTGGGCGTATTTCTCCGTCTCCGCCATGCGCAATTGCTTGCGGCCGGCTTCGGCCACGACCTCGCCGAGGATGTGCTCCAGCGTCTGCGGTGGAAAGATCGTGTCCATCAGCTTGTCGAGTTCGGCGGAGTATTGCGCCATGCCGACGGCGGCGGCGAAGCGCACGGTGCGCTTGCGCTCAAACCCGGAGAACTTCTCGTCCAGCATCGCGGACAGAATCTCACGCACGCGGTCGGAGCGGAAGTTGAAGCACAGCACACCGTCGCCATCCTTCATGCCGTGATAATCGCCGACGACGGCGGGCAAGACGAATTCGTCGAACTTTTTGTTGGCGTAGGCGTCGGCAACCACCGCTGGCGCGTCGGCAAAGCGCGGCCCGTCGGCTGCGACCATGGCGTTATAGGCCTTCTCGACACGATCCCAGCGCTTGTCGCGGTCCATCGCGTAGTAGCGTCCGGATAGGCTTGCGATCGTTACCGATTTCGGCAGTGCCGCGATCAGCCGCTTGATGTCGTCGCCGCCCGATTGCGGCGGCGTATCGCGGCCGTCGGTGATGGCGTGGACGAGGGTCGGGACGCCGGCACGGTCGAGGATCTTTGCTAGCGCCGCGCCGTGACGCTGATGCGAATGCACGCCGCCGGGCGACACCAGGCCGATCAGATGGCAGGTGCCGCCGCTGTCTTTCAACTTTTTGATCAGACCGAGCAGCGCCGGCGCGCGCTCGATCTCGCCGGTCTCGATCGCCGCGTCGATGCGCGGCAGGTCCTGCATCACGACGCGGCCGGCGCCGATATTGAGGTGCCCGACTTCGGAATTGCCCATCTGCCCGTCCGGCAGGCCGACATCCTTGCCGGACGTGCGCAGGAAGCCGTGCGGTCCCGACTGCCACAGCCGGTCGAAGGTC
>DASZWK010000181.1:0-5733 GCA_035546235.1 Xanthobacteraceae bacterium | reverse complement strand
TCCGACTGGCTTCTACGCCAAGGGCCTCGACGGCCGCATCGACGATCCCAACGGCGGCTGGAAAGGCCGCGGCTTGTGGACCTCGAGCGGCGACCGCGTGCCGTGGCACCAGGAAGGCGGCAAGGGCCGCCAGCCGATGATTGTCCACATTCAGCTTCGCCCCAATCCGCTGGCGGATTGAGACGCGCAGCACACCAATCAATAACTCAAGGGCGCGGTGCGGACCGCGCCCTTTTTGTTTGCGCCGACGCCATACCTGCACCTCCCAGAAATCGGGTGGCCGTACCGCGGGATGCGATGCGACTTTGCGGGCGACGCCGCCAGCTAAAGAGAACATCCGGCAATGAACTCTGTCTCGCAAGCCCAGCTCACGCCAAGCCGCCTGATGGCGTTTTCGTTCGGCTTCGCACCGCCGGCCATCATCGAGGCTGGAATTCGGCTCGGCATCTTCGATCTGCTCGATAGCGGCGCCACGACCGCGGACGACATCGCCACCGCAATCGGCGCGAGCGTGCGCGGCGGCCGGCTGGTGCTCAACGCGCTCGTTGGACTCGACCTGCTGACGAAAGACCCGCACGGACGTTATGCGCTGACCGCCGAAAGCGCCGAATATCTGGTTTCCGGCAAGCCGACGTTTCACGGCGCCTTCTTTCTGTTGATCGCCGCGCCGATGTTCTCGGAATGGAGCAAGCTGTCCGCCATCGTCCGCAACGGCCGGCCCGATCACCGCATCGATGAAGAGCAAAACGGCACCAAATTCTTTCAACAATTCGTCGAGCACATTTTTCCCATCCACCTTGGGGGTGCGCGGCGCCTGGCTGAGATTCTGCGCATATCGAGCTTGACCGCGCCCTGTTCGGTTCTCGACCTTGCGGCGGGATCGGGCGTGTGGAGCATCGCGATGGCGCAAGCATCGCCGCACGTGACCGTCACCGCCGTCGATTGGCCCGGCATTGTTCCGATCACCCAAAAAGTCACCGCGCGCGAGGGCGTTGCCTCGCGCTATCGCTTCGTTGCCGGCGATCTGCACGCGGTCGATTTTGGCAGCGGCCATGCGATCGCAACCCTCGGGCATATCCTGCACAGCGAGGGCGAAGTGCGCAGCCGCCGGCTCCTGAAAAAGACTTTCGATGCCCTGGCGCCCGGTGGAACCATTGCGATTGCTGAAATCCTCGTTGAGGCGAATCGCCAGGCTCCGCTGCCGGCGCTGTTGTTTGCCGTTAACATGTTGGTGAACTCCGAGGCGGGCGACACCTTCTCGCTCGAGGAGATTACGGATTGGCTACACGGCGCGCATTTCAACGACGTCCGCATTGCCGAGGTGCCGGGCCTTGCACCGCGAATCATTTTGGCGACCAAGCCGCACCGTTGACTTGAGATGGAACAACCCGCGCATTCGCGGTTTGTAAATATCTCATAAACGCCTGCCGCATAAAGCGGCACGCGCTCGCCTTGATGCCGTCATTCCGAAAACAACAATCGTTGATAAATATCATTGTGCGCCGGTCGGCTTGTTCATAACTGTGTGCCTGTCATCGGCCGGGTGGCGGTGCGGCCACTTAGGCCCTGCGAGGAGCCGCGTTCATTCCCGTTCAGCTCACAAGACGCAACGCGCTCCGGCACGTCGCCGCGGCGGCAGCATTCGCGCCCGCGGTGCTGTCGGGCCGCCGCGCTTTCGCTCAACTGCCGGCGCTGCCAAAGCTGCCGCCGAGCGAGGCGACGCTGCTTCACCCCGGCGACGCGCAATTCGACGGATATGTGCCGGCATTCAATTCTCGCACCGTGCTCACGCCGCAACTGCGCGCGCTGTGCCGGACGCCGCAGGCGATCGGCGTCATGGTCGGCTGGTGTCGCGACTACGGGGTGCCGTTTGCGCTGCGCGGCCGCGGCCATTGCTTCGAAGGGTTTTCGGAAAGTTCGAGCGTCGTCATCGACACCCGGCCGATGCGCAAGGTGACGGTCGACAGCGCCGCCAAGATCGCAACGGCCGGCGCCGGCGCTTCGCTCGGCGATATCTACATCGCGGCAGCCGCCCATGGCCTGGCCTTCCCCGGCGGTAGCTGTCCGACGGTAGGCTTGGCTGGCCACGCGCTCGGCGGCGGCTATGGCTTCCTCGCGCGGCCGTTCGGGCTTGCCTGCGACAACGTGCTGTCGGTCGACCTGATCGATCCGCAAGGCCGTGTCCTTCGTGCCGATCGCAATCAGAACGCCGATCTGTTCTGGGCCTGCCGCGGCGGTGGCGGCGGCAGCTTCGGCGCCGTGACCGGCTTTCGGCTGCAGCTCCATAGTCTCAAGACCGTCGTCCCCTTCAGCATCAACTGGCGGCAGCTTACGCCGGCGCGCGCCGCCGACGTCCTGAAGGTCTGGCAGCTTTGGGCGCCGAACGCGCCCTCTGCCATCACCGGCAATCTGGTAATCAACCGCCATCCCGAGGGCGGCATCAACCTGCACTGTGCGGGCCAATCGATTGGCACGCTGGCCGAGCTCAAGCGCGAACTGAAGGCACTGCCGGGCGTGCCGCGCATCAGCGTGGTGCCGATGATCGCCGCGATCAACGACTTTGCCGGCGGGGTACCGGGCTGGATTTATGCGTCCTCACTGATGAAGGGAAAGTCCGACTACGTGACCGCGCCGCTGACGGACGCCGGTCTCGCAACGCTGATGGAACAGATCAACGGCGCCGAGGACGTTTATGTGATCTGCGACGCCTATGGGGGCGCGATCTCGCGCGTCGCGGCCGACGCAACGGCATTCGCGCATCGCGGCAGCACGCTGTTCTCCATCCAGTATGCGACCTATTGGACCGATCCGGCACAAACGCCGCAGCGGCTCGCCGTTCTGCGCAAGTTCTATGCAGCGATGCGACCCCACGTGTCGGGCGGCGCCTATGTGAATTATTGCGACGTCGATCTCAAGGACTGGCCGACCGCCTACTGGGGCCAAAATCTCGCGCGGCTGAAGCGGATCAAGACGGGGTTCGACCCCGACAACGTGTTCCAGCACAGCCAGAGTGTGCCCTCGGCATCATCAGACTAGAGCGCTTCCCGATTACGTTGAATCGGGAAGCGCTCTCGTTTCATAAGCTTGGTCGCATTTTCTTCGGAAAACTGGCGTCCACTTTTCCGGAAAATGCTCCAGACCACGTCCTGATTAAAACATCGGGAACCGGCGGCGCATTTCCGGAATATGCTTTGGCCGCGCATCTACCATAAGCCGCGACAACTCACCGCGCTGGCGGCGCTACTTGCCGCGCGTTTTTGCCAGCCCGACCAGCATATCGGTGATGATGCGGCACGCCGCCTCAGCATCGCTCGACGTCATGGTGTAGGGGGTGAGCAGCTGCAACGCTTTTGCGCGCACGCGTGCGGCGTCGTCTTCCGTCAATAGTCCCTTGTCGGTGAGAGCGTCAACGAGGCTGGCCGCGACGGCTCCTCCAGCGATGGCGATCGCATTAGCGTTGATCATGACGCCCTCCATGGGATCGTCATGATCGCTGCTCTTGTGACACTATGACGCCGCCGATCTGCACGCGGCGCGAGGCAATCGCGGCGAGCTCCGGATTCCCAACTCCAACCCGTCATGCCTATTCCCTCACCCCGACGGACAGTTCCCGGGGCGGCTGCGCGGGATAACCGCAGAGGCCCCGGATACTGCTCGACTCGTATGTCCAATCGCTATGAACGACAAACGTTCCCGCCGGCTTCGCGCGGCGCCAAATCGGCCGTTCCCTGTGTCCGGTTAATGACACATCAACACGATCCGAGAGTCAGCACCCGGAGTGTCGGCACCGCCTCAAACCGATCAGCACGTCAAGGGTAGCCTTCGGCGCGCGACCTATTCTGCGGCGCGCAGACCGGATGCCGGGGCCCGCCACCCGCTTGCGAGCTGCTTCGTATACGCCTCCTGCCAGCCGCTGCCCTCGCCGGCGACAAAATAACCACCGCGCGCGTCGCGGAACACTGTGGTGTCTTCGGCGCCCGGCGGCCGCACACCGCTGTCGCGCAGCGCGCGCGCCGCCGTCAGCAGGCGGCGGCGGGTGCGCGTGATCATCTGATCCGACGGCGCGAGATGTTCGAAAGTATGATCCAGAATCGGCCCCATGCTTTCGGTGACGGCCTGATCCTGCAAATGAATGCTCTCGATGCCGCTGTAGATCGTGTTGTCGTGCTGCGCGGCGCGGTCCATGCGCCAGTCGTTGCCCTGGTTCGCCGCGAGCCGCCAGCGCCCGAGCCAATCGCTGGTATTGGGCAGGAAGTCGTTGCGCCGTCCCATGCCGCCGATCGGCGCGCCGTCCTTGAATTCAGGGTCGTGCTGCGTCATGGCCGAGAGCCCGCGTTTCCACCACAGCACGCAGTACATGGTGTGCTCATCGTCGAGCGGCACCCAGCCGCGCACCTGCACATGGTGGCTGAATTCGCCGTTCGGCACCTGCGCCCAGAACGGAAACATGAAATTGCCGAAGCGCCACGAGGTGCGGCCCGCGCCGGCGGCGCGATAGCCTGCGTAGGTCGTGCCCCAGGGTGCCTCGGCGATGTGATAATTCGGCGTACGCGAAGCGACCGTATGATAGATTGGATCGTCCGCCGCCAGGTCAGCGGCGTCGACGTGGCCGGCGTGCAGGAAACCAAAATGCGACGTATCGATATCGCCCTCAAGCGCCTGCAGATAATTGCAATGCCGCT
Organism: Xanthobacteraceae bacterium; assembly: GCA_035546235.1. GTDB lineage: Bacteria > Pseudomonadota > Alphaproteobacteria > Rhizobiales > Xanthobacteraceae > BOG-931. The sequence goes on along the minus strand of DASZWK010000181.1, from coordinate 1,051 downwards.
GGATCATGAGAACGCCGACCTCGTCGTCCGGCACGTCCAGAATCTCCAACCCTGAGAGCGGCGGCGCTTCCGCGCGCGCCCCCATATAGACCCAGACGACACCGGCGCGTTCGACCGCGCGGTACGCCTTGGCGCTGACCTTGTGCTTGAAGTCCTGATCCGGCGGCACGTTCGGCATATCGACGCATTTGCCCGTCACGCCGAATTTCCAGCCATGATAGATGCAGCGCAGCCCGCCCTCCTCGTTGCGGCCGAGAAACAGCGATGCGCCGCGATGCGGGCAGCGATGATCCATCACGCCGACCCGGCCCTCGCTGTCGCGAAACGCGATCAGCTTTTCTCCGAGCAGCATCAGCCGCACCGGCGCGCCACCGGATTTCAATTCCGATGTCATCAGCGCGGGAATCCAGTATTCCCGCATCAGCTGACCCATGACGGTGCCGGGGCCGACCCGCGTCAACTCAACGCTTTCCGCCGCCGTTGTCATCGCGCGCTCCTCGTGCCTGCAGCGGCCTCTAGGCTAAGCGCAAACATCGGTTCATGGCAATTCGGCAGTGGCGTCCGCGAATCATGATTTTTGACTCGCACGCTTCCCAAGGGGTTCTCATCAGCAACAACATCACGACGAAAAGTAGCGTCAAATCAAATAGAAACGCGCGCCAAATGATTCGGCTTGACTCTGCGCGCACGGCGACTAAAAGCGCCGGCCTCTCGCTCTTCGTGCAAGGACGTCAGACGGTGACTCCGGCTGGCGGGAGCGGGATGCGGTGCCCGCGCGCAAAGGGTTCGTCCCCGTTGCACTCGGGCGGTATCGGACATCATGTCCGCCGGCACTATGACCGGCGTGCGAGGTGCTCGCTGAAACCGGGGTTGGCGCCGGCGGGAGACCCCCGCCACTAAGGCGCCAGCTCCGCGAAACCTGGTCCGAGACCGCACCTTGGGATGCGTGAGTCCCAAGGGCAGAACCGCCGTGGAACGCCGACAGGCGAGCGCGCCCTGCAGGGTGCGCGCTGCGCCTTACGGTGCAGCAGGTAGACCCGCGTCTGTCGGC
>DASZWK010000180.1:0-2930 GCA_035546235.1 Xanthobacteraceae bacterium | reverse complement strand
GCGATGGGCGGCGGTTGGACCGACATCGGCTGGACGGGCATCGGTGGTGGAACGTGCGTCATAAGGCCCCCTCTTGCGCTTTGCCAAAGCGTTGCCGCGGAATTTTACCACGGCGCCGAGCGTACTCAAAGTTGCTACCGGGTTAGCGTTACAGGACGTTGAACATCCGGCATTCCGCTGCCGCGTGATCCAGGTTAGGCTGAGAGATGCAGTGTTAGGGGAGCACGCTGGCGGTGAAGGTCGCAGTCGTCAACATCGGAGGTATCGTCACGGGCGACTGGCGTTCGCCGATTGCGGCGGGGGATACGGTTGTCAGCGACGGTGAACACATCGCGCTGGTCGGCTCGGCGCCCGCCGCCGCAATCGAAAACGCCGACGTCGTGATCGACGCCGGCGGCATGACGGCAATCCCCGGCCTCATCGACTCGCACGTCCACGTCACCTTTGGCGATTACACGCCGCGCCAGCGCACGGTCGGGTTTCTCGAAAGCTATATCCACGGCGGCACCACGACGGTGATCTCGGCCTCGGAAGTGCATGTGCCGGGCCGGCCGAGCGATCCAGAAGGCGTCAAGGCGCTGGCGTTGGCGGCGCAGCGTTGTTTCGCCACCTATCGGCCGGGAGGCATGCGCGTGCTGGCCGGTTCGGTGATCCTGGAGCCGGGCCTGAAAGCCGCCGACTTTGTCGAGCTCGCCGTCAACGGCGTGCGCCTCGCCAAGGCCGGCTTTGGTGCGGTGAAAACGCCCTACGATTACGTGCCGCTGGTGCGCGACGCCGAGGCGGCCGGCCTGATCACGACCTGCCATACCGGCGGCGCCTCCATTCCCGGCTCGGGCGCGATCACCGGCGATCATCTGTTGGCGATGCGGCCTCATGTCTCGTTTCACATCAACGGCGGCCCGACCGCGATGCCAGACCGCGACTTCGAGCGCGTCATCAAGGAGAGCGACATCGCGCTTCAGGTCTGCACCGCGGGCAATCTGCGCACCACGCTGTTATGTGCGCGCCTCGCCGAGCAGCACGGCGCGTTCGACCGCTTCATCATCGGCACCGATACGCCCACCGGCTCCGGCATCATGCCGCTCGGCATGCTGTACACCATCGCGCATTGCGCGAGCCTCACCGACATGCCGCCGGAGAAATTCATCTGCGCCGCAACGGGCAGCAATGCGCGGGTCTATGGCCTCGATTCCGGACTGCTGGCGCCTGGACGTGCAGCCGACATCGTGCTGATCGATGCGCCGGATGGCGGCACGCAGGCGACGGCGCTCGCCGCCATCAAGCACGGCGACATCGCGGCGATCGGCGGCGTCATCACGGCCGGAGTGCCGCGCTTCGTCGGCCGGAGCCGCAATACGCCGCCGACCACGCGCAAGGCGCGCGTCGCGCGTTCGGCGGTGATGCAGGATTTTTCGGCGGCGGCGCATTAGGCGAGACTGGATCATGGACGAGCGCGTCACGGCGAAGAAAAACATCCGTCTGGCTGCGGCCGCAAAGTATCTGGCCAATAACGGCCGTGACGGTCTGATCGCCGCCAGCAACGGCCTCAACAATTTTCTGGAGTCGAACGCGGTTTACGTGCTGTCCGGCGTCCGCCCGATGGGCGAAAGCGCAGTCGTGCTCGATCGCGACGGACGTTCGACATTGATTGTTACGCCGGCCTGGGACGCCGAGCGTGCGAGGTCGCTGTCATGCACGGACCTCACGGTCGGGACCGATGATCTTGCCGCGGCGCTGGCGAGCGCGGTCGGAGAACACCATGTCGCTGTGCCGCGCAGCCTTTCGGTTGGGCTATCCCTGCTCGGTGCCGGTGTTGTGGCCCGCATCGAGGCGGCGCTGGGCGTCCTGCCGCAAGCCGCCGACGAACTGGCGCGCGATCTGGCGCGGATACGCACCGCGGAAGAATTGAAAGCTGCGGAGCACGCCACCTGGATCGCCGAGCGCGGCTACGGGCGGCTGCTCGAATGCGCCCGCCCCGGCATGCGCGAATACGAGCTCGCGGCCGAGCTTTATTGTTTCACCAAAAAACTTGGCGCCGAGGACAACTTTCTGCTGATGAGCGCCTCGCAGCATAATCTCGCGGTGCGCGCCGCGGGCGAGCGCATCCTCGACGTCGGCGACATCATCCTCTCCGAGATCACGCCGTGCTATCGCGGCCAGTTCGCGCAGATTTGCCGTACGACGGCGATCGGCGAGCCACGCCCAATCGTGCGCGACAAATATGCCATCCTGCAAGACGCCATGCGGGCCGGCCTGGAGGCGGGCCGCGCCGGCACGACGGTCGCCGACGTGACGCGCGCCATCAACGGCATCATCACGAAAGCCGGCTACGGCGACTATTGCCGGCCGCCCTTTATGCGCGTGCGCGGCCACGGGCTCGGCATCACCTCGGATCGTCCCGGCGATATCGTCGACAGCAATGAGCGCGTGCTGGAAGCCGGCATGGTGTTCGTCATGCATCCCAACCAGTATCTGCCGGAGAGCGGCTATCTGATGTGCGGCGAGCCCGTGGTGGTGACGGATCAGGGGTGCCGCGCGCTGTCGGCGCAGTTGGCGCAGCTCGATGTGATCCCGGTCTGAGAAACGCCGCCATGCGCACCATGCAGCCTTCCGTCACGATCGGCTCCTATACCTGGGCGCAGGATCGCCTGCCCGCCGATGAATTCGAATTACGTCTTGCCGAACTGCGCGCCGCGATGGAGCGCCATTCCTGGCCGGCCGTTCTGGTCTATGGCGACGTTCGTGATCACTCAGCGCTCGCCTATCTGAGCAATTTCATTCCGCGCGTGCGCTGGGGCATGGCGCTGTTACCGCGCAGCGGCGACCCGCGTCTCCTGTGTGCGATGAGTACGCGCGATTTGCCGGCGATGCGCGGCCTGACCTGGATCACGGACGTGCGCTCCGGCATGGGTCCCGAATGGCCAAAGGCG
>DASZWK010000179.1:0-6274 GCA_035546235.1 Xanthobacteraceae bacterium | reverse complement strand
GCAAAAACTACGACGGCGACGTGCAGTCCGACACGGTGGCGCAAGGCTACGGCTCGCTCGGCCTGATGACATCGGTCCTGACCTCGCCCGACGGCAAGATCGTCGAAGCCGAGGCCGCGCACGGCACGGTGACCCGGCACTATCGCGAGCACCAGAAGGGCCGCGAGACCTCGACCAACTCGATCGCCTCGATCTTCGCCTGGACGCGCGGGCTCGCGCACCGCGCCAAGCTCGACAACAACGCCGAACTGAAGACATTCGCCGATACGCTGGAGAAGGTCACGGTCGGCACCGTCGAAGCCGGCTTCATGACCAAGGACCGGGCGCTGCTCGTCGGCCCGGACCAGAAGTGGCTCACCACGACCGGCTTCCTCGACAAGGTCGACGAGAACCTGAAGAAGGCGATGGCTTAGGCTAAGGTTCCACCGAAGCCGTGCCGAGACGAGCCCTTGCCCGACGGCGGGGTGACAAGCGGCGGCCGCGGTGTCGCAGACGGAGGCTGCCGCCGCGCTACTGACATTTCGCCCGCCAGCGCTTATGTCGAGACCATGGCCGATTCCCACACCACGCGCGACACCCTGGTCAAGACGGCGCTGATCGCCGTGCCGCTCCTTGCTATCCTGGTCGGGGCCAGCTGGTTTGCCATAGGGGCGTGGCTCACGATCAGTGGCCCGTCGGTACCCGCGTCGGGCTATATCGCCATGGCGGCGGGCGTTGCGTTCTCGCTGGTGGTGGGCTGCGGATTGATGGCCCTGGTGTTCTATTCGAACCGCCACGGCTACGACGAGCCGTACCGGCTCGACGAGGATGAGACGGGCGGTCCATAGATCTGCGGTCCATAGATTTGCGGCCCGTAGATCTGCGGTCCATAGCGCTGCGGCCCAGCCATGCGTGACAGCGGCGCTTGTTGCGTCGCGCCTGCGGGGTCTTTAGCGTGCAGCGACCCGTGGCCAAAGCAGCAATAAACGGAGGAAACAATGACGCGCACCATCCGACTGCAAAGCGACAGCAACGCCCATGATCGGCCCTGGCGGGTCGCGGTCGAACAGGGTTTCTTCGCCGCCGAAGGACTTAACGTCGAGTATTTCGAGGACAACCCCAAGGGCGCGGCCGGACGGGTAGAGGATTTCTCGCAGCGCTGGAAGGAATCGCAACTCCAGAAGGGCGCGCTGGAAGTCTATCCGGTGTGCGAATGGGGCGCGATCGAGCGCGTGCAGGCGCTTGGCGGCGGCAAGATCATCGGGCTCGATACCACGGTGCGCACCGGCGCACTGATGGTGCGCAAACAATCCAAGATCACGTCCGCCGCCGAGCTGGGCAATATTCCGATCGCCGTCACCTGGCACGCCGGCACGTTTTACGCCGCGATCGAAGTGCTGGAAGCCGCGGGCGTACCCTTCGATGCGATCAAGCTGGTCCATGCCAATGACCGGCTCGACGCATTGCTTTCCGGCACGACCGAGGCGGCGGCGCTGATGGAACCGCTGGTGAGCCGCGCCCTCGCCGCGGGCGCCCGCAAGATCGCCGATCTGCGCTGGCGCGGCGGCATCGTCGCCGGCGACGATGTCGACGACGAGACCGCGGGCAAGCTGCGTCGCGCCCTCAATCGCGCGATCGACTGGCTGCGCGAAAACGAGGCGCGTTCGCGTGACGAGATCCTGCGCGATCTGCCGCCGGAACAGCGCCAGGGCGGCCTGATGCCGGAACTCGTGGGCGTCAATGCCTACCGGCCCGAGGAGTTTAAGGAAAAGGTCGATTGGATGATGGACCGCGGCTTCCTCGCCAAGGAGCCGCAATACGCCGAGGTGGTCCGCAAATAGCCTCGGGCCCCTACCCGGCTACCGCCGCGCGGTCGCGGCCCAAACAAAAAGCCCCCGGCGAGGACGCGCCGGGGGCCAAAAGCCGCCAGGGGAAAGTTGAAGATGGTGACGAAGCCTTTCCGCCGGAGGCAACGACCAATTAACCACAGGATTACGGCGGGAAATAGCGTTTCGCACAACCGTCCAAAATGATAGTAAATTTTCCCTGGACGGCGCGGCGTTGCGCATAAAGCCAAAATAAACAGCGGACCTCGCCCCGCCCGGGCATGGGCGTTATGCCGGCCGATCACAAAAATTCGTCCGCTCGCGCATTGCGCTTGCCGCGACGCAGCGGCAAAACAACGCGTCGGCATCGGACATTCGACCGGCACCTGCGGACGGCGGATTTTTTGGAGCACTCACTGAAACTCTCGATGATGCGGCGCGAACTGCGCGGCATCTTCGCTGCGCTGCTGATGATCGCCGCGACGACGATCATCGCGGTGATGCTGCGCCACTACGCGGGCATCCTGCGCGGCTCGGTGCTCTATCTCATTCCGGTGATGCTGCTCGGCTACAATTACGGCGTGATCCCGGCGCTGATCACCGCGGTCGCCGGCGTGGTGCTGTCCGGCTATCTGTATTTTGCCCAGCTTTACAGTTTCCGGGTGGCCTCGCCGCAGGAGATCCTGAATTTCCTGCTGTTCATGGTCGTCGCCGTGGTGGTGTCGCACCTGTCCAGTTCGGCCAAGCAGCACATCACGATCGCGCGCAAGCGCGAGCGCGAAATGAGCGACCTTTATGCCTTCTCGCGCCGGCTGGCCGCGGCGCCAAGCGCCGCCGAGATTTTCGTCGCCATCCAAAGCCACCTGGCGAACCTGGTCCAGCGCAAGGTCGTGCTGCTTGGCTCCGCGGAGGCGGGCGACGCCGACGACGTGCCGGAGCGCGTCCGCGCCCAGGTGAGCCGCGTCGAGCAGGATGAAGGCACCGAGCGCACCGTCGACGACGGCGGCGGCAACGTCTGGCTGATCCGCCGCGTGTCGCCGAAGACGCCGGATTTCGGCATCGTCGCGGTCGATCTCGGCAACGTCTCGGGCGAAGCGCTGGCGGACGTTCGCGGCCGGATCGACGATGCGCTGGCCGACGCCGCAGCGACGCTCGAGCGGCTCGACGTCGGGCGGGCGCTGGACGAAGCCAAGATGCGCTCGGAAACCGAGCTGTTGCGCGAAGCGCTGATCGGCTCGGTGTCGCACGAATTGCGCACGCCGCTCGCGTCGATTCTGGGCGCCGCCACCATCCTGTCGAACGCGCCGGCGCTCGCCGCCGACAGTCGTCTGCAGGAGCTCGCAGTCCTGGTCCGCGATGAAGCCGAGCGGCTTAACGCCGAAATCCAGAACCTGCTCGACGCCACCACCATCAGCCGCCAGCAGGTGCGGCCGAAGCCGCAATGGATCGAGCCGGTCGATATCGTCAATGCCGCCATCGAGCATCGCCGCCGGCGGCTCGCCGGTCATCCGGTGACGCTCGATCTCGATTCGAACCTGCCGATCGTTCGCGCCGACCCGGCGCAAGTCGAGCAGGCGCTGGTGCAGATTCTCGACAACGCCGCCAAATATTCGCCCGACGCGGCGCCGATACGCGTCACCGCCCGCGCCAATTCCAACACCGTCGTGCTCGCGGTGCACGATTGCGGCAGCGGGCTCACCGCCGAGGAGAAGCCCCTGATCGGCGAACGGTTCTTCCGCGGTTCGCGCCACGCCACGACGACATCAGGCTCCGGGCTCGGACTATGGATCGCCAACGCCTTCGTCAGCGCCAACGGTGGCGAACTTGAAGTCGAGAGCGAGGGTGCCGATCACGGAACCACCGTTTCGATCCGGCTGCCCGGCTTGCCGGAGCCTAAGTCGGGCGACCCGTCCGCGATTGAATCGGGCCCCGCCGAGCCTATATCCGCTGCGCCTGCCGCGGCCCAAACCCTAACCGGCGAGCCAGCGCCGCTGGAGGTCAGCGTCGATGAATGAAATCCCCGCTACGGTGCTGGTCGTCGACGACGAAATCCAGATTCGCCGCTTTTTGCGCACCGGCTTCGAACTCGACGGCTTTGCCGTGACCGAAGCCGAAACCGGCGCGGAAGCGTTACGGGCGACAACGCTCAAACCGTCCGACCTCGTCATTCTCGATCTCGGCTTGCCGGACATGGATGGGGCCGACGTGCTGGAGCGGCTGCGCTCATGGTCGAGCGTGCCGCTGATCGTGCTCTCGGTCCGGGGCAGCGAGGCCGAAAAGGTCCGCCTGCTTGAGCTTGGCGCCGACGACTACGTGGTCAAGCCGTTCGGCATGGCGGAGCTTCTGGCCCGCGCCCATTCGGCGATGCGGCGGCAGCTGCGCTCGGCGCGCGGCGAGCCGGTGGTCAAATTCGGCGCGCTGTCGATCGACTTCACGGCGCGCGCGGTGTTCGTCAACGAGCGCCGACTGACGCTGACGCCGAAGGAATACCGGCTGTTGCAGACGCTCGCCCAGCATTCCGGCAACGTCGTCACCCACCAATTCCTGCTGCGCGAGGTCTGGGGCGACGAGCACGTCGATGACACCCATTATCTGCGCATCTTCGTGCGCAAGCTGCGGCGCAAGATCGAAACCGACCCGACGCAGCCGCACATCCTGCTGACCGAACTCGGGGTCGGCTACCGGCTGGTCTCTGCGGACGCTCCGGCGAGCCCCGATACGCGGTCCGAAGCCGCGGAATCTGCCCAGCCGGCATGAGCGAATTGGCTGTCGGCCGCACAGATTTGCCCCAATAGCCCTTCCAGAGCTCCTAAAGCGCCCTAAGTCATTCCTCTATCCAATTGAACCTACGGGTTTTTACCATCTTTTCAGAAAAACGGCGAAACCGCGGCGTTTCTGGGGCATAAAATTTTCCCGAATTGAACGTTTTTCTTTCAAACCAGTTACCGCCTCACAGCGACCAATGGGGCAAGCGGGAGGGAAGACCCGCTCAGAACACACCCATCGGACGGCGCCCACCGTCACACTGAAAAGCAGGGATGACAGCCATGATCTTCGGAAACCGCCTCGCCCGCAGCTTCGCGTTCGCGCTCGTCGCCGCTTCCGCCACGCTCGCCGCCTCCACCTCCAACGCCGCCGCCCCGCGCTATGACGGCCTGTGGAGCGTCTCGATCGTCACCGAAAAGGGCGATTGCGACCGCGGCTATCGTTATCCGATCCGCATCAGCCACGGCACGCTGGTCAATGGCGGCTCCGACCCGTTCACCATCTCGGGCCGCGTTGCCCCGTCCGGCGCCATCACCGTCATCGTCAGCCACGGCGACAAGAGCGCGACCGGCTCCGGCCGCCTCGCCGGAAACGAGGGTGAAGGCCACTGGTCGGGCGGCTCCTGCTCCGGCACCTGGAGCGCCGAGAAGCGCAGCTCCTAACTGATTTCCTAAGCCCCCCGACCTCCGGGTGGGTTTTCTAAAGGAGCGTTTCCTCCGTTTCGCTCCGTCGAGCATGATCCCGAAAAGTGGATACCGGTTTTCGGAAAAGATCATGCTCCTCCCACCAGCGATCAGGCCGTCCCCCTCGATCGCTTCGCAACAAAAAAGCCTCTCCCCCGTCCCGGGGAGAGGCCTTTTTGTTGCGCCCGCGGCAATAGCCCCTGACGCGTCAGGCCCGCGCCGGTCGCGGGCATCCATGCCTTAAAATATCGAGAACTCCGAAGACGTGGATGGCCGGGACAAGCCCGGCCATGACGAAGTGAGGGGCGCGATTCAATTTGATCGCAGGTTCAGTCAACTGCTTTCAGTAAACACTTATCCCTCGGCGGCGTCGTCATCGTCACCGGCGTCGGCCTCCTCGCCGGCCAGGATCTTTTCGGCGATCAGGCCGGCATTCTGCCGGACCGCGGCCTCGATCTTGCCGGCGATGTCGGGGTTGGTTTTCAGAAACACCTTGGCGTTCTCGCGGCCCTGCCCGATCCGCTGGCTGTCATAGGAGAACCAGGCGCCGGACTTCTCCACCACGCCGGCCTTGACGCCGAGATCGATCAGTTCGCCGGTCTTGGACACGCCCTCGCCGTACATGATGTCGAATTCGACCTGCTTGAAGGGCGGCGCGAGCTTGTTCTTGACCACCTTCACGCGGGTCTGGTTGCCGACCACTTCGTCGCGATCCTTGATGGCGCCGATGCGCCGGATGTCGAGGCGCACCGAGGCATAGAATTTCAGCGCGTGCCCGCCGGTCGTGGTCTCGGGCGAGCCGTACATGACGCCGATCTTCATGCGGATCTGGTTGATGAAAATCACCATCGTATTGGAGCGGTTGATCGAGGCGGTGAGCTTGCGCAGCGCCTGGCTCATCAGCCGCGCCTGCAGGCCGGGCTGACTGTCGCCCATCTCGCCTTCGAGCTCGGCGCGCGGCACCAAAGCCGCCACCGAATCGATCACCAGCACATCGACCGCGCCGGAGCGCACCAGCGT
>DASZWK010000178.1:0-22450 GCA_035546235.1 Xanthobacteraceae bacterium | reverse complement strand
AATCTCACCATCGACAATACGTCGGGAACGATCATTGCGGACCTCACCGGCGAGACGCTGTCGCTCGGCGGCAGCTCCACTACGCCGATACTCACCAATGGCAGCAGCGGCACGCTCGAAGCCACCGGCGGCGGAATTTTATCTGCGGTTAATGCTCCGATCGCCAATAGCGGCACGATTGCGGCCCTCAACGGCGGCATCGTGAAATTAGGCACGGTGCTGTCCACCGGCGCGATCGATATCGGCGCCAACAGCGTCATCAGCCTATTGTCCGAAGTGATCGGCAGCATCACCTTCACGGGCGACGGGGCAAAGCTGATCGTCAACAGCTCCGGAAATGGCGGTGTCGACGGAGAAATTCTGGGAGCAGTCGCCACCGACTCCATCGATGTCGCTTCCACTGTCACGCCTTATTCAACAAACAATCATTTAAGCTGGCAGCAGACGTCGGCCAGCGGCGGCGTGCTGTCGCTGATCAACAGTTCGGGTCAGTCAATCGACGCGCTTGCCTTGGCCGGCGCATTCACCCAGGCGAACTTCACCATGACGTCCGACGGAAGCCAGGGCACCCTCATCGAAGTCGGCAATCCGCCGCCGCCAGCCGCCACGACGGCCGACATGATCATGGACGACACCAGCGGCGACTATGAAATCTACGACCTCGGCGGCAACACCATCCAGGCGGCCTATGCGCTCGATCAGATCAGCACGTCGTGGCAGGCGGCAGGCCTCGGCAGCTTCGCGGGGACCGACACGACCGACATGCTGATGCGCGACCCCGGCAACGGGCAATTGGAAATCTACGACGTCAGTAACAATAACATTAGCGGCCCATACTCGATCGGCCAGGTCGGCACGTCCTGGGTGGTCTCAGGTTTCGGCGATTTTTCCGGCCACGCCAACGAAACCGACATGCTGATGCGCAACGGTACGACCGGCCAATTCGAAGTGTACGACATCAGCAACAACCAGATCGCCTTCGCGGCGCCGATGGGCCAGGTCGGCGCGCCATGGGTGGTCTCGGGCTTCGGCGATTTCTCCGGCCATGCCGGCGAGACCGGCGACATGCTGATGCGCAACGCCAGCACCGGACAGTTCGAGGTCTACGACATCAGCAACAACCAGATCAACTTTGCGGCCGGCATGGGTCAGGTCGGATTGGAATGGCAGGTGGCGGGCTTTGGCGACTTTTCCGGCCATGCCAATGAAACCGACATGCTGATGCGCAACTCAAATACCGGCGCGTTCGAGATCTACGACATTGGCAACAATACGATCACCAACGCCGCCTCCATGGGTCAAGTCGGCCTCGAGTGGCAGGTGGCCGGCTTCGGTCCGATTAACGGCGCCGGCACCAGCGACATGCTGATGCGCAACACCAACACAGGCGCCTTCGAAATCTACGACATCGCCAACAACCAGATCACCAGCGCGACCGCGATGGGACAGGTCGGCTTGGCATGGTCGGTCGCCGGAATTGCGGTCGATCCGCCGGGCGGCTCGGTCCCTGCGGACGCGCAGATCGTTCAAGCGATGGCATCGTATACACCATCTGGCGGAACGCTCAATGCAGGTGTCCCGACCGTCGACTTGGCGATGCAGGCGGGGTCATCTCCTCTATTTGCCGTGCCAGTGCCACACGCCAATTCGGCCTAAAAGGCTTTCTCATGGATCAAGAGTGTTGGGTCCTGTCATCGACGAAATGCCGCCCATGTTCGACATGCCGGAGACGCTGGAGATCACCAGCACGTCACCGTCCTCGGCGAGGTTATGTGCCTCGAACTCGGCCATGCGGTTCATGTGGGTTGTGGCATTGAGCGCATCGGAGCGCTGCCTGATGTTGCGCACGGTGAGTGCCGGGCCGACAATCAACTTGCCGGGCAACGTCGGTTTCAGCACGCTGGCACCGATGGCGCCGTTGGAAATGCCGAGGTCGTCCATCACATCGGAAATCAGACTGCTGGACTCGCCAAGCGCGACGAAACGTTCGACAGCGCCGGCTGGCGGCTTTGGCGTCGATTGCATGCGGATACGATCAGCGGCAATCCGGCCGGTCAGTTTTTTCTCACTCATCATGGGCGCTCCTATCCGTCATCGAGCACAGTACTCAAGCGGGAGGATTTCGCTACCAGGCGGGCGGCACTAATTCGGCTTGATGTGGGCGAAGGCGACGACCTTCGCCCATTTGTCGGTTTCGGCCGCGATGAATTTGCCGAAATCGGCAGCCGCCATAGGCGTCGGTTCAACGCCCATTGCAGCGAACCGGACTCCGATGGCCGGATCGGCGATGGCGGCGTTGATTTCGCCGTTGAGCCTTTCGACGATGCCGTTGGGCGTGTTCCTGGGCGCACCGATACCGAGCCATCCGGTCGCCTCATAGCCAGGTAGAAATTCGGCAATGGTGGGCAGGTCTGGCAACTGCGCGAAGCGCTTCGCGGTGGTCACGGCGAGAGCCCGCATACGGCCGCCTTTGACGTACCCGATCGCGTCCGCAATGGCGAAGAACGCGACCTGGACTCGTCCGCCGAGCAGATCGGCCGTGTAATCGCCCCGGTAGGGAACGTGCACGAGGTTGACGCCGGCCATCATCTTGAACAATTCGCCGAACACATGAGTCAACGACCCGATGCCGCGCGACGCTATGTTGAGCTTTCCCGGATTAGCCTTCGCGTAGGCGATCAGTTCGGGGATGGTCTTGGCCGGCACCGTGGGATTGACACCCATCAGAAAGATAACGCCGCCGATATTGGCCACCGCCGCGATGTCGCGGTTGAAATTGAAATTGAGATTTGAATAGAGCGAGGTATTGATGGTGTTCGCTGCCGCGGCAAGCAGCAACGTGTAACCGTCGGGCTGTGCTCGGACAACTTCTTCAGCAGCTATGCTGGTCCCGGCACCCGGCTTGTTCTCGACGATAAACGGCTGGCCAAGCCGTGCCGACAGCCGTTGCGCGACAAGCCGCGCCACAATATCGGGGGTGATTCCGGCCGGATAGCCGACGACGACTCGTACCGGGCGCGCTGGCCATGATTGCGCAAGCGCGACGCGGGTTGCGGCGAGTGGCGCGGCGGCGCTTGCTGCGAAATACAAGAACTTGCGGCGGGAAAAGGTCATGGCCTGCGCTTGAGCCTCCGTCTTTTTCGGTCGCCGAGGCAAATGCCGTGCGCCGTTCATCCGGCGGCTATTGTGTTTCGGCGCCCAAGGCGCACAATACCAAGGTCTTGCAATAAGCGAGATACGACACTGTGTCTCGCGCGTCGGGAGAAAACGCAGAGGGAAGCCCATGCCGGACATCAAAGGCGTCGCGCATTTCAGCATTCCGGTGAGCGATGTCGACCGTAGCGTCAAGTTCTATACCGAGATCGTGGGCTGCAAATACCTCACGCAACGGCCGGACAAGGGCATCACCTTTCTCGATGCGGGCGGGGTGTGCGTGCTCCTGATCAAGCGCGACCCGCCGATCATCAAGGGCGCGCTCGATATGTCGGACGGCGTGCATCATGCGTTCATGCTCGGGGCCGACGAATATCAAGCTGCGGTCGACGGCTTGCGTGCCAAGGGCGTTGATGTGTTTTTTGAGGAGGACCGCCGCGGCGGCACGATCGATGGGCCGCGTGCCTATTTCCGCGATCCCGACGGCACGGCCTTGGAATTCATCAATCGCACGGCCTACTCCGTTCCCAGGTAGCGGCGTGCAGGCGGGCGACGAGTGCGACCATGATGAAGCTTGGTATGTTCCTGGAAGGTACCGGGCACCATGTGGCGGCATGGCGCGATCCGGATGTCGATCCGCACGGCCGGCAGTCGCTGCAGCATTATCTCGACATTGCGCGCCTGGCCGAACGCGGCAAGTTCGATCTGCTGTTCATGGCGGACACCAACGCAACGTTCGGCGCTGACGACGTGGACTCGTGGACGCGCACGACGGCGGCCTCGCGGCTCGAGCCGATTACACTGCTTGGCGCCATCGCTGCCGTCACCGAGCGGATCGGCCTCGTTGCCACCGCAACCACGACCTATTTCGAGCCATTCCACGTCGCGCGTTTCTTCGCCTCGCTCGATCAGATCAGCGGTGGACGTGCCGGATGGAATTTGGTGACATCGCTCGCCATCGCCGAGGCCTATAATTTTGGCCGGCAGACGCACCCCCATCACGGCGACCGTTACGCGCGGGCGCGTGAGTTTGCCAAAGTGGTGCTCGGACTCTGGGACAGCTGGGAAGAGGGCGCCGTCATCGCCGACCGGGAGAGCGGCCTCTATCTCGATCGCGAGAAGCTGCATTTTCTCAATCACACCGGCAGGCACTTTTCGGTGCGTGGGCCGCTCACCGTCCACCGCTCGCCGCAGGGCCATCCGGTGATCGTGCAGGCCGGCCAGTCCGACGATGGCCGTGATCTTGCCGGTGAAACCGCGGAGGTCACCTTCACGGTACAGCAGGATCTGGCGGCCGGCCGGGCCTTCTATGCCGACATCAAGCGGCGCGCCGCAGCCTATGGCCGCCCGCCCCACGCCATCAAGGTGCTACCCGGGGTAATGACCGTGATCGGTCATACTCGCTCCGAAGCCGCCGACAAATATGAGCGGCTGCAAGCGCTGCTGTCGCCTGAGCTGGCGATCAAGGACCTATCGTCCTATTTCGGCATCGACCTGACGGCGTACCCGCTCGATGGCCCCGTGCCCGATCCAAGCCCTGCGATCGAACAAAAGGGCCGGGTCAAGATGATGGTCGAGCTGGCGCGGCGCGAAAGCCTCTCCATCCGCCAGCTCTACAAGCGCGTTTACGGCCAGCGCGGCCACCGCGTCGTCATCGGCACGCCGTCCGAAGTCGCCGATGCGCTCGAAGCCTGGTTCCGCGGCGGCGCGGCCGACGGCTTCAATCTCATGCCCTTGACCTTTCCACGCGGGCTGGAGGACATCGTTGACCTGCTCATCCCGGAGCTGCAGCGCCGCGGATTGTTCCGCAAGGACTATGAAGGCAAGACGCTGCGCGAAAATCTGGGGCTGCCGTATCCGGAGAATCGCTGGGCGGTCGAGCGGGCGCAGAAAGATGCCGGCTGAGGATGAACGGCCCACCGTCGGACTTGGTTATGCCCTGTCGCATCCAGGTTGCTGGAACTTTTCGGCTCACAGCTCATTATGATGTGTGAGTACTCCAGCCAGAGAGATTCGGGTGATTTGGGGGGTTCTTTCCGGCGCGCGCTGGCGCAATCCGGCCGCGACCTGTCTGGGGTAGGGCATGTTGACGACCAACCTTCCCAGGAATGGCGTGGTTCATGACACTGTGGAAAAGCCGTTAGCCGGCCGCCGTATCCTTCTTGCCGAGGACGAAGGGCTCATCGCTCTCGAATTGGAACGGATCTTGGAGGAATTCGGCTGCGAGGTGGTGGGTCCGCTGGCGAGCGTCGACGAGGTGCTTGAAAACGCCCAGCGTGGCAACTTCGACGGTGCGCTCCTTGACGTAAACCTGCGCGGCCGGCAGATATTTGAGATCCTGCCGGCGCTGCAAAAGCTTGGATTACGGCTCATTATCACGTCGGGTTATGACGACGTGACGCTTTTTCCCGCCCCATTCCGCACGATGCCCCGCGTTGCCAAACCGTTCGACGAAAGAGAGCTGCGCCGGATTTGCGAAAGAGTATTCGCCAGTCCAGTTATGCGATAACTGGACCAGACGCCATTTCTCGAAGCCCGGCGAATCCGCCAGTTGAGAATGTAATCGTCCAGCGCACGCCGGCTGGATCGAAATCGATTTTGGTGCGCCCGTCGAGATCGTGGCTGATAGCGCGATCGATCAATTTTGTGCCGAAACCCGCCGACGCTCCCGGTTTGACCACCGGCCCACGACGCTCCTGCCAGACCAGCTCGACCGACCTGTCGCCGCTGTCGCTCACCTGCCAAGTAATGTCGATGGTGCCGCGACGCGTCGACAGCGCGCCGTATTTTGCGGCGTTCGTCGTCATCTCGTGCAACACCATGGACAACGGCACCACAGCGCGGGCAGGTAATAGAATCGCCGGGCCAGAGATGGTCACGCGGCTCTCGCCGGCCGATCGATAGGGCGCCAGCACGGCCGCCAGAAGCTCGTTCAGTCCAATTCCGATCCACCGGGTCTGTGTCAGCAGGTCGTGCGCAATCGCCAGCGCCTTGAGGCGCCCGGTAAAGGCGTCGGCGAAGTCTTCGAGCGATCCCGATGAGCGCACGGTCTGCGCCGCTACCGACTGAACGATCGCGAGGATGTTCTTCACGCGATGATTGAGTTCGGCGACCATTATGGTCAACTGTTCTTCAGCGCGCTTGCGTTCGGTTATGTCGGTCAGGGTGACGATCGAGCCGACATTGTGCCTGCCTTCGTCGACCAGCGGTCCGGCGCTGAGCAGGAAGGCAGATCTGGCATTACGCTCGCCACGCAGCTTCACCTCGACGCCGTGAAACGGCCTGGTTGCCAGCATGGTGTCGAGGCTTTCGGCGGAAAACTGCTCCAGTGCCAGCGTTCCCGCCTCGTCCGTGCGCTGCGCTTCGAGGGGAAATGCCTCGGAAAACGTGCGGCCGACCGGGGATTTTTCAGCGAGTTGCTCGGCTCGCCAGCTGGCATGGGTGATGTGGCCGTCCGGCGACAGCACGACAACGGCCTCTGTGGCCTGTTCGAGGACGGAGCGCGCGAAGCGCTCGGCGGCGGCGATCTGCTCAGCGCGCCGATGGACTGAAAGGTCAGTCAGCCGGACCAGCGTCGCCGTGGTGCTGGCGATCGAGATCGGCCGCGACCACACCGCCACCGGCATGGCGTCATCGCCGTTGCGCAGGAGACTAGCCTCAGCCGTGATCTCTGGAACCAGTCTCGGCCGCTCGCCTTCGAACAGCGAGCCCAGCTGGCGGCCGACCAACTCCACGGCCGAATAGCCGGTCTGTTCGCAGAGCCGATCATTGACATAGAGGATCACGCCATCCGGTCCCGCGGTCAACGCACCGTCGCTCATCCGCTCGACCAGGACACGATAAGGCTCTTCGGCGCCGTGCAGCAGGATAACTTGCGGACCGTCCAGGGCGCGCATCACCACGACGGCGTCGATGTCGCCCTGATGGATAGCCTGAACCGTCTCGTCGGCGTCGGGGAAGAGCGGCAGCTTGGGCTCGCGTTCGGACATGGTGCGTGTGCTCAGTTCGGCCGGATGTCCAGGCCAATCAGCACCTTTTCGGTATTGGACAGATCGCCGATGATGCGCTTGAGCGGCTCCGGCAATTGTCGGATCAGCGTCGGGATGGCAACGATCTGGTGCCGCATGGCGAGCGCCGGATCCTTCATCAGGTCGATGATTTCAATTTCATAGCGGCCGGGCAGATGCTGCTCGCAGATTTTCTTCAAGTTGGCGATGGCCGCGATCGACTTCGGCGTCTGACCTGCCACATAGAGCCGAAGATTGTACCCGTCGTGTTCCGTCATTTTCCGTCCAATCATTTCTTCGGCTTATTGGCGGGCTTCGGCGCCGGCTGGTACGGCCTCGCACCGGTCTGGCGGCTCATTCCTATGGCAACTCGGTCGGCGGTCAGTTGATCCGCATGCGCGGAGCCTTCGCTATTGAGAAGACCCACCTCTGCCTCTTCGCTGGCGAGCTGGGCCCGCAGAATCTCGATCTGCGCCGCGATTTCGCGGCGCTTGCGCTCCAGTTCGCGGCGGCGCCGCTCGATCTCCTGCGCGCGGAGGAGGCCCGCCGCCTTGTCCTTGGTCTCCTGGGTAAGCCGTGCCGAACCGGTCAGCACGCCATCCGGCCCCACGTAGACTTCGCGCAGCTTGATGCCGTCGGAAGACATGATGAATTCTCGGACCTGGTTCGAATGGGCCATGCCACGCGATTTCAGCAGGTAGAGCTGCCGATTGTGCTCGCCGTTGCTCTCGCGATTGTAGAGCAACAGCCACACATCCATCAGCGATGAGATCTGAATCTCGGTCGTAACGGTCTCGCTCGAAACGCCAAGGTTGGTGAACAGCGCCGTGATGCCATCGGCCTTAAGGAAATCGACCAGGCGAAGCACCATGGAATGCACGTCACCGGTTTCGCCCGCGCCGAGCAATGCGGACATCGGATCGATGACGACCGCGCCGGGAACGAAATCGCTCACTTCGCGGTACATGGTCGCGAGGTGCGTCTCGAGGCCGAACAGGCTCGGGCGGCGCGCACTGAACCGCAGCAGCTTTTTGTCAACCCACCTTTGCAGGTCGATACCGACCGAGCCCATGTTGCGGATGATCTGAGATGGTGATTCTTCCATCGCAAAATAAATGCAACGAACACCCGAGGCGCAGGCGGCATCGGCAAAATGCGCGGCAATTGTCGACTTGCCACTGCCGGCCATACCGGAGACCAGGATGCTGGAACCCTTGAAGTAGCCTTTACCTTCCAACATCTGGTCGAGATCGGGAATGCCGCTCGGCAGCCGCTCGGTCGAGGCCACATGAGCGAGGCCGCTTGACGTAATTGGCATCACGGTGATGCCCTTGTCATCGATGATGAACGGGTATTCGTTGGTGCCGTGGGCGGAGCCGCGATATTTGACAATGCGCAGACGCCGCGTCGAAAGCTGATCGTGGATGCGGTTGTCGAGCAGGATCACGCAGTCGGCGACGTATTCTTCCAGGCCATAACGCGTCAGCGTGCCTTCGCCACGCTCGCCTGTGATGATCGCGGTGACGCCCTTTGCCTTAAGCCACTCGAACAGCCGGCGCAGTTCGGAGCGCAGCAGGTGTTCGTTTTCGAGCCCGCTAAACAGCGTCTCGATGGTATCGATAACGACGCGCTTGGCGCCGATGGAGTCGATCGCAAAGCCGAGCCGGATAAAGAGACCTTCGAGATCATACTCGCCGGATTCCTCGATCTTCGTGCGCTCGATTTCGACGTGATCGATGGCGAGCTTCTTCTCGGCGATCAGCCTCTCGATGTCGTAGTTGAGCGATCCGACGTTCTTGATGAGGTCTTCGGACCGCTCTTCGAAGGCGAGGAATACGCCGGGCTCGCCGTATTCGACGACGCCGTTATAAAGGAAGGTCATGGCGAACAGGGTCTTGCCGCAGCCGGCCGAGCCGCAAAGGAGCGTCGGGCGGCCTTGCGGTAGGCCTCCCAGGGTGACTTCATCCAGTCCGCGAATGCCGGTTGCCGATTTGCCCACTGCGGGTAAATCGCGAGATTTCGCACGCGCCTTTTCCGCCATTAAAAACGTCCTGAAACACCAGAGAGAGTGTACCGAAGGAGCGAGCCACCCTAAATGCCTGCCACACTCGCGCCAAAGTGGCAAATAACTCCCGGAGCTCAAAGTTCCGTCGAAGCTGGAGCATCCAATAGCAAGAAGAATACGCCTGCCGGTATCATGTTGCGGCAGCGTCGGAGCTTTTATCGCGCTTAATGTCGGAAAAGCCGCCCGTTACTGCACGCCGCCTTTGTTCACGACCGGGCCGGTATAGCCCTCGAAGCGCTTGCGCAGCTCCGCGATTTGTTTTTCGTCGGTCACGAATTCCCGGTAACCGTTGGCGATTTTGTAGGATGATAGCGGCTTAAGGCCTGGCGGCGGAGGCACATCCGTGCGCGGCGAGAACACGCCGAGCCGGCTCTGCTGTTCCTTCGCCATATACCAGGTCAGAAACAGCTTGGCCGCGTTGGGATGCGGCGCGCCCTTGAAAATGCCGGCTGTGAGCGTGAATAGCGGCGTCGCATCCTCCTGCGAAAATACCGATTTAATGGGTTTCCCGCTGCGCGCGACCGCGTCCGCGGTCGAGGTGCCGTCAAACGTTGCCGCATTCGCGCCGTCGCCGACGCTGCGCGCCACGCTGAGATGGCCCTGGACAAAGTTAGGCTTGTTGGCCATGTATTTGTCCATGTAGCCCCAGCCGTATTTCTGCACGACCGTATAAAACAAATAGAGCGTGGCGTCGTCATCCGCAGGATAGCAGGTGATGAGCTTGCCGGCGAACCGGGGTTTCAGGAAATCAAGCGCTGATTTCGGCACGTCTGCCGGCGCCACCAGCGTGGTGTTGTAGGCGTAGGTGATGGCACTGACCTTCACAGTCGTGTAGGCGCCATCGGGATCGCGAAATGCCGGCGCGATGTGATCATAACCGTCGGGCTTGAAATCCAACAGAATGCCATCGCGCTTCCAGGCGACAAAATCCTGCACCGTCTGGAAGAACGCCATGTCGACGGCGAGCTTCTTGGCGCGCAGCTGGTCATTGATCTTGGCGTTGAGGACGTTGCTGAAGCCGCCGGTGATCTGCACCGTGAGCCCCGGAAAGCGCTGTTTGAAGTCATTGATGAAGCGCTCATAGGGCGCGATTGGTCCTCCGGAGTAGAACTCGATGGCGCCCTCCGCTTTGGCCTTGGCGTAGAGGTCATCCATGGACTGCGCTGCGGCCGGCGCCGCGATGCTGAGAGCGGTCAGCGGAGCAAAGGCCATCTGGATGAGGCTATGGCGTTGCCAGATCATGACGCTTATCCTTGCGGCGCTGAACTTTTCGAGGGCTGCGGAGAAGGTAGTTCGAAGAAAGGCAATCCGGGTCTAACGCACGAACTTGTAGTGGAAGCGTTCACCGTCCGGCTCGATCAACCCGGCGGTCGGATGCGGGAAATGGATCGGCAGCACAAAGCGGCCGGTACCGGCGGTTTCGGTAAGGAACTTGCGGCGGGAGCGCGCCGCTTGCTTGGAGTCCCAGTCAAATACGGTCGACCAGTCAGGCTCGCGGCACTGCAAGGCATGGTGCATCAGGTCGCCGATGACGACGGCGTGCTGGCCGCGCGAGCGGATGTTGACGCAGCAATGGCACGGTGAATGACCGGGCGTCGGTGTCAGCCACAGCGTATCGTCGAGTTGGAAATCGTCGTCGACGAGGAGGGCCTGGCCGGCGGCCACCACCGGTTCGCAATTGTAGCCCCAGACGTTGCCGCCGCCGCCCGGCCGGTTCTCGCCGCGTTTGTTCGACTCTTCCCACGCGGCGTATTCGCCTTTGTGAAAAATATATTTGGCGTTCGGAAAAGTCGGCACCCAACGGCCGTTGCGCAGCACGGTGTTCCAGCCGGTATGGTCGATATGCAGGTGCGTGCAGAACACGAAGTCGATGTCTTCGAAGCGCAGGCCTTCGGCGGCAAAACGGTCGAGCCAGGGCTTTTTGGGAAAATCCATGGGCGGCGGGTATCCCTTGTCCTCGCCGGTGCAGGTGTCGATCAGGATGGTGTGTTTGGGCGTGCGTACCACGTAAGTCTGATAGGTGATGACCAGGAGACCCGAAGCTGGATCGAACACTTCGCGGTCGAGTTCGGCGAGATGACGTTTGCCGATCTCGGGATCATACGGGGAGAACATGTCTTGTGGCTTCCGCCACGGCCCGTCGCGTTCGATGATGCTGGTAATGGTGACGTCGCCGATTGCGAGTTTCTTCATGGCGTTTCCGTTTGCAGGAGGATGATGGCGCGGCGCGCTGGCGCCGCCGTCTATTGGCCGACCGGAAGCTGATAGTGGATGCCGCCGCGCAAAATGTTGCTCTTGCTTGGCTCACTCGGGGCGGCGTCGAACAGTGAAAGCTGCGTGCCGGTGGGAACGGCGTAGAGGTATTCGACCTTGGCCGATACGTTGTGGTCGAGCGCCATTTCCATTCCGCCTCCGATCGCCCAGTTGATGTTGCCGGCTGAGAGATCGACGAAATTGGGCGTCGTGCCATAGGTATCGGCATTGAGGTTGTCGGCCGTGCCGAAGGTTGCGAAGCCGCCGGTGCCGTAGACAAAAACCCGATCGAAGGATTTTCCGGCGCGGGCCCGCAGCGTCCCCATCCACGGCACCTTCACCCGGTCGTTCAGGCTGCATCCCATGCCGCAGGCGGTGACCGGACCGGACGTTTGCCCCAGCCATTGCATATCGCCTTCAAAGCCGAACACCGTGCTGCCATTTTGCCAATTGGCGCCGACCACCCCGCTGTCGATGCCGCTCTGATCGGTAGATACTGGGTTCGCGATGCCCGACAAGCCGGTGATCGCGTTAGTGCCGCCGGGAACTCCTTCTAGTGCCAGATTGGAGCTGCCGCGGAGATAAGTCCCCGCCCAGCTGTAAGGCAGACTGGACGCCGGCGGTGGTGCCGCCACATTGCTCGGCGGGGAAATTGGCTGCTGCGAATCCGCTCCCCAGGCGAGACCTGTGGCCGCCAACAGCACGCAAGTTGCGATCAACGTCCGCAACTTCCGACCCCTCAAATTAACCACCCTGGCCACGCCATATAGCGCCGAGCTGCCATTATCCTACAAGAATTTACAAAATCTGCATATTGGGCCTGTGCAGACGCCTCAACCAGAAGGCGAATCGCCGGATATCGGCGCTGGCGTGCCTGAAGCGTCAGCCGCGCTCGACCGGGACGTCCGGACGCGACCCCCATTCCGACCACGAGCCGTCGTAAAGGCGCAACGCGCTTTTGCCGATCGAGTCGAGCGCCAGCGTGAGGATCGCGGCAGTAACGCCCGAGCCGCACGAGGTAATGATCGGCTGGTCCAGGTCGACGCCGGCCGCCGAGAACGCCGCCTCAATGCGCTCGCGCGAGACCAGCCGGCCGTTTTCCAGCACAGCCTGAAACGGCACGTTGAAGGAACCCGGCATATGGCCCGAGCGCAAGCCCGGGCGGGGTTCGGGTGCCGTGCCGGCAAAGCGCTCGGCCGAGCGGGCATCGACGATCTGCGCGCTGCGGTCGGTCAGCGCCATGCGTACATCGGCCAGCATCGCAACCGGCCCGATATCCATTTCGGCATGAAACTGCTTTGGCGGCCGCTGCGTATCGCCCGTCTCGATCGGCCGCCCTTCGGCTTTCCATTTCGGCAGGCCGCCATCGAGAATGAAAACGCTCTTGGCGCCGAAGATGCGAAACGTCCACCACACCCGCGCCGCCGAATAAAGGCCCTGGCAGTCGTAGACGACGATGGTGTCGCCATCGCTGATTCCGAGGGCGCCGGCGGCTTCGCCGAACTGTGTCGAGCCCGGCAGCATGTGCGGCAGATCGGTCGAATCATCGCACACCGCTTCGATGTCGAAGAACACCGCGCCTGGAATGTGACCGTTGCGGTATTCGGCGTGTCCGTCGCGCTTTTGCGTCGGCAGGAAATACGAGGCGTCGACGGCAACGACGTCGCGGTCGCGCAAGTGTTCGACCAGCCATTCGGTTGACTTGAGCCAGCGGTTGGCCGGGGAGGGTGGAGGATCGCTTTCAGTTCTCAACATGAGTCTTGCCTCATGATTCCGCGGAACGAATGGGCGTTCAGTGTGTCAACGCATGTGCCTCGGGGGAAGTTCATTCATAAGGCACCTCAATGGTCGATCGGCGCACGAGCCATTCCGGCACCGGCAGGTTTTTCTCACGCAGAAAGGCCGGGTTGAACAGCTTCGACTCATAACGTGTGCCGTAATCGGCGAGGATCGTCACGATGGTGTGGCCGGGCCCAAGCTCTTTGGCGAGCCGGACGGCACCCGCGATATTGATGCCGGACGACCCCCCCAGGCAGAGACCTTCATGCTCCAAAAGATCAAAGATGATCGGCACCGCTTCGGCGTCCGGAATCTGATAAGCGGTATCGATCGGCGCGCCTTCAAGGTTCTTGGTAATGCGGCCTTGGCCGATGCCCTCGGTGATCGAGGACCCTTCGGATTTCAGAACGCCGGTCGTGTAGTAGCTGTAAAGCGCGGCGCCCATCGGGTCGGCGAGCGCGATGCGTACGGCCTTGTTGTGCGCCTTCAGCGCAATGGCAATTCCGGCGAGCGTGCCGCCGGTGCCTACGGCGCAGGAGAAGCCATCGACCTTGCCATCGGTCTGGCGCCAGATTTCCTGGCCCGTCGTTTCGATGTGGCCTTGGCGGTTGGCTACGTTATCAAATTGGTTGGCCCAGATCGCTCCGTTCTTTTCGCTCTTTGCCAAACGCGCAGCGAGCCGACCCGAAATTTTTACGTAGTTGTTCGGGTTCGAATACGGCACGGCCGGCACTTCGATCAACTCCGCGCCGCAAAGCCGGAGCGTATCCTTCTTCTCCTTGCTCTGCGTTTCCGGAATGACGATGACGCTGCGAAAGCCCATGGCATTGCCGACCAGCGCAAGGCCTATTCCGGTGTTGCCGGCGGTGCCTTCGACGATGAGCCCCCCTGGCCGCAGCGCGCCTTTCTTGATTGCATCCTGGATAATGAAGAGGGCGGCGCGGTCCTTGACCGATTGCCCCGGATTCATGAACTCGGCCTTGCCGAGGATATTGCAGCCGGTCGCAGCCGAGACGCGGTTAAGGCGGATTAACGGCGTATTGCCAATAGCTTCGATAATTCCGTTACAAACCTGCATGATCGCCAATTCCACCGTAGATCGAGCCTAGATGACGTAATCCCCCGAAGCAATGCAAGGTCAAATCCGATTGGATGCGGCAAGATTATCGAAACCATAGGGCGGCAAGCCGTCGCGGCGCCTAGCTGCATTCACCTATTGTTTGGGGGCACCGGGTTAATCGGACTGGGACGGTACTTGCCCCCAACGGCAGCCCTTATTCCGCCCACGGTCGAACGAGATGACTCTCGACGTCAACACGCTCTTCCTCGTTACGATCTACGTGGAAGTGATCCTCGGATTGCTGCTGTTGTTCGTGTGGGTGCAGAACACCGCCATCACGGCCGTGGCATGGTGGGGTTTCGCGCACTTGCTGCGCGCCGCATCGGTTGTGCTGTTCGGCATGTACGGTTCGGCGCCTGACGTCATCACTATCGACCTCGCCAACGTGCTGCTGTTTACGGCGTTTGCGCTGACCTGGACGGGCGCGCGCGTGTTCGATCATTTGCGGCCGCAGCCAATCCTGATGTTCGGCGGTGCCGCGCTGTGGCTGGTCGTCTGCCGTCTCCCGGCGGTGGAAGCGTCGTTTGGCGTGCGCGTGCTGTTGTCGTCCGGCATCATCACCGCCTACACCTGGGCAACGGCGTACGAATTCTGGCGCGGGCGCGGCGAACCGCTCGTGTCGCGCTGGCCGGCGATCTTCATGCTGTTTGCCCACGGCGCGCTTTATCTGCTGCGCACGCCGTTCAGCGCCATGCTGCCGTGGTCGCCGACTGGAAACCAGGTTTTCGAGAGCGTTTGGCTCACGGTGCTGAGTTTCGAGGCGCTGCTGTTCACGATCTCGATCGCGTTCATTCTGCTGGCCATGGCCAAAGAGCGCACCGAGCACCGACATAAGACGGCCGCCCTTGTCGATCCGCTCACCGGCATCGCTAACCGCCGCGCGTTCCTGCAGGACGGTGAAACGCAGCTGAAACGGCAGTCGAGCAACCCGCGTCCGATTGCGGTGATGCTGCTCGATCTCGACAATTTTAAATCGATCAACGATCGTTTCGGCCACGCGACCGGCGATCATGTGCTGGAGCTGTTTGCCGAAATCGGTAACCGTTTCATGCGACGGCACGACCTGTTTGGCCGCCTGGGCGGCGAGGAATTCGCCGCGATGCTGTTCGACACCGGGCGGGATCGGGCGCTCGCCGTCGCCGAAGAGATTCGGGCGGCCTTTGCCGAGGTAACCCGCGAAGTGGAGGGGCGCTCCGTCGTGGCCACCGTGAGCATCGGCATCGTCATCAGTCACGACGCCGTGCTCGATCTTTCGGCGCTGCTCGCGCAGGCCGACCACGCGCTCTATCGCGCCAAGGACAATGGCCGCAACCGTATCGAAGTTGCTTCGATCGATCTCGTGCTCGACCGTATCAAGCGCGCGACGGCCGAGCGTCCGGCCGCGCGCGGCAACAGCGCCACGGCCAAATCCGCGGCCTGAGCCGCGTTACTTGACCTCGGCAGGTGTCGACGTTCCCGGTCCCTCTCCGACAATGAGCAGAACGGCATCCTCTTCCTTGGCGCCGTCGAAATGCACATGCTTCCCGAAATGCGTGACGAACGTGCCGGAAGGCATCGGCACGGTCGCGCGGGGGTCGAACTTGGTGCCGGTGCCGACCCACCAGGTTCCTTTGAGCACGGTGATAAAACGATCATGCGGATGGAAATGCGGATGGCTGAAATGGTTGCCGGCGAGCCATTTGACCATTTGCACATAGAGGCCTTCCTTGGACGGGTCGCCGGCCAGTACCGCATTTTGCGCACCGGTTGGGCTCGGCGGCGACCACTTGATTTGATCCGGCAACAGATAGGTTACGGCAGCCGTGTCGAGGCCGGCCGCGCGCGCGGAACCGCCGGACAGGGCAACGGCGGCGAACGACAAAAAGCTCAGTTCGCGGCGTGTGAGCGATGACATGAACTCCTCCTCGGCGTGACGCGCTGCTGCGAGCGCGCAGTCGACAGGGTATGCCGCTCCGGTTATCGAGGCGAGATGGGATTGTGCCCATTTCCCTTCGGTTTGCCGCCTTGCTCTAATCCTGTATTAGCTTGCCGGCCGCAAACGCCACCCGGTGTGACGATGCACAAGGAACTCAAATGAAGCGTAGCAGCAGCCGTATTCTCACCACCCACGTTGGCAGTCTCATTCGTCCGCCGGCGCTGCAGGAGTTTCTGCGGGCGAAACAAGCCGGCAAACCGTACGATCAGGCCGCCTACCAAAAGTGTCTGGCGGATTCGGTCGCGGAGGTCGTACACAAACAGGCCGAAACCGGCATCGATGTGATCAGTGACGGCGAGTTCGGCAAATCGATTTCCTGGTCGCAATATGTGCTGGAGCGGTTGAGCGGCTTTGAACGGCGGCCGATCGCTGCGGCCAGCAAAAATCCGTTCACGCGCGGCGTCGACCGTGAAGCCTTTGCCGAGTTTTATGCCGAACTCGATGCGCGCGAAGGCATGGCAACGACTACCGAGGCGGTCTGCGTCGGACCAATCGCCTACACGGGCCAGGCAGAGCTCAAGCGCGACATCGATAATTTCAAATCCGCGCTCAAGAACACAAAGGTTGAGGAAGCATTCCTGCCAGTGGCTGCTCCGGCCAGCGTCATCCCCGATCGCAAGAATGAATTCTACAAAACCGATGAGGAATTGATCCGTGCGATTGGCGCTGCGATGCGCACCGAATATCGCATGATCATCGACGCGGGTTTTGTCCTGCAGCTCGACGACGCGCGCGCCGCTGTTACCTATGATCGCATGGTGCCGCCGAAATCGTTTGCCGACTACCGCAAATGGCTGGGGCTCCAGGTTGACGTGCTCAACGAGGCCATTGCCGGTCTGCCGCCCGAGCGAATCCGCTATCACGTCTGCTGGGGCAGCTGGCCCGGTCCGCACACCAGCGATGTCCCACTCAAGGATATCGTTGATCTGATCCTCGGCATGAAGGTCGGCGCATTTGTCATCGAAGGCGCGAATCCGCGTCACGAGCACGAGTGGCGCGTGTGGGAAACCGCGAAACTTCCTGAGGGCAGGGTGCTCATTCCCGGCGTTATCAGCCACGCCACCAATGTGGTCGAGCATCCCGAGCTGGTAGCGGAGCGCATCGTGCGCCTGGCGCGTCTCGTCGGCCGTGAGAACGTCATCGCGGGGACAGATTGCGGATTCGCCCAGGGGCCGTTCTACCGGCGCGTCCATCCATCCATCATGTGGGCGAAGCTGTCATCGCTGGTCGAGGGCGCGCGGATAGCCAGCGCAGAACTTTGGAAATAAGCCAGGGCGGTGTGGCGCTACTCGGCGGCGACCGCGTGCACGGGCGCGGTCTCTTCGTCGATTGGTCCGCGCCTTCCGCCGAACAACCATGCCTGCAGCCGGTCGAGATAGAGATAAACCACCGGTGTGGTGTAGAGCGTGAGCACTTGGCTCAGCGCTAATCCGCCAACCATCGCATAGCCGAGCGGCTGACGCATTTCGGAGCCGGCGCCGTTACCCAGTGCCAGCGGGATGCCGGCCAGCATGGCCGCAGCGGTCGTCATCAGAATTGGGCGGAAGCGTAACAGGCAGGCTTGGCGGATAGCCTCATGAGGCGCCATGTGCTGCTGGCGCTCGGCGCCGATGGCAAAATCCACCAGCATGATGCCGTTCTTTTTGACGATACCGATCAAGAGAATGATGCCGATGATGCCGATGACCGACAGGTCCATGTGACCGAGCCGAAGCGCGAGCAGGGCGCCGATGCCGGCCGATGGCAGGGTTGAAAGAATGGTCAGCGGGTGAATGAAGCTTTCGTAGAGAATGCCAAGGATAATGTAGACCACGATCAGCGCCGCCGCGATCAAAGCCGGTTCGCTTCTCAGCGATGCTTGAAAGGCTTGCGCGTTGCCCTGGAAGGTCGGGATGATCGCCTCTGGCATGCCGATCTGGGTTGACGCCCGATCGACGGCGTCTACGGCCTGCCCGAGCGAGACGCCCGGCTGTAGGTTGAATGTGATCGTAACAGCCGGAAATTGTCCCTGGTGCGAAATCAGAAGTGGCCCCACGCCGTTACTGTCGACATCGACGAGCGCGGAAAGCGGTACCGCGCCGCCGGTCAGTGGCGATTTCACATAAAGACGGTCGAGTGTGGACAAATCTTTCTGCAGGTCGGGCAGAATTTCGAGGACCACGTAATAGGTCTTGAGCTGAGTAAAATACTGCGTGATCTGGCGCTGGCCGAAGGCGTCGTTGAGCGTCTCGTCGATCGCTTGCGGTGAAATGCCGAAGCGTGAGGCCTGATCGCGATTGATGGTAATCTGGAGTCTAGGCGCATTGGCGAGCAGGTCGCTGGTAACGTCAGCAAGCTCAGGCAGTGTGCGCAGCTTATCGGTCAGTTTCTGCGACCACTCGTTCAGTTCGGCGATATTTGTGTCCTGCAGAGTGTATTGGAAGGAACCGCGGGTGATGCGCGTGCCGACGCTGATGTCTTGCGCCGGCTGCAGGAACAGATTGGCGCCCTCGACCTTTGCGAGTTGCGGGCGCAAGCGGTCGATGATTTGCGAGGCGGTTAGCTTGCGTTCGTCGCGCGGTTTAAGCGCCAGAAAATAACGGCCGGTATTGGCGGTCTGCGCGCTGCCGGTCGAGCCGGTCTGAGAGCCGAAACTCTCGACGTCGGGATCGTGCAAGATTACGTCGCCGAGCGTGTGCATCAGACGCATCATCTCTTTGGGCGAAGTCTGCTGCGCCGCCTCAGCGAAGCCGGTGATGATGCCGGTGTCCTGGATCGGGAAAAACCCCTTCGGGATATCGATTGCCATAATCACCGTCAGCGCCATGGTGGCGAAAAACACGCCAAGCGTGATTGCCTGATGGCGGAGGACGATATCGAGCGTGCGCCGGTAGAAGGACAGCATGGCGTTGAAGCCGCCTTCAATGACCCGATAGGCGCGCCCGTGCGTTTCGGCTTCGCGCTTCATAAAGCGCGAGCACATCATCGGCGCGAGCGTCAGCGATACTATGGCCGAAACACAGATCGACGCTGTCACCGTCAACGCAAATTCGCGGAACAGCCGGCCGATGATCCCGCTCATGAGCAGGAGCGGAATGAACACCGCGATCAGCGAGCAGGAGATTGACAACACGGTGAAGCCGATTTCGCGCGAGCCCTTTAGAGCCGCTGTGAACGCCGGCTCGCCGTGTTCGACATGGCGATAGATATTCTCCACCACCACAATGGCGTCGTCGACGACGAACCCGACCGCGATAGTCAGCGCCATGAGCGACAGGTTATCGAGGGAAAAGTGCATGAGATACATCGCCGCGAACGCTCCGGCGAGCGCGAGCGGAACGGTGACGCTTGGGATGAGCGTCGCCCAGAAATTACGCAGGAATAGCAGGATCACCATCACGACAAGGCAAATCGTGAGCGCCAGCGTGAACTCGACGTCGGCGACGGAGGCGCGGATGGTGACCGTACGGTCGAGAATCGTTTCGGTCTTCACCGCCGGCGGGATGCGTGCCGTGAGCTGCGGCAGTTCCGCTTTGATGCGGTCGATGGTGCCGATGACGTTGGCGCCTGGCTGCTTGAAAACGGCGAGGATGACGCCGTCCAGGTTGTTTTGATAGCCGGCGACGTTGCGGTCGACGGCCGCCGAGATCGCTTGCCCGACGTCGCGAACCCGGATCGGAGCGCCGTTGCGATAAGCGATCACCACGTCGTTGAATTTGGCGGCGTCGGTGATCTGGTCGTTGGCGGCGATCGAAAAGCTGATCTTGTCGCTGTTGATCACGCCCTTGGCTGCATTACTCGTTGCACTGGCGAGCGTGCCTCGGATGTCTTCAAGCGTAATGCCGGTGGCGGCCAGCTTGGCGGGATCGACTTGAATGCGAATGGAAGGCGCGCGGTCGCCGAACACCAGCACCTGCGCCACGCCCGGAACCTGGGAAATCTGCTGTGCCAGAAAGATGTTGGCGTATTCGTCCACCTGGATGAGCGGCACGGTGTCGGAATGCACCGAGAATAGGAGAATTGATACGTCCGCCGGATTGACCTTTTTGTAGGCCGGCGGCGTGCTGAGCGACTGCGGCAAGGTCTTGCTGGCGACGGTGATCGCGGCCTGCACGTCCTGCGCGGCGGAATCGATGTTCCGTTCGAGTTCGAACTGGATGACGATCGTCGAAGCCCCCAGCGTGCTTTGCGACGTCATCTGGGTGATTCCAGCAATCTGACCGAATTGCTGCTCAAGCGGGGCTGCGACCGACGTCGCCATCGTGTCGGCGCTGGCGCCGGCCCAGGTTGTGGTGATCTGGATGGTGGGAAAATCTACCTGCGGCAGCGGCGCGACCGGCAGAAACGGGAACGACACGATGCCGACGAACGCGAATGCAGCCATCAGCAGCGTCGTCGCGATCGGCCGCCGGATGAAGGGCTCCGACAGGTTCACGTCTGGTCGTCCTGTTTGGCCGTGCCGTGCGGGTCAACGACAACAACAGATGCGCCCTTTTGCAGCTTGTATTGGCCGTCGGTCACGACCCGCTGGCCAACCTGCAGACCCGAGATGACGATGGTGCGATTGCCGGTCGTGGTGCCGGTTTTGATCGGCAGCGCCTCCACTGTGTTGTCGGTTTTCACCACCCATGCAAACAGCCCGTTCGGACCGCGCTGCACGGCAAGTGACGGTATCACTACGACGTTCTTCCTGATTTCGAGGAGGAGCCGTGCGTTGACGAACTCGCCCGGCCACAGCTTCTCGTCGTTATTGGCGAAGGTGGCCTTGAGGCGATAGCTCGCGGTCGTTTGATCGATGAGATTGTCAATCGTTGATAGCTGGCCCTCGCTCAACAGGCGCACGTTGTCGCGATCGAAAGCCGCAACCTCGACCGAGCCGCGTGCGGTTGAAGCGCGCACGTCATCAAGAGTCTGTGCCGGCAGCGTGAACAATACGGCCGCTGGCTGGGTCTGCGTCAGGACGGCGATCGCGCCTGAATCGTTGGCATGCACGATGTTGCCGGGATCGACCATCCGCACACCCATGCGGCCCGCTGTCGAGGCCACGATATTGGTGTAGTCGAGGTTGGTCTGGGCGGTTTCGATCGCGGCCCGGTCGGCGGCGATCGACGCCTTGGTCTGGTCGACCTTGGATTGCTGCAGGTCCAGGTTTTGCTGGGTTTCGGCGTTTTTGCGCACCAGGGTTCGGAACCGTTCCAGATCCTTCTCCGCCGCTACAAGTGTGGCTTCATCCATGGCCTTGCGCGCCTTCGCCTGGTCGAGCGCGGCCTGGTAGAGGCGAGGATCGATTTTTGCGAGCACGTCGCCTTTATTGACGCGCTGGCCTTCCTTGAAGAACACATCCTGGAGTTTGCCGTCGACCTGCGCGTGGATCGCGACGGTGTAGAGCGCCTGGACGGTGCCGAGCCCGGTTAGATAGATAGGCACGTCCTGCAGCGTCGCAGCGCTGACACTGACCGGTACAGCTTGACGTGGGGATTTGCGGGCGGCCTGAGCCGTATCGGGACCGCCCGACCATGCCCTGTAGCCCACCCCTACTGCCGCAACTATCGCGCAACAGACAACGATAAGCACTATTCGGCGACGGCGCCGGCCCGCGTCGCTGGCATTGGTATCCAAGGGCATCCCTCAGCAGCGCCGTCTTGAGCTCGCGGCGCGCTCCACCTGTGGCTCACTAGCCCGGCTCTTCTATAGCTTCGAGAAAATGCGACTGGAAGCCAAAAGCGTATGATGCTGCGTTGCGATATGATAAATTTCGGGGTCGCAGGTATATCCATCGCATAACTTCGGGCGTGCGCCTGCACGGCGCGGTTGTTCCGGCGCTGGCGGCCCCTTGGATTGCGACCGCGATGTTGGCAGGCGCCGCGGGTTCATTCGTCTATGTGGATTTGCTAGGCTCGCACACAGCCGCGGGCCGCTAATGCCGGGAGATCGCTCATGCTGGACGTAACCAAGCGCGAAGGAAAAGCCCCGTTCGATACGGCGCGACTTGATCGATTGATGGACGAAGCGGGTATCGATGTGCTCGTCACCACCTCAAAGCACAATGTGCAGTATCTGCTTGGCGGTCATCGGGCGTTCTTCTTCGAATCCATGGATGCGATGGGCCTGAGCCGCTA
>DASZWK010000177.1:0-20469 GCA_035546235.1 Xanthobacteraceae bacterium | reverse complement strand
CTCGAAGCCGTCGTTGTCCGGCGCATTGATGCGGCGGATCTCCAGCCGATCCATGCCGAGCTTGCGTGCGGCTTCGTCGAGCAGCGGCTCGATCGTCATCGCCGTCTGGTTTTCTCCGGGACCGCGTTGCGGACCGCGCGGTGGCGTGTTGGTGAGCACGGCCGTGCCACGCCAGCGCATCGACTCCGGTTGGTAGACGACCTGCGCCGTTTCGCCGGCATTGCGGAAGTCCCAGAAACCGATGTTCGGGCCGTTGTCCTGGACGACGAAAATGTCCAGGGCGGTGATACGGCCGTTTTCGGCAAACCCGATCTTGGCCCAGCCCTGGAAGCCGGCGCGGCCCGACCCGTTGGCGTATTCCTCCTCGCGCGACACGCGGAGCATCACCGGGCGGCCGTTGGCCTTCTTCGACAGATGGCCGGAGAGCGCGACCAGCGGATAAGCATTGCCCTTGGAGCCGAAGCCGCCGCCGCAATACTCGGCGATGAAGACGACGTCCGCCGGCTTGACGCCGAGCAGGCGCGCGATCTGCGGCAGCACGAACGACTGGCTCTGCATCGAGCCGTGAACGTAGCATTTGCCGTTCTGCCAGTAGGCCATGTTGGAGCGCGTCTCCATCGTGTGATGCGACGTGCCCGCGGTCTGGAAGCTGCGCTCGATGATGACCTTGGCCTTGGCGAAGCCGGCGTCGAGATCGCCGTAGTGCCACTCCTCCGACGGCTTGCCCAAAGGCATCTTGCCCTGGTCGAAGCCGGCGAAGTCCTTGGCGGTCCATTTCACCGTTTGCAGCGGCAGTTTGACGTTGGCGACGTTGCCGCCGGAGAACGCGTTGACGCCGCCCGGATAGAGCGAATCGAGCGGATCGACAACGTGGTCGAGTTGCTCGAGATCGACCTTGATGGCCTCGACCGCCGCGGCAGCGATTTCCTCGGATTCGGCCGCGACTGCCACGATCGGAGCGCCGGCATAAACCGGCTCGCGATAGAGGATCGGGTCGACTGGCGGCGGAAACTGGGGCACGTCGTCGGGGGTGATGATGGCGACGACGCCCTTTATCTTCAGGGCCGCCGAGGTGTCGATGTTGCGCACCCGCGCATGCGGCATGGGTGACAGCACCATCTTCGCATGCAGCATGCCCTCTGCCTGGAAGTCCTCGGAATACTTCGCGGTGCCGGTGACTTTGGCGAGCATATCCGGCGGAGTAAAGTTTTTGCCTACGAGTTTGTAATCAGCCATTGGAGCCTCCCGTCGACGCGAAGTCGCCCTTCGCCGCGCGCATGACGCCAGCCAGATACTGGTTGTACGATCCACACCGGCACAGATTGCCGGACATGGCCCGTCGCGCTTCTTCGATGGTGGGGTGTGGATTGACCTGTAAGAGCGCCACCGCGGACATCACCTGGCCCGGCGTGCAGAAACCGCACTGCGGACCGATCTCGGCGATGAAAGCCTTCTGCACCGGATGCAGTTCGCCGTTCTTGGCGACACCTTCGATCGTGGTGATCTTCTTGCCGGCAACGGCGTGCGTGAGCGTCGTGCAGGAATAGATCGTGGTGCCATCGGCGATGACCGTGCAGGCGCCGCACTCGCCACGATCGCACGACAGCTTGGTGCCCGTGAGCCCGAGCTTGTAGCGCAGCGTGTTGGCGAGCGTTTCGTATGGCAGCACGTCGACCCGCCGTGTCTGCCCGTTCACGTTCAGACTGACCAGCCGTTCGACAGCGCCGACGCTCTTGGCCTGCGCCGAACTGGCGCGGAACAGATAACCGGTCGCACCGAGCGTCGCGCCCGAGGCGATAACACCTTTGATGAAGCTTCTGCGCGACGCCTTGATCCGCGCGATTTCCGACAGCGGGCCCTCGCTCGCTTGGGGATGATCGTGGAGCGCAGGCGCGTCGCAGCCATGCGCAATCCGGCAATCTTCTGCCATTGCCTTCCTCCCTTGACGTTTCCTCTGCTTCTGTCGCGTGACGCACCGGCCTCGCTGGGTCGGCTGCCCGTATCGCGGGCGCGCGTGACAGAAATTCAGATGGAAAACTGCAAACAAGACTGCGCTAAATCGAACGCTGTTTCAAGACAGTTTGCCAGAATTCCAAACTGCGGTGCGCAAACGCGGAAATGCGCGTGTCAGCGTGCGGGTGCGCTGCGATTTTGGAGGATCGCCGGGGCCTGATTGGCGAATTCGGCGAGAATCCGACAATGGGAAAGCCCATTTTCCGAAACTACCGCCGAATCGACGCCTAATTGCGAAATTCATGCGTACGGAAAAAATCGGCGGTCAGTTGCGCGGCCCGGCGGCGGTCTTGCGACGACATTTGCAGCGCTACTGTGTCGCGGCAGGACAGACTCTCCGAATAGCCGTTGCTCAACGCGATATCGCACCACGAATAAGCCTGCGCGAGATCGCGCGGCACGCCGCGGCCATAGAAATATTCCATGCCGAGATAAAATTGCGCCGTCGGCTGGCCGGCATCGGCGGCGCGGCGAAACCAGAACAGTGCGCGCTGGTCGTCGCGCTGCACACCTTTGCCCGAATAGTACATGAAACCGAGCGAGGCTTGCGATTTGGGATCGCCACCGCGCGCCAACGGCCACCAGATCGAGAAAGCCGTCGCATAGTCGGCGGCATTGAAGGCGTTCAAGGCTGTTTCGAACGGGTCAGCCCGCGCTACGCAGCACAGCGCCAAGAGGGCAGCGAGTGCGGTCGGCGCAAGCTTGCGCACGCCCGTCTCGCCGCGCCGGGCGCGTCAGGCCGCCTCAGCTTTGCCTTTGGGCTTCACCTCAGCCGTGTAGTCGCTCATCAACGTTTGGGTGATGCGGCTCGGGGTGAATTTCCAGTCGGCGATTTCGGACACGGCCGTGATCTCGGCGGCCGTGCCGGTGATAAAGCATTCGGAAAAGCCACCAAGCTCGTCCGGCATGATGCGGCGCTCGATGACTTCGATATCGTGCCGGCGGGCGATCGCAATTGCGGTCGCCCGCGTGATGCCGGCGAGGAAGCAATCGGCGATCGGGGTGTGGATCTTGCCGTCCTTGATGAAAAAGATGTTGGCGCCGGTACATTCGGCGACGCGCCCTTGCCAATCGAGCATCATGGCGTCGGCATAGCCGCGCTGTTCGGCCCGGTGCTTGGAGATGGTGCAGATCATGTAGAGGCCTGCCGCCTTGGCGAGGCACGGGGCGGTCTTCGGGTCCGGCCGGCGATATTCGGCGAGGTCGAGGCGGATGCCTTTGAGCCGCTGTGCCGGATCGAAGTAGCTCGGCCATTCCCAGGTGGCGATGGCGAGATGGATCTTGTTGGCTTGTGCCGAGACGCCCAAAGCCTCGGAGCCGCGCCAGGCGATCGGCCGCACATAGGCGTCTTTCTGGTTATTCTTCTCCAGGACGAGCCGCTTGGCGGCATCGATCTCGGCGACGCTGTAAGGAATTTCGAAATCGAGCACCTTGGCCGAGCGCTTGAGCCGTTCGGTATGGGCTGTGCCCTCGAAGATTTCGCCGCCATAGGCGCGTTCGCCCTCGAACACGCAGCTCGCGTAATGCAAACCGTGCGTCAGCACGCTGATCTTGCAGTCCACGGTGGGAATGAGCCTGCCATCGAACCAGATGACGTCTGAACGTTGGTCAAAGGCAACGGTCATGGCATTTCTCCCTCATGGAGCCGCCCGATCTTTGCGCCATCCCCGGAAGCCCCAATACGCGGGATGCC
The DNA here is from genome assembly GCA_035546235.1 of Xanthobacteraceae bacterium. Taxonomy (GTDB): domain Bacteria; phylum Pseudomonadota; class Alphaproteobacteria; order Rhizobiales; family Xanthobacteraceae; genus BOG-931. Next base: position 16,763 of record DASZWK010000177.1, on the reverse strand, counting down.
AAGGGCGGGCTTTTGCGTCGAGACAGGACTCCCGGTATGGTCTCGGCCGCGTCCGCAGGGGGTGCCGGCAGGATTGAGCGGGCGAGTTGCCATCGTGATAACGCGTCTTTGTATTAACAACCAACGCGAAATATGTCAATAGTGCTGACATAATGGCGGACATCGGCATAACCACCCAACCCAAACATCGCGCCGCGTCGGCTGCCGAGCGTACCGCGCTGGAACGTGAGCCCTGTTGGGACCTCATCGAACTCTTGTTTTTCGCCTATCGCGATTTCGTCGGCGATCCGGACGAAGTGCTGGCCAAGCTCGGTTTTGGGCGGGCACATCACCGCGTCCTGCATTTCGTCAATCGCAATCCCGGCATGAAAGTCGCCGAGCTGCTTGATGTGCTGCGCATCACCAAGCAGTCGCTCGGCCGCGTGCTTAAGCAGCTGATCGATGAAGGCTACGTTGTTCAGCGCGAAGGCGCCCACGACCGCCGCCAGCGGCTCCTGTATGTGACACCGGCCGGAGAGGATCTGGCCATGCAGCTTGCCGGCCTGCAGACCGCTCGTATTTCCGGCGTCCTCGCCGAGCTTGGCGCGGGCGGGCGTGAGGCAGCGCGGCGTTTTCTTGCCGGCATGGTCGATGCCGAGCATCGCGAGCGCGTGCTGCGCATGATTGCGCAGTCCGATCGCGCCGGGCAGCACCGTAAAGAAGGCGGGCTATGACTGCGGCGGCGCCGGCCAAGCCCGCCGACGACGCACCGCACCTCCTTGTCGTCGATGACGATCGCCGCATCCGCGCCCTGTTGTCGCGCTACCTGCTCTCCGAGGGCTACCGCGTGTCGACGGCGGAGACCGCCTGCGAAGCGCGCGCCAAACTGCAGGGGCTGCGCTTCGACCTGCTCATTCTGGACGTCATGATGCCGGGCGAGAGTGGCTTTGATTTCGCCCGTTCGCTGCGCACCAGTTCGACCGTGCCGATCCTGATGCTGACCGCGCGCGACGAAAAGGAAAGCCGGATCATGGGGCTCGAAATCGGCGCCGACGATTATTTGGCAAAGCCGTTTGAGCCGCGCGAGCTGTCGCTGCGGGTTGGCAACATTCTCAGGCGGGCGCAGCCGCCGCGCACCGCGCCCGTGCAATCGGTGCGGTTCGGCCCGTTCGTTTTTCACCTGGCGACCGGAGAGCTGCGCCGCGGCGACGAGCCGATCCGTCTTACCGAGCGTGAATGCGAGATGCTGCGCGTACTGGTAGCCAGCGTTGGCGAAACCGTGCCGCGCCAGGCGCTCGCCGGGAACGGCGACGCGGTCAGCGAGCGCACCGTGGATGTCCAGGTCAACAGGCTGCGCCGCAAGATCGAAAACGATCCGGCCAATCCTCTGATCGTGCAGACGGTGCGCGGCGTGGGCTACCGGCTCGTGCCGGTGGCGTGAGCGTTATGACGAGCTTCGACCAGGGCATCGGACGCCTGCGCAGCGCAGCTGGCTATCTGGCGGGCGCGGCCAGCGCCGTTCAGCGCGGCATCGCAGTCGCTGCCGGTCCAATCGCAGAACCCTGGACCCGCTTCACTCGCAGGCTCAAGGCGCTGACCCCGACCGGGCTTTATGCCCGCTCGTTGCTGATCATCATTCTGCCGATGGTGATCGTGCAGTCGGTGGTCGCGTTCATGTTCCTGGAGCGGCACTGGGACCTGGTGACGAAATATCTGGCGACGGCGGTCACGCAGGAGATCGCGACGCTGATCGATGTCTACCGGACCTATCCGCAGGGCGCTGACCGCGCGCAGCTGCGCCGCATCGCGCAAGACCGTCTCGGCCTGGTGGTCGATTTTTTGCCCGGCACACAGCTGCCGCCGCCCGGTCCGAAGCCGTTCTTCTCTCAACTCGACGAGGCCCTGTCGGATCAGATCCGCAGGCAGATCGGTTTGCCGTTCTGGATCGACACGGTCGGCCGCTCCTCGATAGTCGAAATCCGTATCAAACTCGACGACACGGTGATGCGCGTCTTCGCCAGGCGCGCCGACGTCTACGATCCGAATTCCTGGATCTTTCTTGCCTGGATGGTCGCGACGTCGCTCGTGGTGCTGACCGTCGCCATCCTGTTCCTGCGCAACCAGATCCGGCCGATCGTACGGCTGGCGGACGCCGCCGAGGCGTTTGGCAAAGGCCGCGAGGCGCCGAATTTCCGCCCGCGTGGCGCGCGCGAGGTGCGCCGGGCCGCCGCGGCGTTCCTGGAAATGAAGTCGCGCGTTGAGCGGGCGATCGAGCAGCGCACGACGATGCTGGCCGGCGTGTCACACGACCTGCGAACGGTGCTCACGCGCTTCAAGCTGGAATTGGCGCTGCTCGGCGACAGCTCGGAGATCGAGGCGATCAAGAAGGACGTGGACGAGATGGCGGGTATGCTCGAGGCCTACCTGTCGTTCGCGCGCGGCGACACCGGAGAGCAATCGGCGCCGGCCGACATGGCGGCGCTGCTCGATGATCTGAAAGTCGACATGGAGCGCAACGGTCATCGCGTCAATGTTGCGTTTACCGGGCGGCCCGAGGTCACCGTGCGGCCGGCGGCGTTCAAGCGCTGCATCGGCAATCTGGTTTCCAACGCGGTGCGCTTTGCCTCGAATGTCGCGATCACGGCGCACCGCGATCACCGCTGGCTCACCGTGGCGGTCGACGACGACGGGCCGGGTATTCCCGTCAAGCTTCGGGAAGAGGTATTCAAGCCGTTCCTACGGCTCGACGATGCGCGCAATCAGGACCAGGGCGGTACCGGGCTCGGACTTGCCATCGCCCGCGACATCGCCCGTTCCCATGGCGGCGACATTACCCTCGGCGATTCACCGCTTGGCGGCCTGCGGGCGACGGTGCGGGTGCCGGTCTAGGGCGCTAGCCTGACGGTTCGCCGCGCCGTCAAATCTTGAATCGGCGGCGTTCTGCCTCCATCTGGACACCGACAAACCCGTGCCGGGGGGAGCCGCCATGACGATGACTGAAGAAAGCCGAGCCGAAAGCCGCCCGTTCGAGGCCGACGTCGCCAAGCTGCTGCAGCTGATGGTGCACTCGGTCTATTCCGACAAATCGGTATTCCTGCGCGAGCTGATCGCCAATGCGGCCGATGCCTGCGAGCGGCTGCGCTACGAGGCCATCGCCGAGCCGGCCCTGCTTGGCGACGATCCCAAGGCACGTATCACGCTTCTCGTCGATGCCGACAAGAGGCTGCTGACGGTCGAGGACAACGGCATCGGCATGTCGCGTGACGACATGGTCGAAGCGCTCGGCACCATCGCACGCTCGGGCACAAAGGCGTTTCTCGACCGGGTGGCGGCGGCCGGCGGCGGCGAAACTGCCGGTGAAGACAACGCGCTGATCGGCCGCTTCGGCGTCGGCTTCTATTCGGCCTTCATGGTGGCGGACCGGGTCGATGTGCTGTCGCACCGGGCCGGAACGAATGCGTGCTGGCTGTGGTCCTCGGATGGGCAGGGAACGTTTTCGGTCACGCCGGTGCCCGCCGATGCGATGCCGCGCGGCACCCGCGTCATTCTGCACCTGACCGAGGACGCCAAGACCTATACCGAGCGACATACGCTCGAACGTCTGGTCAAAGCGCAATCCGGTCACGTGCCGGTGCCGATCTCGATCGTCGACAAACCCGATGCCGCGCCTGCCGAGATCACTGACGGCGCCGCCCTGTGGACGAAACCGAAGGCCGAGATCACGACGGGCGATTACACGGACTTCTATCGCAGCAGCGCCGGGCAATTCGACGATCCGGCGCTGACGGTGCATTTCCGCGCTGAAGGCCGCCACGACTACACCACGCTGCTTTTTGTGCCTGGCTCACGGCCATTCGACCTGTTCGATCCCGATCGCAAGGGCCGCGTCAAGCTTTACGTCAAGCGCGTCTTCATCACCGACGATGCCGACATTCTGCCGCGCTATCTGCGCTTCGTGCGTGGGCTGGTCGACAGCGCCGACCTGCCGCTCAACGTGTCGCGCGAGAAGATCCAGGAAAGCCCGCTGCTCGCCGCCATCAGGAAGGGCGCGACCAGCCGGGTTCTGTCGGAGCTCGAACGCACCGCCGAAAAGGAGCCGGTTGCCTATGCCAGAATCTGGGAAACATTCGGCGCAGTGCTTAAGGAGGGTATCTACGAGGATATCGAGCGCCGCGACGCCTTGCTGGCGCTGGCGCGCTTTAAGACCACGGCGTCGGGCGATGGGTGGCGCAGCCTGAAAGACTACGTCGGCGCGCTCAAACCCAATCAGACCGCGATCTACTATCTCGCCGGCGACGATCTCGATCGGCTCAAGTCGTCGCCGCAGCTTGAGGGCTTTCGCGCCCGCGGCGTTGAAGTGTTGCTGTTGCCGGACCCGGTCGACTCGTTCTGGGTGATGCCCGGGGTATCGTTTGACGGCAAGCCGTTCAAGTCGGTGACGCAGGGCGCGGCGGATCTGGCCTCGATCGCGCGCACCGACGCCAAGGACGAGACGCAGGCTGAGGCCGCGCCTGCGGTCAAAATCTTTGTCGCGTTTGTGAAATCGACGCTGGGCGATGCGGTATCCGATGTGCGCGTGTCGGATCGGTTGACCGACAGCGCCGTGTGTCTGGTAGCGCCGGACAGCGGCCCCGACCGCGCGCTGGAAAAAATTCTTGCCAGCGCCGGAAGGTTGCCCACGGCGGGGAAGCCGATCCTCGAAGTCAATCCGCGTCACGCGCTGGTCACGGCGCTCGCGGCGCTTGGCGAAAACGAACGTGCGTTCAAGGAAGATGCGGCGCATCTTCTGTTCGACGAGGCAAGGGTGCTGGACGGCGAGCGCCCGGCCGATGCGCGCTCGTTCTCCGATCGGCTGGCGCGCGTGCTGGAGCGCGGCTTGGGCGGTAAAAACGCGCCAAGCGCGGCTTGAGGGCCGCGCTTGGGTTTTTCAGATTATTTGGCCGGAAATTATTCGGCCGGCGTGACCGGGATCTGCTGCGGCGACATTTGCGGCGATATCGGCGGTGAACCTTCGCCCCCGGCCGCGACCGGTTTGATTTTTGGAGGACGCAAGCGGAAGTAAAGCTGCGTCGCGAGGAGAAGGACGCACATCGCGACGAACACGGCGCTGATGGGACGCGTGACGAACACCGTGATGTCGCCGCGCGCGATCAGCATGGCGCGGCGGAAGTTCTCTTCGAAGCGAGGCCCGAGAACAAAGCCGAGCACGACCGGCGCCGGATGGAAACCGAGCCGCAAGAGGACATAGCCCAACAAGCCAAGCACCACGACCTCGCCGACCTGGAAGAAGTCGTTGTTGGCCGCATAGACGCCGATGCAGACGAAAAACATCGCGCTGGGGTAAAGAAAGCGATACGGGATCGCCAGCATCTTGCACCAGATGCCGATCAGCGGCACGTTCAAGATGACGAGGATGATGTTGCCGATCCAGAAGCTCGCCACCAAGCCCCAGAAGATGTCCGGATGCTGCGAGATCAGCTGCGGACCCGGCACGATACCCTGAATCATCAGCGCGCCGAGCAGCAGCGCCATGACGGCGTCGCCCGGTATGCCGAGACTCATAGTGGGGATGAAGTCGCCCTGAATCGACGAATGTGTCGCGGTCTCGGGGCAAACCACGCCCTCGATCATGCCGGTGCCGAATTTCTCCGGCGTCTTCGATACCTTCTTCTCCGCGGCGTAAGCGACGAACGACGCAATGGTTGGGCCCGTGCCGGGAATGAGAGAACACAAGCTGCCGACGATCGTGCCTCGACACATCGGAAAGAACGACCGTTTCAGATCGGCCAGCGTCGGCCGCATGTCCCTCAAGCGGACGTTGGTGTAGGCCATATTGATGGGCGACATCTGATTGACGCTGCTCATAAACTCGGCGACGCCGAAGAGGCCGAGCGCGAGCGCAATCAGTTCGACACCGTCGTCGAGTTCGGTCAGTCCGAACGTGAAGCGTTCCGAACCGGTCTCGAGGTCGGTGCCGATGGAGCCGAGGAACAGCCCGAGCACGGTCATACACACGCCCTTGAGCGGTGAGCCGCGCGCGAGCGTCGAACCGGCCAAGAGACCCAGCAGCATCAGCGAGCAGACCTCGGCGGGTCCGAATTGCAGCGCCGCCCTCACCAGGAGCGGCGACAGGAAGATCATCTCGGTGATGCCCCACGACGCCCCAATGAATGAGGCTATCACGGTGACGCCGAGGGCGACCCCCCCGCGCCCCTGCTTGGTCATCGGATAGCCGTCGAGACAGGTTACGGCGTGCGGCGGGTGGCAAGGCAAATTCAGCAATATCGAGCAGATCGCGCCGCCGTATTGGCCGCCGTAGAGGATGCCGGCCAGCATCAGGATGGCGGGCACCGCCTTCATGCCGAAGGTCAGCGGCAACAGGATCGAGATAGTCGCCAGCGGGCCCATGCCCGGCAGCACACCGACCATGTTGCCGACCAGCACGCCGACGAAGCACCACATCAAATTGTGCGGTTCGAGCGCGACGCCGAAGCCGAACCACAGATCGGAAAGTGCGGTTGAGATCACAGGCCACCCCCCCAGGTGAAGATCGGCATTGGAACCTGCAGGAAATACGAGAAGAGCGCGACGCCGAACACAGTCACCACGGTCGATAAGATAATCGTACTTTTCCAGGTCGCAGTGCGGTCGCCGAGTGCGGCGATGAACACACATGCGAAGGTCCCTGGAGCCATTCCGAAGTATCGCCCGAAAAAGACGAACAGCACCGGGCTCATCAGGATACAGAACCAAGCCCACCATTGCGGGTTTTCGGGCAGGATGCTCTGGGTTTCTTCGCTGCCTGCCTCGGCCGGCACCAGCGCGCCCGCCGCTATGGCCATGCCCAGAAGAACGAGCAGCACGCCAAGGGCCGTCGGCATGAAGCCGGGCCCCATATGCATCAGACTGCCAAGCCGATAGGTCGACCCTTTAAGGGCGATGCCGAGGCCGATGAGAATCATCAGGCCGCCGGAGTAAAAGTCCTTCTTGCGCACGAGGTCGCGGAGAAGGCTCGTGGAAGGTTGCACAATTTCCTCCCGGCCGTCTTCGGGGCCGTTAGTGTTGAAGGTCTTTGCCCGCATTTACGATTCGCAACTATCGCATTTGCCAATCGCTTCCGCGGCGACGCGGTGTCACGGGCTTAACCGGTTTCCCCGATCGCGACACGCGCGCATTGCGGGGAACCCTGCATTCCGCAGGTACCGAACGATATAGGTCGGCGGTCGGCCATGCAACACTCATGTGACGTTTTAACCGATGTGGCTTCGGCAATCAGAAGGTTTTCCCGTTAATCACGCCCGTTGGGGTAATTCACAAATTCGAGAGAATAAATCCGGACTGTCGTTCTTGACGTTGCCTACTTTTCGGTCGACTGGCCAGAATGCCATCGCACTATCCGGGTAAGGTCTGAGCAGCGCCTTCAGCTGGGGCTCGGTCGCCTCGGTTTCGCCGAGCCACGCGGCCCAGTTGTCGGGCGCAATCACGGCCGGCATCCGGTCGTGTAATTGTTGGAGCAGCGTATTGGCCGGCGTCGTGACGATCGCGAAGGATTTCAGTGGTTTGGCCGTCGCGGTAAGGGGGTCGCGCCAGAGGTCCCACAAGCCGGCAAAGGTCATTGGCCCGCGATTGCCAAGCGCTACCGCGAAAGGTTGTTTATCCGCGACACGCCACTCGTAATAGCCATCGGCGACGACCAGGCAGCGGCGGTGTGCCTTCCAGGCGCCGCGAAAGGCGGGGCGCGTTTCGATGCCCTCTGCGCGGGCATTGAAGGTCGCATGGCCGGTTTTGATGTCCTTTGCCCAGGACGGCACGAGACCCCAGCGCATCAGCGTCAGAATGCGCTTGCCGTTTCTGGAGACGACGACGGGGAGCTGCGAGGTCGGTGCGACGTTCCACCGCGGCTGGTAATTTTCGATCTCGTCGAAATCGATTTTGAGGTCGAGTTTGATTTCGGAAACATCGTCGGGAAGTTTGGCGCGGCCGCACATGGGTGTCTCCTTAATTCGTCATTCCGGATTGCGGCGAAGCGGCAAGTCCGGAATCCGTAACCCCGGCGCTGGGCTTATGGGTTCCGGGCTGCTCGCTTCGCTCGCCCCCGGAATGACGGTGTGGTTGGTCATCATCGTCGCTTCAATGAAAGTCGCGGCTGCGCAGCGGCAAGGGTTGCTCCGCCGGCAGCGGTCCGCCGGACAATTTCGGCGAAAACAGATCGCCGCCCTCGCGCAGCCACGGCAGTTGCGCGGAAAGATCGACGAAGCTTTCGGCGACGACGTGAATCACCAGGCCGGCGCGCTGCAGCTTGCCGCGCACGGCGAGAAAACGCGCCGTCATCACCGTGCGGCGGTTTTGGGCAAAAACTTTCGGCCAGACGATGATATTGGCGATGTCGGTTTCATCTTCGAGCGTCATGAAGACGACGCCCTTCGAAGTGCCCGGGCGCTGCCGCACCAGCACCAGGCCGGCGACGGTGAGTTTGGAATCCTGCCGCAGCGCCTCGTTCTTGAGGTCAGCATTGCGAACGGCGCCGAGCGCCTCGAGGCAATCGCGGAAAAACCGCACCGGATGTGCCTTCAGCGACAGCCCGGTCGCCACGTAATCCTCGACGACATGTTCGGACAGCGCCATGGCCGGCAAGGCGACGGCTTCTTCCTGGAAAAGCTCGTCGCTCAGATGCGGCGCGAGCAACGGCAGAGCGCCATTCTCCCTCTCTAACCCTCCCCCGCTTGCGGGGGAGGGAAGGGTGGGGGCGGCCGTGCGCCGCGTCACGCGCGCACCGATCACGTCGAGCCGGCGCGCCGCCCACAACGCGGCGCGACGGTCGAGGCCCAGCGAACGGAACGCATCCGCTTCGGCCAGCCGTTCGATGGTAAAGCGCGAGATGCCGGCCGTTGCGGCGAGTCGCTCGATCGACGCAAAACCGTTGCCGCGCGCGGCGATGAGGTTTTTCAGCTCGTCTTCGCTTAAGCCCTGGATGAGGCGGAAGCCGAGGCGGACGGCGTGCTGCTGATTCCGTTCATTCGTCATTCCGGATCGCCGCGAAGCGGCGAATCCGGAATCCATAGTCCCGATGCTGGGATTATGGATTCCGGGTTCCTCGCTTCGTTCGGCCCCGGAATGACGGTCGGGGGATGCAGGCTCGAGCGTGCAATCCCACGCGCTGAAATTGACGTCGGCTTCGCGGATCTCGACGCCGTGAGCGCGTGCGTCGCGCACGAGCTGCGCCGGCTGATAAAAGCCCATCGGCTGGCTGTTGAGAATGGCGGCGCAGAACACGTCCGGATAGTGGCATTTGACGAAAGCCGAGGCGTAAACCAAGAGCGCGAAACTCGCAGCGTGGCTTTCCGGAAAGCCGTATTCGCCGAACCCCTCGATCTGGCCGAAACAATGCTCGGCAAATTCGCGGTCATAGCCGCGCGCGGTCATGCCGCCGATGAACTTGTCGCGAAACAGATGGACCTTGCCGGTATGACGGAAGGTCGCCATGGCGCGGCGCAGCCCGTCGGCTTCGTCGGGAGTGAATTTCGCCGCCGTGATCGCGATCTGCATCGCCTGCTCCTGAAACAGCGGCACGCCGAGCGTTCGTTTGAGGACGTTTTCCAATTCGTTCTTCGGTCCGTGCTGCGGAGCAGGAGAGGGGTAGTGCTCCGGGTCGATGCCGTCGCGCCGGCGCAGATACGGATGCACCATGTCGCCCTGGATCGGTCCCGGCCGCACAATCGCGACCTCGATGACCAGATCGTAGAAGCGGTTTGGCTTTAACCGCGGCAGCATCGACATCTGCGCCCGGCTCTCGACCTGGAACACGCCGATGGAATCCGCGCGGGACAGCATCGCGTAGACTGCCGGATCGTCCTGCGGCAGCGTAGCGAGCGAAAAATCCTTGCCGTAATGGGCGCACAGCAGATCGAGGCAGCGGCGCAGGCAGCTCAGCATGCCGAGCGCCAGCACATCGACCTTCATCAGGCCGAGCGTATCGATGTCGTCTTTGTCCCACTCGATGAAGGTGCGTTCGGCCATGGCGGCATTGCCGATCGGCACCGTCTCGTCGAGCGGCCCGCGCGTCAGCACGAAGCCACCCACGTGTTGCGACAGATGGCGCGGAAAGCCGATCAATTCGTCGGTGAGCGCGATGGCCTGGCGGATCGCCGGATTGGCCGGATCGAGGCCGGCCTGGCGGACATGGTCGTCGGGCAAGCCGTCGCCATAACCCCATACGGTCTTGGCGAGGGCCGCGGTTATGTCCTCCGTCAGTCCCAAAACCTTGCCGACCTCGCGGATGGCGCGGCGCGAGCGGTAATGCACCACGGTCGAGCAGATCGCAGCGCGATGGCGGCCGTAGCGCCTGTAGATGTATTGGATTACCTCCTCGCGCCGCTCGTGTTCGAAATCGACGTCGATGTCGGGCGGCTCGCCGCGATTTTCAGAAATGAAGCGGGCGAACAGGAGCTGGGTCTTGTCGGGATCGACCTCGGTGACGCCGAGGCAAAAGCACACCGCGCTGTTGGCCGCGGAGCCGCGGCCCTGGCAAAGAATCTGCTTTTCTTCGCGCGCATAGGCGACGATGTCGTGGACCGTGAGGAAATACTGCGCGTAGCCAAGCTTGGCGATGAGCGCAAGCTCGTCGCGAAGCCGCTGTTTGATGTGGTCTGGGACGCCTTGCGGATATCTGTGTTTCGGGTAGCGTTTCTGCGCTCCAGTCCAGGTCAGGTCTTCGAGATGCTGTTGCGCCGTCTTGCCCGGCGGAACGGGCTCGTCGGGATATTCATAGTGCAGTTCGTCAAGCGAGAAATTGCAGGCTTCGGCGATCTCGAGAGTGCGGACGATGGCGCCGGGAAAGTCCTTGAACAGCCGCGCCATCTCCATCGGCGATTTGAGATGCCGTTCGGCGTTGACGGCAAGGCGAAAGCCCGCTTCGGCGATCGTGCATTTCTCGCGGATGCAGGTGATGACATCGGCCAGCGGCCGGCGTTCCGGCACGTGATAAAACACGTCGTTGACGGCGGCCAGCGGCGCCTTGAGGCGCTCGCCGAGTTCGGCGAGCAGCCCGAGCCGGCGCGGTTCGTCGCCGCAATGATAATGGGTGCCGGCCAGAAACGTGCGGCCGGGCGCGGCGCGGGCGAGGGCAGAGAGGCGGTCTATAAACCTTCCGTCATCCTGAGGTGCCCGCGCGGAGCGCGGGCCTCGAAGGATGCCAGCCGAGGCGCTCGGGCCGTCGTCCTTCGAGGCTTGCTTCGCTCGCGCCTCAGGATGACGGTGAATATTCGGTGGCGGCACAGCAATCAGTATCTGCCCGGCGCTGGCGGCGAGAATCTCTTCGAAGGTAAGATGGCATTCGCCTTTTTTGGCTTTCAGATTGCCGGCCGAGAGCAGGCGACAGAGCCGGCCGTAGGCGGCCCGCTCGGTCGGATAGGCCAGTACCTCGAAACCGTCGACGGTTACGAGCCGCACGCCGACCACGAGCTTGATCTTTCGTTTGCGGGCCTCGTCGTAGGCGCGCACCACGCCGGCAAAGGAATTGCGGTCAGCGATGCCGATGGCGGCGAGGCCGAGTTCGTCGGCCGTGGCGACCAATTCTTCCGCATGCGCGGCGCCGCGCAGGAAGGAAAAATTCGTGGTCACGGCGAGTTCGGCGTAGGCTTGCATCTTACCCTCTCATTTCCGTCATTCCGGATTGCCGCGAAGTGGCAAGTCCGGAATCCATAATCACAGGTCAGCGAATATGGATCGTAAGTCTCGGGAACCTCGTTTTGCTCGGCCCCGGAATGACACTCACGCAAACAGCCCATGCACGAACCAGCGCGCCGCCGCGGTTTCGCGGCCGTATAGTCCTTCGCGGAACAGCCAGAAGCGGTGACCGCCGGCATCCTCGACGAGAAAATAATCGCGCGTCAGCGCGCTTTGCCGTTCGCTTGCACAGACATGAAGGGGCTCGCGCCACCATTCGGCGCCGATGCGTTCCGGGCCTTGCACGCCGGCGACATCGTAGGTCGCGCCACGCCAGCAAAAACGCCGCGGCGGCCCTTCGGGGACCAACGCGGTGACCTCGGCCGGCTCGGCCTTGGGCAGCATGAGAAAAGGTCGCATTTTTCCCTCCGCTGCCGGCCATACCGTCGTTTCGCCGGTGGCAGGTGTCAGGACTTCAGCCCGTTCCGGAATATGACTGGCGACAGGCTCAAAGCGTCGCACGCTCGCCGGTCCGAGACGCTGGCGCAGCGCGTCGATCAACGCCGCACAGCGTTCGGTGCGGTCGTCATCCTCGGCGGATGCCGTGAATTCGGTCTGGTGCGCCGTCATGCGCTCGGCGCGCGTTACGGCAAGGCCGATCGCTTCGAAGCCAAATCCCGTGTCCTGCATTGCCGCAAGCGCTTCGAGCTTGAGCGCGATGAGTCGTGCCACATGGTCGACATCGCGCGTCGGCAGCGTCAGCGCGATGTCGATCGCCTCAACCGCGCCATCGACGTTGTAGAGCGAAAGCCGCAACGCGCGGGCGCCGGCGTCATCGCGCGTCAGCACATGGGTAAGCGTCTGCATCAGGCGGCGGGCCAGCGCGACGACGGCGTCCTGCGTGCCGATCGGTTCGAGCAGATAACGCAAGGAGTGATAGACCGGCGGTGCGACCACGGGCACGAGCGGCTCGTCGACGCGGCCCAACGCCTGATCGATGCGGCGCAGCAGTTCCGTGCGAAATCGTGCGGCAAACGGCGCGCGCGGTTTGTCGAGCAGGGCGCCCACGGTTCTGAAACCGAGCCGATGCAAGGCCGCGCGTGTATCCGGAGCAAGCCGCAGCGCCTTGATCGGCAACGGCGACAACGCTTCGGCTTCCTGCCGCGGCGGCAGAACAAACAAGGCCGCAGCATGGAAGCGCGACAGCGCCCAGGCGGCGCCCGGCGTTGAAGCAACGGCGAGGCGCGCGGGCAAGCCGAGTTTTTGCAGGCGGCCGGCAAGATCGGCGATAAGCTGTGCTTCGCCGCCGAACAGATGCGCCGCGCCTTCGATATCGAGGAAAAACCCGTCGGCGCCGTTATCCTCGTCATAGGGCGAGGCGGTCGGTGTGTAGCGCGTCGCCCATAACGCCAGCCGGCGCAAAGCCGCATCGTCGGCGGCGGTGTCGACGGCGCGTACCTGCAAGAATTCCGCTTTCGCCCGCGCATCGGCCAAAGGTTCGCCGGGAGCGAGGCCCGCGGCTTCGGCGGTCTCGTTGAGAGCGGCGATGCGCGGGCCTCCCGATCCCGCAACGGTCAGGACGAACGGCTCGTCAGGCGCAATGGGCTTGTCTGCCGGCCTTTTGGCTTGCGCCGCGAGCATGCGCAGGATTGGCCATCGCGGCAGCCAGACTGAAACGATGCGCGACATGATCGTACTCCACTACCCATTCGCCTGGCCGTCCGTTGCGAACCCGTTCGAGGTGCAGATGCCACCTCGGATGCGTGATGAGGCCGAAGCGGTCGCGTGCGGCTTCCGCGGTGCCGATGCGCCAGCGCGTCGCCGCCGCGCTCGATTCCAGATCGCGCGCCGGCCGGATGAGCAGGAGCGGCAGACCGCAATCTGTGGCGGCGAGATGCAGCCGCTGACTTAGTTTCAGGTCGAGCTTGTCGATAATGCCGGCAACGGCGGCCGGTGCGCCTGACCGCAACGCTTCTTCCATGGCCCAGAGGGTGTGCGTGCGATGTCCGGTTTCGACCAGGATCACGCGGCCGGGATCGAGACCGAGCGCGTTCAAGCCATGTCCGGAAAGCCGGCCATAGTGGCGCTGCCCATAGGCCGGCATGACGAAAACAAGCCGCTGCACCTGGGGCAGACGCGCGAGCAGGGCCGCGATGAAGCCGAAAGCCGCGGCTATGGCGCGTTCGCCATCCGGCACGATTTCGTGCAAAGCCCCGCGGGTGAGACCGCCCTGCGGCAGGTGTGAATCAATGGCGGTAAGGCCGAGGGACAGGGCTGTGCGTAAGCCCTCCGCCCCGGGCATCAGGCGGCGTAGTTCCTCCATGATGGCGGCGCGGTTGCGCGCCGCGGAAAGGGCGGCGGATTCGCTCATCGGCTGTGAAAAGTCCAAGGATGTTCGCTGTAAGTTCCAAGTCTAGGATACTAGAACAAAACAAGAACCTTGCCAAGGGGCTCCGACGACCAAATCCAAGGCGGGCTAAATGCTTGCCGCCCCACACATCTTTGCTGCAGGCTCGTCTTGCCTGGCGTCAGGCGGATGGCGCATAGGTCTGACGCCGCGCGGCTCATTCTGCGCGCGGATTTTGGGGAAGGTAGCATCATGCCGGAAGCCGACCGAGAGGGCGAACGTTACGCCCTCGATCAGCCGCAGCGGACGCCGGGCTTTTTTCTCAAAGGCAGCCATCAGCTCGATTGGGGCATGAAAAACCGCATGGCGCGGGTGTTCGATCCGACATCGGGTCGCACCGTGATGCTGGCGATCGACCACGGCTACTTTCAGGGCCCGACCACGGGGCTCGAGCGCATCGACCTGTCGATCGTGCCGCTGTTGCCGTCCTGCGACGCCTTGTTCTGCACGCGCGGCATTCTGCGCTCGCTCATTCCGGCCGAGAGCGGCAAGCCGATGGTGTTGCGCGCGAGCGGTGGGCCTTCGATCCTGCGCGAAGAATTATCGGACGAGCAGATCGCCATGGACATGGACGACGCGGTGCGATTGAACGCTGCCGGCGTCGGCATCCAGGTGTTCATCGGCGGCGAGCACGAGACGCGCTCGGTGCACAACATGACGAGGCTGGTCGATGCGGGGCTGCGCACCGGCGTACCCGTCATGGGCATCACCGCGGTCGGCAAAGCCATGGTGCGCGACGCCAAATATTTCCGGCTGGCCTGCCGCATCATCGCCGAGCTCGGCGCTCAATACGTCAAGACCTATTACGTCGAGGACGGCTTCGAGACGATCACGGCGTCATGCCCGGTGCCGATCGTAATGGCGGGCGGCAAGAAACTGCCGGAACTCGACGCGCTCACCATGGCCTACAACGCCGTGCAGCAGGGCGCCTCCGGCGTCGACATGGGCCGCAACATTTTCCAGTCGGATGCGCCCAAGGCGATGATCGAGGCGGTTGCGGCGGTCGTGCACAAGAACATGAAGCCGAAGGAAGCCTTCGACCTGTTCAGGTCACTCAAGGCCGACGGACAGGGCGTTGCCGCGTTCCGCGGCGCTGCAGAGTAATCGCGGCTCTTTTTAAGCCCACGGGCGCATGACTCCGCCGAGGGTCATGCGCCAGCATGGCGCATGCCGGTTGGTTGCGCCTGCCCGACGCCTCATTACGATGGGCGCAAAATCCAACGGGCGTTGGGGGGAGGCCGGCATGGCGCGACTTACTTGGTTGACTGCTCTCCTTGGAATTTGCCTCGCGTCTATGACGCTTGTCGCGCCGGTGCATGCGCAGTCGTTTCCAGACCGGCCGCTGCGCCTCCTCGTGGCGTTTCCGCCCGGCGGTGCCGCCGATTTCGTTGGCCGCCTGCTCGCGCAATTCATGTCGCCCCGATTGGGCCAGCCCATCGTGGTCGAGAACCGCCCGGGCTCCAATGGCAACCTCGCGGGAGACGTCGCCCTGCACGCCGCCGCCGACGGCTATACGCTGTTGCTGTCGTCGGGCTCGCTCTACACCGTCAATCCGCATCTCTATGCGAAGATGACGTTCGATCCGTTCAAGGATCTGACGCCGGTCGCGAGCGTCGTGTCGGACGAACTGCTGCTGGCGGAAAATCCCTCCCTGCCGCCGAAGACGTTCAAGGAATTCATCGCCTATGCGCGCGCGGCGAAGCCGCCGCTGTTGTACGGATCGATCGGCAACGGCAGCGAGCATCATCTGGCGATGGAGCTGTTGAAAGAGCGGGCGGGGCTCGAAATGACGCACGTGCCGTATCGCGGCGGCGGTCCGGCGGCGATCGGGGTGATGCGCGGCGAGGTCGCGGCGATGTTCGGCGGCGGTTCGGCCACGCCTTTGGTGCAGTCCGGAAAGCTGCGCGCGCTCGCGGTCAGCGGCCGTAAGCACGTGCCGCTGTTTCCCGATCTGCCGTCAATTTCCGAGTTTTATCCCGATTATAACGTGATCATATGGCAGGTCGTTTCAGTTCCAACCGCGACGCCCCCTGCCGTTGTGGCGCGTCTGCGCAAAGCGGCGAATGAAGCGATTGCGCAGCCGGAATTCGCGCAGAAGCTCGAGAAAGCCGGCGCCGGGGAGCCCGATCCGACGACGCCGGAGGAGTTGCAGGCGCGGCTGCGCGCCGACGATGCGAGCTATAGCCAGATTCTCAAAAAGATCGGCTTGCGGATCGAGTGAACGCCTGGCCGAAGAAATCAATCTGTTGCTGGCGCATGATCTGTTTCCGAAAAGCCGGTACCCACTTTTCGGGATCGTGCGCTATTTCGGTAGAAACGCGCTGGTATAAAGTTTCGACATATCGGGTGATGTCGGCAGCAGCTTGAGATCGGCGAATGAGCGTTTGAGCGTCGCCAGCGACTCCGGGTCGAATTGGCAGGCCTTGGTGAACATGCCGATCGTCAGATCGTAGTCCTTCGACATCACGCTTTCGTCAAAGCCGGCGATGGTGCTCTCGATTTTGACAGCTTCGGGTTTGTGAGTGCGGATGTAATTGACCGTTTCGATCCAACCGGCGACGAACTCGCGCACCGCATTGGGGTTTGTCTTGACCAGATTGTTCGACGCGTAGAGCGTTCCCGAGGCGAGATTCCCTTCATATTTGGAGACGGGAAACAGCAAACGGCCGGTCTTGTTTTCATCCATAGCGAGGAACAGCGAGGTCACCGCCAC
>DASZWK010000176.1:0-94193 GCA_035546235.1 Xanthobacteraceae bacterium | reverse complement strand
AGTGCCTTGCGCTCCACCGCTTCGCTCATGTCGGCTAGGCGCCGGCAAGCTTCGGCTTTTCGACGTAACTCGGCCGGATCGTCAGACATCGCTCACTTTAGCGCAAAGCCGTTGTTGCGCCAGACACCTAAGCCGAGTTCTAGAATTTCACGGTGTGAACCAGGAGCAAATCGTCCTTTCTGTGACAATGTTGTCACCCTTGACTTGACTTTTATCTCTGGTTCTGGTACTGAGAGATCCTCGCCTTCGTACAGGAGGTGGTCCGGAGGCAAACCGGATCATCGGGCGAGGACGGCGCCCGCGGGCGGCTTTGCAGGCCGTTCCCGGGCGGGTTCGGACATCATGTCTGCCGGCATTATGACCGGCACGCGAGGTGCTCGCTGCAACCGGGGCCGGCGCCGGCGGGAGACCCCCGCCATCCAAGGCGCCAGCGCCGCGAAACCTGGTCCGGAGTCGCACCTCGGGATGCGTGAGTCCCGAGGGAAGAGCCGCGGTGGAACGCCGGAAGGCGAGCGCGCCCTGCAGGATGCGCGCCGCAACGCAAGTTGCGGTGGATAGGTCTGCGTCTTACGGCGTTCCGCATCCTTCTTTTTCTTTTTTGTTTGTTCGTAGCAGTTTGTAGCCCGGGTTGAGCGCAGCGATACCCGGGGAACAGCCGCTACAGCGCTGCGCGCGATCGTAATGGGAGCCGGTCACCACCGCCGGGCTCATCTGCAACAGATCGCGCTGCCAGCGGCAGCTTCAACAAAACTCGGGCGTCAACAAAAACGCGCCGCGAGAGCAAGAGGGTATGCCCGCATGGACAACGCCGAATTCCGCGTGCTCTCCGCCATGCTGAAAGCCGGGCTCAAGCGCAAAGCCAAGCTTGATCCGGTGACGCACGCGCGGCGCGTTGCCCTTGAGTCCGAAACGCAGGCGCTGCGCTATTGCGAGGCGTTTACACTGTGGCGCCGGTGCCGGCACAAGATCTGCCGGCGGCGTCGCGCCTGCAACGGCGATATTCATGCCTGCCTCAACCGCGCCCTCGCCCGTGTGCCGCAACCAATACAGGTTGCGGCGCGGCAAACGATTCTCGCGGCGACGCCGCACAATATCGCCGCGCCGGAACGCGAAGCGCGCCAGCGCATGCCACGCGATTTATACGCCAAATGAGCATCATGTGCGAAATTGTACAGCGCGACCGTGGCTTGTGGCAGCCTTGTCACGATTGTCCCTGGCGCGAGTCGAAGAGCCGCGCCGGCGCGAAGGTGCGAATCTTCCAGATCGCTTTCGCCGCAATTTGCGGTGTTGGCGATCCTCGAAGCCTCAACCCCACTGGCCCGGGAATATTTTCACCGCTAAGCTGTTCCTGTCGTCGAGGCTTAAACACCGGGCTGCCTTTCGTGCACAGACGCATTGCCACCAGACGCTTCGGCCGTCGGCCGCTGGGACGGCGCTTGATCGCGCTCGCCGCCGCCTATGCGATCGTGCTGTCGGGCCTGATCGTCAGTTTCGACGTGGCCCGCGCCGCAGTCCCGGCGCCCGGCACGATCACCTGCCACAGCGACGTCGGCGGAACGGCGGCGCCGGCCGGCAGCCAGCCGGACGGCAGACTTTGCGACGCCTCGTGCTGCATCGGCTGCCTGATGCTGACCGCGGCGTTGCCACCGCCGCCGGCCAAGGGCGCCGAAGCGCCGCGATTGTCCGGTGGTCGGCCGCTGCTGCTCGCCGCGGTCGTTACGTTCGTCCCTGTTGCCCACACCGCATCGCATCAGTCGCGCGCCCCTCCCCGCGCCGCATGACGCCCGACCGCGGCCACCGCCGCGGCGTTCCCGTCCGTCATGCTGCGAGGGAGGCTCATCATGCTTCGCAATCCTTTGTGTTCGCGCGCGATCGCTGTCGCGCTCTTGTTTATTCCGCTGTCGCTATCCACTTCGTTTGCGCATTGCTTCGTCGGCGCGCGCTTCTTTCCCGCCACGCTCGCGACCGACGATCCGTGCGTCGCCGACGAGCTGTCGCTGCCGACCGTCGCCTGGTCGCGCACCACCGACGTGCCGCCGGCGCAGGAATGGGACATCTCGGGAGAACTGGCACGGCGCATCACCGACGATTTCGGCGTCTCGATCGGCAACACCTGGTCGCAGGTGAGCCAGCCGGGCGGTTTCAAGATGGCCGGTTTCTCCGATCTCGAAACCACCTTCCAGTATCAGCTCATGAAAAACGACTCCCATGAGCTCGCGATGCTGCTCGGCCTCATCGTCGACTGGGGCGGCACCGGCGCCGTCAATTCCGGCATCGGCACGTCCTACAGCGTGGTCACGCCGACCTGGTATGTCGGCAAGGGATTTGGCGATCTGCCCGACAGCGCCGGCTGGCTGCGCGCCTTCGCGGTCACCGGCCAGGTCGGTTATCAGATCCCGACCACGTCCTACGAGGCCGCGCAAAACGCCTTCATCCCGCAGATGCTCGTTTACGGCGGATCGCTGCAATACAGCATGCCGTACCTGAAATCGGAGATCAAAGATCTTGAGCTTCCCGATTTCATCAACCATCTGATCCCGATCGTCGAGGCGCAGTTCGCGACGCCGGTCGCCAATAATTTCGGCAACAGCAACGCCACCACCGGCACCATCAATCCCGGCGTGATCTGGGTCGGCTCATACTTTCAGGTCGGACTGGAAGCGACCATCCCGGTCACCCGCGAAAGCGGCACCGGCATAGGCTTCCTCGGCCAGCTGCATTTCTATCTCGACGACATGTTCCCCGACACATTCGGCAAGCCGCTCCTCGGCGGCACGCCGGCCACCGCCAAAGCCCTTTAAAGGAAACGCACCATGCGAAAGCTCTTTCCTCTTGCCATCGCACTCCTCGCGGCGCTCGTGTCCACGCCCGCACTCGCCCACGCATTTCTGGACCACTCAGACCCACGGGTCGGCAGCACGGTCGCAGCCCCCCCGCACGAATTGACGCTTTCATTCACGCAAAAGCTGGAGCCGGCCTTCAGCGGCGTCGAAGTGACGGGTCCGAACGGCTCAAGCGTCGGCGGCAAGGCGCAGGTCAGCGGCAACACCATGCGCGTCGGCATCAAAGGCGCGGGACCGGGCGCTTATCATGTTCACTGGCACGCGCTCTCGGTCGACACGCACAAGACGCAGGGCAGCTTCACCTTCACGGTCGGCGGCCACTGATTGTTCGGCAGGCGGCCGGCGCAGAGGGGATGACGTGAACGACCTGCTCATCTACGCACGCGCCGTTCATTTTGCCGCGACCATGATGGCCGCGGGAATCGTCTTGTTTGACGTTTGCGTCGCCGAGCCGGCGTTTCGCAAGTCGCCGAGCAGTCTTCTTGCCGCGACGCTGCGGCGGCGCTTTGCCTGGATCGCCTGGATCAGCCTCGCACTCTGCGTGCTGTCGGGCGGAGCCTGGTTCGTTCTGACCGCGGCGTCGATGAGCGGGCAACCACTGGCGCAGATCTGTGCGCAAGACGCGTTATGGACTGTGTTGTCGCAGACCGATTTCGGCAACGACTGGTTCGTTCGCCTGGTAGCTGCCTGCGCTCTTGCGGGCACGTTTGTTCCGCTCTTGTCGGCGAATGGCGCCGCCTCGCCACGGCTGAAGGCCGCCGCCGCTATTCTGGCCGCGGTGCTGGTTGGATCGCTGGCCTTCGCGGGCCACGCCATCGGCGCCGAGGGTGCGGAAGGCATCATTCATCCGGCCGCCGACATACTGCATCTCGTCGCCGCAGCGGCGTGGGTCGGATCGCTTGTGCCGCTGGCGCTGCTGCTTGCGGCGACCCGCAAGGACTCAACGTCACTTGCCGTAGCGCGCACCGCGACACTGCGCTTCTCGACACTCGGTATCGTCAGCGTGGCAACGCTGCTCGTCACCGGCATCATCAACACGTGGTATCTCGCCGGCAGCGTCGACGCGCTGACCGAAACCGACTACGGCCGTCTCCTCGTTATCAAGATCGCGCTGTTCTTCGCCATGGTCGGCGTTGCCGCCGTCAATCGCATGCGGCTGACGCCGAAACTCGTCGCCGATGCCGACGCAATCGCCGCGCAACGCGCGCGTTCCGCGCTGTGTCGCAACGCCACGATCGAGGCGGCGCTTGGCACTGCCATCATCGCCATCGTCGCGGTGCTCGGAACGCTGCCGCCTGGCAGCCATGCCAATCATCACGCGGCTGAAGGCCTGATCCCACCCGACGCCGCGTTCCAGCACATTCACGGCGAAGACGGCATGGCGGACGTGACCATCGAGCCGGGCCACGTCGGTGTGGCGAGCGCGGCCGTGCATCTGCTCAACGACGATCTCGATACGCTCGTCGCCCGGCAGCTCACGCTGACGCTGACTGCGCCGGCACCCGGCAGCAAGGCCGTAACCCGTTCTGGCATCGTTGACGCCGACGGCACATGGCACGTCAACGGCCTCGCGCTCGCCGCGCCAGGCAACTGGACCGTCGCCGTCGACGCGCTGTTACCTTCCGGCAAGCACTTGAAACTGACAGCGCCGATCGAGATCGACGCCAAATAGCCCGGCGCAAATGATGACAAAAGAGCCAGTTCTCTCTCGACAATATAGACTACCCCCCTATACTATAGATACCAAGGAACGAACCATGACCCACACCATTCGCGAGAAAACCAAGCTCCTGGCGCGCGTCCGCCGCATCCGCGGCCAGGTCGAAGCGGTCGAGCGGGCGCTGGAAGAAGAAGTCGGCTGCGCCGACGTGCTCCAGGTTATCGCCTCGGTGCGCGGCGCCATCAATGGATTGATGGCCGAAGTGATCGAGGACCACGTCCGCAATCACGTCGTTGCGGTGACGCTCGACCCGCGCGAGCGCACCGAAGGCGCCGACGATCTGCTGGAGGTCGTGCGCGCCTATCTCAAGTGACGCCGGCGAACACTAATACGAGAGCAGCCATGCCACACAGCGATATGGCACACAGCGACGCGGACCCGCATAGCCACGTCTTTCTCGGCGATTCCCATGAGCGGAACGAGCGCCGCACCTGGATGGTGATCGCGCTGTGCACCGTCATGATGGCGGCGGAGATCGCCGGCGGACTTTTGTTCGGTTCGATCGCGCTCGTCGCCGACGGCCTGCATATGTCGACGCACGCCAGCGCGCTCTTGCTCGCCGCGCTCGCCTACAACTATGCGCGCCGTCACGCCGGCGATAGCCGCTTCTCGTTCGGCACCGGCAAGCTCGGCGACCTTGCGGGCTTCACCAGCGCAGTGATCCTTGCTTTGATCTCGCTGTTGATCGCTTACGAGGCGGTCACGCGCCTGATCTGGCCCGTTCCGATTCATTTCAGCGAAGCGATCCCGATCGCCGTCCTCGGCCTCGTCGTCAACGTCGCCAGCGTGCTGCTGCTCAGCGGCGGCGGCCGTCACGATCATGGACACGGACATGGTCATGGGCACAGCCACGGCCACGACCACCGCGCGCACGATCAGGCGCATGCGCTCTCGACCGCCGCCGGGACCGTAAGACTTGAGATTTTCGAAGACGGCGCGCCGCCGCGCTTTCGGCTGTCCTGCGCGGACCGCGAACTCGCCGCGCACGAGGTCGTCGTCGAGACGCTGCGTCCCGAAGGCGTGCGCCAAGTCTTCGTCATGACGGCCTGCGCCGGCTACCTTGAATCAAGCGACGAAATTCCGGAGCCGCACGCCTTCACCGCGTTCGTCGATCTCGGCGGCGAGCGCCACGACGTCACCTTCGCCGAGCACGAACATGCGCACGCGGCGGCGCATCGCGACAACAACATGCGCGCCGCCATCGTTCACGTCCTGGCGGACGCGGCGGTGTCGCTGATGGTCATCGCCGGACTGGTGCTCGGATGGCTCCTTGGCTGGGCCTGGATGGATCCCGTCGTTGGTCTCCTCGGCGCTGTTGTCATCGCCGTCTGGGCCTACACGCTGATCCGCGACACCGGCGCGATCCTGCTCGACATGACGCCCGACCGCGCCATGGCGGAACGCATGCGCGCCATCATCGAGGCTGACGGCGACCGCCTGACTGACTTCCACCTCTGGCGGCTCGGCCCCGGCCACCTTGGCGCGATCCTGTCGGTGGCGACGCAGCACCCGCGCAGCGCCGAGCATTACCAGTCGCTGCTGCGGCGGTTCCGTTCGCTGTCGCACGTCACCGTGCAGGTTGAACACCAATAGCGAACGGCTCAGCCCGCGACAGGCTCCTCGAACTCAAGGTCTCTTCCCCAATCTTTCGGCAGAGTGCCATCGGCCAAGGCGCGGCCAATGTAGTAGGTCCACAATTTGACCGAGTGTTTGGGCCTCTTGAGGGATTGGCCGAAACGCTCGAGTTCGTCGGGCGTCAACGCGACGACCGGGCCGAGCAGCGAGGCGTGATAAAGCGCCTCGGCATTTTCGGTGAAGTGGATGCAGTCCATCAGCAGCGCCGGCAGTGTCTCGGCGACCACGACCTCGCCGTGCGCGCGGATGATGAGCGCCTGATGCGGCCCAAGCGTTTTGGCCAGCGCGCGGCCAAGCGCCGGCGTATTCACGTGGTCGGGCTCGGGATGAACCGGAATGCCGCTCGCCCAGCGGACCGCATGATTTTTGATCGGCCGCAGCGGCACATCTTCGACGAGGCTGAAGGTGGTGGTGAGATCGTGGTGGTAATGCGCGATCGCGTTGACGTCAGCGCGAGCCCTATAGAGCTCGGTATGGATATAAATTTCGGACGGCGGCCGTTCCCCTTCCGGGCCCCCAATCACGCGGCCGTCCATATCGCAGACGAGAAGGTGTTCTGGCCGCAGCTCGGACCGACCGTGGTGGATCGGCTGAATCAGGATCGCATCGCGATCGGGCAGACGCGCGCTGACATGACCGCTGTAGCCGAGCAGACCCTCGCTGACGAGGAGCCGCGTGACCGCTGCGATCTGGTAGCGCAGATGCTGCTCGTCCGCCGCAGCCGCGTTGCTGATATTTTCGTTCTCGATCTGACCGTGCATCGTATCTCCCTGGCGGCTTGACGAAACCTGATGCAAGCCGGTGACCATAAGGCCGGTCGCGGGATCGCGGAAGCACTATAATTGGAAGACAGCTACCCGTGGGATAGCCGGACTTTCGCCCGGACGGACTCACCCCGGCTCACCCTGCATTTTCTCACCGAGACGGAGCAGAGGCACAGCCAAGAAGGCAACGGCTGTAACTGCCGCCGAAATGACGACAAGCGGTGGCAAGTTTTGATCGAAAACACGCGTATAGAGAAGCGCGCCGACATTGTTGGCCAGGGTCGACGCGAGATTGCCTGCGGACATGAGCGCGGCGAAGGTGAAGCCTTCGGCCCCTGGCGGGCAGTAGTCAGCGGCGAGTGTGAGGGTGGCGACCATGGCAAGCACTCCAGCAAAACCAGCGCCAAAATAAATAATAGCCGCCGAGGTTTCGCTTGAGAGAAACAGGAATGCCGCGGTTGTGAACGCGCCCAGTCCGATGCTGACGTTCAGCAATCGCTTCAGGCTCAAGGCACCGAATAACGGCCGATAGAGCAAGGCGCCGACGATCCAACCCAAAGCCGAAATCGAAGACAGGATGCCGATATAGCCTTGGGAAAATTTCAGCGTGTCGGTCATGGTGAAATAGAGCGGCGTGCTCAAACCGGGGCTGAAATTGTACAAAAACAAAAATCCCGCAATCAGCCACAACTCGCGGCGCTTCAACGACGATTTGAGACTCTCGAGGGAGTCCTTCATTGCTTGAACGTTGATCCGTGCTTTCCGCTCTGGAACCAGAAACAGTGCACCGGCGATAACCACGACAGGCGTGAAAGCGACAATCGCCGCGGCCCCATGAAGCGCATCTTGCGGCAATAAGTGCTGAACGAGTTGGCCGCCGGCGACCGCGGCCGCCATGGCGGCAATATTATACCAAAGCCATTGCTGATTGACGAAGCGACTGCTGGCGCGAAGACGATGGCCGTTTTCCACCAGCACGGCGCCGCACAGCGTGCTCGATATCGCCATCGCGTAGGCAGTAACCGCCAAAGCGAAAAACAGCGCTCTCGGCGCGGAGAGCTGCGTTACCCAGATAAAACCGCCAACCGCTGCAATGTTCACGATGACAACGTAGCTTTTGCGGCGGTAACCAAACAGCGGGACGAAGTCCGAAATCAGCCCGTAGAGCGGCTTGATGATCCAAGCCACGTACAAGAGCGAGGTGAAGGCGGCGATCTGAGTGGGCGTCCAGCCTTTCGAGGTCTTCAGATAGTAGCTGAGAGGTTGCGCGATCAGGCCATCCGGCTGTGCGAGTCCCTCAACCACGTAAACAAGAGCGAAGAACAGCAGCAGCCCGCGGATTAACGTCCGGTCGCCGGGCCGCTGCTCGGCACTCATCGAAGCCCGCTGCTCATTCGTCGCGAGCGGTGCAGCAGCGTTAGCCCGCGGATGTCGGCGCTTCACCATTTGGCCGACAAGGCCACCTCATAGGTGCGCGGGTCGCCCAGATAAACCTGATCGGGATAACCCGGATCTGAAAATGCCGCATAGACGGCATTCGTCAGATTGCGCACGCGAAAGGCGATCCGCATGGTGTCGATGTTCAACATCGCAAGATCTTTGGCGGGAACATCGACAAACGCATAGGCGTCCGCGGTCGTGTACGCGTCCATCGTCGTAGCATCATCCTCGAACAGGTAGCGGTTGCCGACGTGGCGAACCGAGGCGCCGATTTCCAGCGGCCATCGCCAATGCTCGAAGCGATAGGAGGCACCGGCGTTGACGACGATCGGCGCCACGTTAGAGGGCGCATTGCCGGTCCAATCTCCATTGACGCTGTTGAAATTCTCGTAGCGCGCGTGCGTCCAGGCAACATTGCCCCAGAGCTTCCAGCCCTCGATCGGCCGCACCGCGCCTGCTAGTTCAATACCCTTGGTGGCGATTTCCCCGGCAAGGTCGAAGGTCGTATCGGTGATCTGCACGTAGACGTTATTGCGCTTGATATCGTAGGCGGCGAGCGTCCACTCTGCCTTGTTGTCCCACAGCAATTGCTTGACGCCGGTCTCGTAGATACGCGCGTTGGTCAGGGCCAGCGGTGTGGAGGCATTGACGGAGAAGATGTTGGCCGCCGCCGGATCGTAGGAGGTGGCGTACATGCTGTAGAGCGTCAAATTCGGAATCGGTTCATAGGTGTAAGCGGCGCGATAGGACACCGGTTTCCATGTTTGGCTGAAGGGCTGGCCGGTGGGAATTGAGCCATCGAAATTGACGCCGTTGCTCGACAGCGTCCAATCGTCCACGCGAACGCCGCCGATCAGCGCGAAGGCCGGTGTGACCTTCAGACGATCTTCGACTGCTCCCGCGAGATCGTTGAGTTGTTTATTGCGGACGCCCGGAAACTCAGGGCCGTAAACGCCCTGGACCGGATTGAGGACGGCGACATTGTCGTACGGATAATCGTTCGGATTGCCCTCCTGCAGGAACGTAATCGAGTTTCCGCTCACCTGAAGTTGGCCGGCGAGCCGATTGTCCATGCCGAACAGCCGAGAATCCCATAGAAAGTCGACATTGTTGCCGATCACATGCTGATTGTGCGTGACGAAGAAACGATCGCGGTCGATGGTCCCAGACGCGAACACCGCGCCGTCGTCGTAGGCGTAGGTTTCGCTGTCGAGCCAATTGCGCTTGGCCTGATAATAGTAGACTTGCTCTTTCACCGTCACATTGGTGAGCGGCGTCCACTCGAACCCACTGCGCAGCCACAGTTCCTGGGCTCCGGTGGCGTTGTCGGCGACGTTGTAATTGGTCGTGAGCGTGCGCCGGTCGATTGTCATCGGCCCCAGATTGTCGCCGGAAAACGTGCTGATGGCGTTGCCGGAGACAATACCGTTCACCGCGTTCGACCCGGCAAATGCTGTTGGCACCAGCGGTGTCCCCCAATAGGCGTGACCGGAATCCTTTTTGTAATCGAAGGCCAGGAAAGTCATGAACGTCGTATTGACGCGATAATTGAACTGGCTGGCGAGGTCCGTGAGGTCGCGCCAGTCGCCGTCGATGAAACTGTTGATGCTTGATCCGACCGCATCGAAACGATAATCGAGACCCCGTGCTCCAGTGCTGCCGCCCGATCCGAAATGCGAGCGAAACGTGCCGAGCGAATCCTCCGACAGGTTAAGCTCGTTGTGGACCGGTCCCGTGCTCGGCTGTTTGTTGACGTAGTTGACCGAACCACCGATTGCATCCATTCCGGACATCAGTGCCGACGGACCTTTGAGGAACTCGACCTGCGCGAGATTACCAGTATCCATCAAGCGCGCGGTGTCGCTTGATTGCCCGATCGAAATTCCGTTGTACAGGATGTTCACTTGCCCGAAGGTGAAGCCACGCATCGAAAAGTTTGCCGGCGCGCCCGACGAGTCGATATCCAATACGCCCACCGCGCCCTTGGCGATTTCGGCGCTGGTGCGGTAGCCCTGCTCTTGCATCGTGGCTTGGTTGACCACCTCGACCGTCGCCGGCGTCTCACGCACGCTCAAGCCCAATCGGCTCGCGCTCGAGGCGACGGCATTGCCGTTGAGCGGGCTCGCGACTGGATTGGGCGGTGACGTCTGGCTCGTGCCGGCGCTGCTCGCTTGAGGCGCCACGGGAGTGGGCCTGCCGCGCCTGCGGGTCGTTTTGGGCTGCTTTGGCAACCGTCCCCTTACGCTGATTTGCGGCAACTTGTTCCGGCTGGTCGTTTGACCGCTGGTCGTCTGACCACTGGTTGTTTGGCCAGCGGTTGTTTGGCCGTCGGTTGATCCACTATTTGGTTGCGCGCTGAGCGCCGCCGTTTGGGCGGCGGCGGTGCCGATCGCAAGCTGCGCGCCGATCGCCAGAACGGATGAATTGGTGAGAAGACAGCCGAATACAGACAGCCGGCCGCACGCGCGACCGCGGTTGTTGACAGGCATAACGCGACGCCCCGAAGGCGAAAGTAACCCGTCACCGCGGCCTTTTGGCTGCCCGCATCCCGCATTCGCCCTTATCGCGGATTGCAAAACAACCGGACTTTTGCATCGACGCCTGGACACCCCGCCCGAGACGCGCACGCGCGTGACTTACGACTGACGGCAGGTCTCCTGGCTTGCGGGTCTTCACCTGCCGTCGCCTTCCCGGGACGCCAATCCCAGTGGACTATGACGGAAGATTCGCCGCTCACAGTTGCGGGGGCAGCCGCGGCGTTGAGCAAGAAAGCGCTCGTACCGCGTTCCCTTTTGATCCCCGAGGGGAACCGTCATGAAGAGGATAGGCAGGGAGTTCCACGTCGGGCAATGTTCAAAGGAGGGCTCTGTCGGCTCCGGACCGAATTGCGTCATGCTGTGACTAAAAAATCACAGGCGAAGTTCGGAGGCACGGAAGCCGCGAAACTCAAGGAGAATAAGATGTATCCGCCGGAGCGGATCGTCTGCCTGACCGAGGAAACCACTGAAACGCTCTATCTGCTGGGCGAACAGCGCCGCATCGTCGGCATCTCGGGCTATACGGTACGGCCGCCGCAGGCGCGCAAGGAAAAACCGCGCGTTTCCGCGTTCATCTCCGCCGACATTCCTAAAATCCTCGCGCTCGAACCTGATCTCGTCCTCACGTTCTCCGACCTTCAAGCGGAGATTGTCGCAGCGCTTATCCGGGCGGGCATTTCCGTGCATGCCTTCAATCAGCGCTCGGTTGCCGGCATCCTTGACATGATCCGAACGCTCGGCGCGCTCGTGGGCGCGGCGGACCGCGCCGATGCACTGGCGGATCGGCTCGCCGCTAATATCCAGAAGACCCAACAACGCAACGCAAATCGCAGCGAGCGCCCCAAAGTGTATTTCGAGGAATGGGACGAACCCATGATTTCCGGCATCGCCTGGGTCTCCGAATTGGTCGCCATCGCCGGCGGTGTCGACATCTTTCCCGAGCTTGCGGGCTGCAAGTCCGCCAAAGACCGGATCACCACGCCCGACGACGTGATTGGCCGCGCGCCCGACATCATCATAGGGTCCTGGTGCGGCAAGAAATTCAGCAAAGAGAAAGTTGCCGCCCGACCAGGTTTCGACGCCATTCCGGCAGTCCGGAACTGCAAGCTCTACGAGATCAAATCCGCGCTGATCCTTCAGCCAGGGCCGGCTGCTCTGACCGATGGGCTCGCGGCGTTAGAGGAAATCATCCGGGACGTGCCTTAGCTGCAATCTCTCGCACATCACCGCGCAGGTGCCGCATCCCTGAGGCTGCGGCCCACCCGCTCTGCTCAAAATATCGGCATGGCGACGCATACGGCCCGGGCTTGCCGTCCAAAGACGATCCGTTAGACTGACCGGCAAGCAGCGGCTGCCGATACGGATGGCCGCAATCGTCGAGGGAGGATAGTGTATGAATAGACCTGGAAGCCGTTTGGCGGCGCTCGCCGCGGGCACCGCACTCGTTGCGCTGACGCTGGCGGGGCCAGCCAGCGCCCAGTCCAGCGGGCCGATCAAGATCGGCGTCATCGCCGAAGCGACCGCGGTCGCCGGCTCCTCGATCCCACAGGCCGCGCAGCTCGCCGCCGATGAGATCAACGCCGCCGGCGGCGTCAATGGCCGCAAGATCGAGATCGTCACCTACGACAACCATTCCTCCGCCGCCGAGTCGGTGCGCGCCTTCCAGCGCGCCGCCACGCAGGATCACGTCAACGCGGTGATCACGAGCTACATCAGCGAGGTCGTCCTGGCGCTCGAACCGTGGGCCGGACGGCTGAAAATGGTGACGGTGACGCCGGGCGCGGCTTCGGACGTCATCACTCAGAACATCGCCAAGGATTACGATCACCTCAAATACATGTTCCACGGCTATGCGACGTCGACCAGCATCGCCGACGCGACCTGCGCCGCCACGAAAGATTTGCTGGTCGGCCAACTGCACATGAAATCCGCCGTGGTCATGAGCGAGGACGCCGCCTGGACCACGCCGCTCGATGCCGAATATCTGAAATGTCTGCCGCAAATCGGCATCAAGGTCGTCGATCACATCCGCTTCTCGCCCGACACCACCGACTTCACCCCGATCTTCAACAAGATCGAGGGTGAAAAGCCGGACGTGATCATGACCGGCATCTCCCACGTCGGCGTGCAGCCGACCGTGCAGTGGAAGCAGCAGGAAGTGCCGATCCCGATGTTTGGCGTGTCCTCGCAGGCGACCAATTCGAGCTTCTGGAACGATACCAACGGCGCCACCGAAGGTGTGCTATTCCAGGGCTTCTCGGCTCCCGACGTCGCTGTCACGCCGAAAACGCTGCCGTTTGTCCAGGCTTTCAGCAAGCGGTTCGGCCACACCCCGTCGTATTGCGGCTATACCGCCTATGATGAGGTCTATTACATCGCCGATGCGATCAAGCGCGCCGGCTCGGTGGATCCCGACAAGCTCGTCGATGCAATGGAAAAGACCGATTTTGTCGGCACCATCGGCCGCGTCCAGTTCAAGGGCAAGGACACGCCAAATCCGCACGCGCTCAAAATCGGCCCCGATACGATCACCGGCCTGATGCTGCAGTGGCAGAACGGCAAGCAGGTCAATTTGTGGCCGGCCAAAGTCGCCAACGGCAAGCTGAAGTTCCCGTCCTTCATCAAGATCGGCTCAGCCAATTGAAGAGCGCATGATCGACCATTAGTCAAACTCCCCGCCCGCAGCCGCGCGCGGGGAGTTTTTTTGGTGCGCGGCAGCGAGCACGGCGTGACGCGATGACGGTGTTCTGGCAAATCCTGATCGACGGCTTCGCGATCAGTTCGCTCTATGCGCTCGGCGCCACCGGCTTCGCGCTGATCTTCGGCGTCTCGGGCGTGCTCAATCTCTCCCACGGCTCGCTGATGGTGGCCGCGGTGGTTGCGGCCTGGGCGGCCGGCGACAGTCTGCATGCCGGACCCTATACCGGCGCCGCCATCGGCGTCGCGGTCGGCTTTTCCCTCTCGTTGCTGACCTATTTCGTCGTGGTCAGCCCGCTGCAGCACACACGCAAGATCCGCGAGGAGGAAAAGGAGATATTCATCCTCACGGCGACGCTGCTGTGGGGCATCATGATCCAGCAGCTGATCGCCTATTTCTACACCGACAATGCCAAGACCGTGGCGCCGATCGTGCAAGGCGTCGTCGCCATCGTCGGCGTGCGTACGCCGGCCAACGAAATTTTCACCGCCATCGTCTGCGGGCTGGCGATCGCACTGCTATGGCTTCTGGTCAATCGCACTCGCGCCGGCAAGGCGGTGCTCGCCGCTTCGATGAACCCGCGCGGCATCACGCTCCTTGGCGTTGAGCTGTCGCAGGTCTACGTCGCGGTATGGGCGATCTATGGCGTGCTGGTCGGCGTCGCCGGCGTGCTGCTCGGCATGTTTCTCGGCATCTCGTCCTACAGCGCCGGTCCGCTGACCGCGAGCGCGTTCTCCATCGTGGTGCTGGGCGGCTTGGGCAGTGTCCCCGGCGCGCTGATTGCGGCCTATGTGGTCGGGTATCTCGAAACCCTCACCGCCTATCTGATCTCGCCGGCCTATCGCACCATCCCGGCGCTGCTGTTGCTCGTCGCCGTCATGTATGTGCGGCCGCGCGGGCTGTTGGGGCGGCGCTAGATGCAACCGCCCACCACCGCGCGCCTCCTCCTGATCGGCCTCGGCGCGGTCGTGGTCGCGTCGTTCCTGCCGCTGTGGGCCAGCGGCTACATTCTCGGCCTGCTGACGATCGCCTATTATTTCGGCGTGTTCGCGATGGCCTGGGACCTGCTGTTCGGTTTCGCCGGCGAGGTCAATTTCGGACCGACCTTTCTGATCGGCGTCGGCGCGTATACGGCGGGCATCCTCGACAATCTGTATCAGCCGCCGATCTGGCTCTGCATCGCAGCCGGCACAGCGGCTGCGATCACCGGCGGGCTCGTCCTGGCGCTGCCGGCTTTGCGGCTGCGCGGGCCGTATTTCGGCCTGACCACGCTCGTCGCTGTGCTCATCCTGCAGAATTTCATCGTGGTCGATGCGCACCTCACCGGCGGCGAGATCGGACTGACCGTGCCGGACGTGATTTCGATCAGCGACACCACAAATTATCTGATCGCGCTGTGGTTCATGGCGATCAGCGGCGCGATCCTGTTCTCGCTGTCGCGCTCGCCGGTCGGCCTCATCCTGCAGGCGAGCGGTCAGGACGCAGTGCAGGCCGGCGCGCTCGGCTTCAACGTCACTAAACACAAGCTCACCGCGTTCGTCATCAGCGCATTCTTCTCCGGCCTCGCCGGCAGCCTGATGGTGTTCTATCTCGGCTCGGCGTCGGTCGGGACCTTCATCGACATCACCGTCGGCGTGCAGATCATCATCTCGGCGGTGCTGGGCGGCCGCCGCACCATTCTGGGCGCCGTGCTTGGCGCCATCTTTCTCATTGCCATGAGCGAGGCGCTGCGCCCGCTCGGCGATCTGTCGAACTTCATCGTGTTCGGCATGGCGCTGATCGTCGTGCTGCTGTACCCGAACGGTTTCTTCGGCCTGCTCACTCGCACGAGGGAAGACGCGTGAGCACGGCAGAGCGCTCCCACCTCGAAGTGTCGGGCCTTACCAAGCGTTTCGGCGGCCTCGTCGCCGTCAAGGAAATGTCGCTGTCGGTCGCCGCTGGCAAGATCCTGGGACTGATCGGCCCCAACGGCTCCGGCAAGTCGACGGTGATGAAACTGATCATGGGCATCGAGCGGCCCGATGGCGGATCGGTGCGCATCAATGGGGTCGAAGTCTGCGGCTGGCCGTCACACCGTATCGCCCGCATGGGCGCCGGCATCGTGTTTCAGCACTCCCGCCCGCTGCACCGCCAGACGGTACTGGAAAACATCAAGCTCGCGCTGCTGCCCGACAAGCTCACCCGTCTGTTCGCCGATCCGCAGACCGACGCGCGCGCCCGCGCCATTGCGGCCCGCGTCGGGCTGAGCGGCGTGCTCGACCGCCGCCCCGGCACGCTGCCATTCGCCGACCTGCGCAAGATCGAGATCGCGAAGGCCATCGCACGCGACCCGCAAGTGCTGCTGATCGACGAGCCGTTCGCCGGACTGACCGCCAAGGAGACCGCCGCCTTCTCCGATCTGATCTGCGAATTGCGCGACGACGGCCGCGCCGTGCTCCTGGTCGACCACAACGTCAAGAGCGTGTCACGCCTCGTCGACCGCGTCATCGCCATGTATGTCGGCGAACGCATCGCGGAGGGCTCAGCCGACGAAGTGATGCGCAACGAGACTGTGCGCCGCGTCTATCTCGGCGGCGCCATCGAGATCGCGGCGCGCCCGGAATCCTCGTTCCGTGACGCAACAACGCCGTTTCTGGAGGTCGACAAGGTCAGCGTCCATTACGGCAAGGCGCAGGCGCTCGAAGACGTTTCGATCCATGTCCACGAACGCGAATTTGTCGCCGTCGTCGGCCTCAATGGCGCCGGCAAGACGACGCTGTTCAACACCATCTCGGGCCTGCTGCCCTATGCGGGTGACGTGCGCCGCCAGGGCGCGACGCTACGCAACAGTTCTGCGGCGGCGATTGCGCGTGGCGGCATCGTGCAGTGTCCCGAAGGTCGGGAGTTGTTCGTCGACATGACTGTGCGCGAAAACCTCGATCTTGGCGGCCAGCACCAGCCGCCGGAGGAGAACGCCACCCAGATCGAGTGGCTGTTCGAACTGTTCCCCATTTTGCGCGAGCGGCAGGGGCAGGCCGCCGGCACGCTGTCGGGCGGCGAGCAGCAAATGCTCACCATCGCACGCGCGCTGATGATGAAGCCCAAGCTGCTCATGCTCGACGAACCGACCTTGGGCCTGGCGCCGGTCATCCTCGAACAGATATCCAAGGCGCTGGAGCGCCTGCGCCAGACCACGCCAATCACCGTTCTGCTGGCCGAACAGAACGTCACTTTTGCACTGCCGCACGCGGACCGCGTCTACGTGCTCGAACACGCCCGCATCGTCTGGGAGGGCGATCCGGCGAAATTCGCGGCCGAAGGCGGCGCGGGGTACCTGTGAGCCGCAATCCCCAGCCTTTTTGATCCAGATCAATACCGGCCAGTTCCCCGGCGTGCATATTTGAGGACACAATTGGCGCAAAAAGACGCGCGCCAAAAAGGCGCGCACTCAGCACGCCAAAGGGAGCATGCCGTGTCGACAACCGATATCCTTCTCCTCGTCGGTTTCGTTGTCGCTTTCGTGGGCTTCGGGTTGGTATTGGCCTGGGGCGACTTTCAGACCCTCGACATTACCCGCAAGAGCCGCGAACGCGCATTGAGCAGCGCCGATAGTACTGGCCTCGGTACCCATCATTGACGCCAATTCGCGCGGTGCGGTGCCGGTCAGGTGTCTTCGCACGCATCGAGCGGCGGACGATGGCGCACGCGAAAAACCACGTAGTGCGACAGCGTAAAGTTGACGATGAAGCTCGCCAGAATGGCGACGGCTTTGGCTAATGTGACCGGCAACAGCAGCACCTGCACGGCGAAGACCAGTGCCGCTGTGTTGGCAAGCCACCCGGCTATCCCGGAGGCTGCGAACGCCGTGTAACCGCGCCAGTGCAGCTTACCTCCAGACTCGCCCGCGAAAGTAATCGATGCGTTGAGGACGTAGGAGCCGGTGACCGCGACCGCCCACGATGTCAGGTTCGCGGCAACAAAAGAAACGGTGTCGGCGCTGGAACAGCGGCACGCGGCCGGAACCGCAGCAAACAGCGCCAGCGCCCCCGGCCACTGTGCAAAGGCGGCTCGCGCCAGGAAGAACACGCCGTAATCGACAAATGCGTTGATGACGCCGATCAGCGCAAACGACACGGCCTTGCGGCTCATTGCGCCTTGGCGCCAGCCGTAAAGGAACCGCGCGTGAAGCGCGTCCAGCCGAAATCCAGCCCTCATTGGCCCCGCATAGCACGCCGCGAGCTTTTCGCCAGCCCGATTCCACCATCCGTTCCGGCGGTTTTACCATTTCCTTGCTTCCGCCCGCCCCTTGCGCGACACAAACGGCCGGCTGCACTATAAAAAACGGTTGCTGCAAGGGACGCGGCAAGGATCGAGCCGATGGACCAGACGAACGAGCCCCGAAATCCGTCGCCGGTACGCGCGCCCCAAGGAGGCGTCGGGACCGGCGCGCGCGCCGGGCTCTCGATCGTGATGCCACTCTACAATGAGGCCTTGAGCCTTGAGCGCCTGCATGCCCAGCTGACGGAAGTCGCGCATAACCTGAAAAGAGAGCGCGCGCTCGCCTGCGAGGTAATCTATGTCGACGACGGCAGCAGCGACCGCACTCTCGCGGTCGCGCGCGCCTTGCCGGCCTCGGGCCTCGATGTCCAGGTGGTGTCGCTGTCGCGCAATTTCGGCAAGGAAGCGGCGCTCCTTGCCGGCCTCGACCACGCCCGGCTCGGCGCGGTGGTGTTCATCGACGGCGACGGCCAGCATCCGCCGTCGCTGATCGAGACATTCGTCGGCCATTGGCTCGATGACGGCTGCGACGTGGTCTATACCGCAAAGGCGCACCGCGCCAATGAATCGATGACACGGCGCGTCGCCGTGAAAAGTTTTTATCTGCTGCTCAATTGGGGGCTGCGCACAAAAATTCCGGAGGACGCCGGCGACTTCCGCCTGCTGTCGCCGCGCGCGGCAAGTGCATTGCGGCAGATGCCGGAGCGCAACCGCTTCTTCAAAGGACTAGCGAGCTGGATCGGCTTCCGTCAGATGCGGATCGACTACGAGCCGGCCCCGCGCAGCGACGGCCGCAGCACCTGGAATCTCCGCTCGCTGATCGGTTTGTCGCTCAACGGTTTGACATCGTTTTCAGTGGCGCCGCTGCGCATGGCTACCTTGCTCGGGCTGTTGCTGGCCGTGATCGCGCTGCTCTATGGTGCGCAGATCCTCTATCAGACGCTCGTCTACGGCGTCGATGTGCCCGGCTATCCGTCGCTGTTCGTGGGCATGATGGTGCTCGGCAGCGTACAGCTCGTCATGCTCGGCGTGCTCGGCGAATATATCGGCAAGGTTCTCTCCGAGATCAAAGCGCGGCCGGTCTATTTCGTCGCTGAGCACGAGCTGAAGAGCAACGAAGAGAGCCGCGCCGGCGTGGCACCACCCGCAAACGCCCCACGCTACCCGCAAGGCAAGGTCGGGGAAGCCGCCGAATGAGCGTCTCTGGGCGCCGGCGCATTATTCTGTGCGCCGACGATTACGGCATTTCGCGCGCTGTCAGTGCTGCGATCCGCGATCTCATCGCCCGCCGGCGCATCAATGCCACCTCGGTCATGGTGGTGGCGCCGAGCTTTTCAAACACCGAGGCCGATACGCTGCGCGAGGCTGCCGCCGATCATGCGGCGATCGGCCTGCACCTGACCTTGACGGCGCCGTTTCGTCCGCTGAGCAGTGGCTTCGCGCCGACGCGCGATGGCGCGTTCCTGCCGCTTTCGGCGATGGCGGGCCGTGGCCTCGGCCGCATGTTGACGCCGGCGCTGTTGGAGACCGAGATCGCTGCCCAGATCGCGGCATTCCGCTCAGCCTTCGGCCGGGCGCCGGACTACATTGACGGCCACCAGCACATCCACGTATTTCCGCAGATCGGCGAAGCGCTCATCCGCGTTGCCGGCGAGAAAGCGTCAGACGCCTGGTTGCGCCAGTGCGGCCGCGCGGTGCGGCATAGTCTCGAACCAAAAGGGCTGATCCTGGATGCTTTGAGCAAACGCTTCAGGCGCCTTGCGGCGCGAACCGGCCGCCGCACCAATCCGGCCTTCGCCGGCACATATAGTTTTCGTGCCGGCGCCGATTACAGCAAACTTTTCCCGGAATTTCTCGACGGCCTGCCCAACGGGGGTCTCGTCATGTGTCATCCAGGCAGGGTCGATGCCGAGCTTACGAGACTCGATCCACTCACCGATTTGCGCGAGCGCGAATACGCGTATTTTCTCGATGAGGCGTTTTCGCGTCTGCTCGCGGATTGCGGCGTGGCGCTGGTCTGAACCGGTCGCCTACATCACCACCACTTTGGCGCCGACCTTTACGCGGCTGTAGAGGTCGATGACGTCGGCGTTGCGCAACCGGATGCAGCCCGACGAGACGTTGTGGCCGATGGTCCAAGGCTCGTTCGAGCCATGAATGCGATAGTCGGTCGAGCCGAGATACATGGCGCGCGCGCCGAGGGGATTCTGCGGGCCGCCGGCCATGAAGCGCGGCAGTTCCGGCTGACGCTTGAGCATCGCTTCCGGCGGCCGCCAATCGGGCCACTCACGTTTGGCGGTGATTGTTTTGACGCCCGCCCAGGTGAAGCCGGGGCGGCCGACACCGATGCCATAACGCATCGCCTTGCCGCTGTCCTCGACCAGATAAAGAAACTTGTGCGGAGTATCGACGATGATCGTGCCGGGCGTCTCCTTGCCCGTATAGGCGACGACTTGACGATCGTATTTTGCATCGACCGGCGCATGGCCGCCATCGTCAGCATCGGCGGTCGCCGCATCGGGATCGCTACCGAGCGCCGCGGTCTGCGGCTGCGCTTCAGGTGGCACCGCCGTCGCCTGCGGATAGATCTGCGGTGCGGCGGCGCCCTGCGGCCCGCCACCAAATAAGAACTGGATGAATCCGCCGCCGAGATTGGCCTGCGCGTCGGCGACGCGCACCGGCGCCGCGGCCGCAACGACAGGCGCGACCGGGATTGTCGCCGCCGGCACACTGTCACGCTCCACCCCCTGAGCCGCATTATAGGTACCGGGAGTGATCGAAAGTGGACCGGCGAAGGCCGGAACCGAGAACGCGCCGAAGACGAGCGCCGAGATGCAGATACGCCGCATGTTGAACTCTGTACTGTCCATTGCCGCGCGGTGTTTTTGCCGCGTCCGCTCAATACAGGCTCAAACCTCGACTGTTTGGTAAATTTTTTTCGACGCTGCGCTGCGACCTGCGTCTTCGCACATTGTTCATCAAGACACGGTTTATTTTGAGTCAACGCGTTCCCCTTATGGTTAACCGGATGTAGTCGGCGGCCGCTAAAATGCGCCTCGCCGCCATGAACGCGGTATTAAGCCGGCAAATGGTATTGTGAGACCGGGAAATGAGGCGGTGAGGAATAAAACAGAGCTGGTGCAGGAATGCCCGAACCGCGCAAAATCTTTCGTATCGAACAAACCGGAGCCGCGCAGCTCGAACAGGCGGCCGAGAACATGCAGTCCGGGCTGCCCTATGGCGAAATCATGCGCGAACTGCGCGCGCTGCGCGCGGCGCTGTCGGTCGCGGCACCGCTGCGTGGCGACGCAAATGGCGAGCGAAGCGACGGCCGCGTCACGCAACTCGCGACCGATCTTAATCTGATCGCCGGCGCCATCAGGGGCAACGGCACAGCGGCAGCCGCCGCCGAAACCGGCAAGCAAGGCGCCACGTGCGGGGAGGCTCCGCTGTCGCGCATCGACAGCGAATTGCTGGCGGTGGTCAGCGGCACCGAGCAGGCCACGCAAAAAATCCTCACCGCCGCCGAAGAAATCGACATCGCCGCCAACAATCTGTCAGCCGCGCTCAGCGGCAAGATCGAACAAGGGCTGGCACAGGATATCCAGGACCTCGTGATCCAGATCTTCGAGGCCTGCAATTTTCAGGATCTGATCGGCCAGCGCGTTGCCAAGGTGCTCACGGCCATGAAATTTGTCGAGGCTCACATCGCGCGCGTGCTGGAGGAGATCAAGACCGCCTCAGTCGCCGCCGCGGCGCTGCACGGTCCGCGGCTCGATGGCGATCGCGGCCACGCGTCGCAAGACGATATCGACGCGATGTTCGCGGATTAGCATAGGCGCGGCTCATGCCGCGCGCAGCCAATTTTCGGCAATAGCCTATTTATTGCGGCTTAGGCGCAGGCGCCGACGGCTTGGGTTTGGGCTTAGGCTTCAGCGGTGCTCGCCGCGCGGCGTGCCCGGCGCCTTCTGGCGCGCAGCGGACATAGACGCTGGTGCCGTAGCGGCTGACGACTTCCGGGTCGAGCCACTTCAGCACCATGGTGCGGCCGTCGAACGAGACGATCTGCCGATCGTCCTTGCCGCCGGCCGGCCCGGGCGGCCCGATATAGTTTTGGCCGCTCTGACTGCCCTTGAGTTCCAGCTCCTGCAATTGCGCATTGTCGGCGAGGTACATCATCACGCCGCCATTCGGTCCGCGATTGATGACAACCGGCTCGCCGCACGCGGCGCGCGCGGCCGCCTCAGTGCGCACCAGATCTTCTGGCCGATGGAAGGAGCCGTATCCCCAGCGGCCGACGACTTCCTCGGCGCGAATTGTCGCCGGTATTTCGGGACCGGCCGGGGCTTCCGCCGTAGGTGTCGGGCCAGCCGGCTGATTGCTGGCGCAGCTCCCCAGCGCCAAGGCACACGCCGCGGCCGCAGCCGCAAACCAACGGTCATTGCGCAGCCACCCGCCCATCGACACCCTCCTCGAACGCTCCACTGGTTGGACGGAAGGACTCCGCCCAAGCCGCACACCCGGTTGTTGGCAACCCCGTCGCCTGCTGTTTTGCTTCCGGATTTGGCCACCAGAGTGACCGAATCCGACCCCGAAGAGCAAGAGGAAGCCAATACCGGCTTTTACCCGCCGCTCCTTTACAGTCTGTTAGCCCAGTTTCTTAGCCATCGGCCGCATCGGCCTTGACAGCAGCAGGGCTAACCCTTATTTCCGCGACGGGCCTTTGGCACTCCTGTCTAAAGAGTGCTAAGTCCCTGAAAAACAATCTGAAAACGTTACGTCCACGCAACGGCCGCGCGCCAGCGGCCAAGAGGGTGATCATGGCAAAATTGAAATTCCGCCCGCTGCACGACCGGGTGGTTGTTAAGCGCATCGATGCCGAGGCGAAGACCAAGGGCGGC
The DNA here is from genome assembly GCA_035546235.1 of Xanthobacteraceae bacterium. GTDB lineage: Bacteria > Pseudomonadota > Alphaproteobacteria > Rhizobiales > Xanthobacteraceae > BOG-931. The sequence goes on along the minus strand of DASZWK010000176.1, from coordinate 71,398 downwards.
ATCATCATTCCGGATACCGTCAAGGAGAAGCCCCAAGAGGGCGAAATCGTCGCCGTCGGCCCGGGCGGCCGCGATGAGAACGGCAAGCTTATCACGATGGATCTGAAAACCGGCGATCGCGTGCTGTTCGGCAAATGGTCCGGCACCGAAGTCAAACTCGAAGGCGACGAACTCCTGATCATGAAGGAGTCCGACATCATGGGCGTGATCGCCTGAAACTTCATTCCGTCACCCTGAGGCGGCCGCACGCAGTGCGGCCCTCGAAGGGCGACGACCCGGGCCGTGCATCCTTCGAGGCTCGCTTCGCTCGCACCTCAGGATGACGGTCAACAAAGACCTCCAGGAGCAAACAAACCATGGCTGCTAAAGACGTAAGATTTTCCACTGAGGCGCGCGACCGGATGCTGCATGGCGTCGAAGTGCTCGCCAATGCGGTGAAAGTGACGCTCGGCCCCAAGGGCCGCAACGTCGTCATCGACAAGAGCTTCGGCGCACCGCGCATCACCAAGGACGGCGTTACCGTCGCCAAGGAAATCGAACTTGAAGACAAGTTCGAGAACATGGGCGCGCAGATGGTGCGCGAGGTGGCGCAGAAGACCAATGACCAGGCCGGCGACGGCACCACGACGGCGACCGTGCTTGCAGCCTCCATCGTCAAGGAAGGCGTCAAGTCGGTTGCCGCCGGCATGAACCCGATGGATCTCAAGCGCGGCATCGATCTCGCTGTCAGCGCCGTTGTCGAAGACATCAAGAAGCGCGCCAAGAAGGTCGGCTCATCCGCCGAGGTGGCGCAGGTCGGCACCATTTCATCGAACGGCGACAGCGCCATCGGCAAGATGATCGCGTCGGCGATGCAGAAGGTCGGCAACGAGGGCGTCATCACCGTCGAAGAGGCCAAGGCGCTCGAGACCGATGTCGAGATCGTCGAGGGCATGCAGTTCGACCGCGGCTATCTGTCGCCGTATTTCATCACCAACGCGGAGAAGATGATCGCCGAGCTGGAAGACGTCTACGTGCTCTTGCACGAGAAGAAGCTGTCACAGTTGCAGGCGATGCTGCCGGTGCTTGAGGCGGTGGTGCAGTCGGGCAAGCCGCTGCTCATCATCGCCGAGGATATCGAGGGCGAGGCGCTCGCCACGCTCGTCGTCAACAAGTTGCGCGGCGGCCTCAAAGTCGCGGCCGTGAAGGCCCCGGGCTTCGGCGATCGCCGCAAGGCGATGCTGGAAGACATCGCCATCCTGACCGGCGGCCAGCTCATTGCCGAAGACCTCGGCATCAAGCTCGAAAGCGTGACCACGGCGATGCTCGGCCGCGCCAAAAAGGTGGTGATCGAGAAGGAGAAGACCACCATCGTCGACGGCGCCGGCAAGAAGAAGGAGATCGAAGCCCGTGTCGGCCAGATCAAGGCGCAGATCGAGGAGACCACATCGGACTACGACCGCGAGAAGCTGCAGGAACGGTTGGCCAAGCTCGCCGGCGGCGTTGCGGTGATCCGCGTCGGCGGCGCGACCGAGGTCGAGGTCAAGGAGAAGAAGGACCGCGTCGAGGACGCGCTCAACGCCACTCGCGCCGCAGTCGAGGAAGGCATCGTGCCGGGCGGCGGCGTCGCGTTGCTGCGCGCCAAAAAGTCGGTCGGCAAGCTGACCAACAGCAATGCCGACGTCCAGGCCGGGATCAACATCGTGCTCAAGGCACTGGAAGCGCCGATACGCCAGATCGCCGAAAACTCCGGCGTCGAAGGCTCGATCGTGGTCAACAAGATCATGGAGAACAAGTCCGAGACGTTCGGTTTCGACGCGCAGAGCGAGGAGTATGTCGACATGCTCGACAAGGGCATCGTCGATCCGGCCAAGGTGGTGCGCGCCGCACTGCAGGACGCGGCTTCGGTCGCAGGCCTGCTGGTGACGACCGAAGCCATGGTCGCCGAGCTGCCTAAGGAGGCTTCCGCCATGCCGGCGATGCCGGGCGGCGGGATGGGCGGCATGGGCGGCATGGGCGGCATGATGTAAGCCAACCTGCGGGCTGCCGAAATATTGAGGGCGCGGAGCAATCCGCGCCCTTTTTCTTTGCTCGTCGTTTTTCTAGTCGCCGCCGCGGAAATGCTGGCTCAACTCGTGCCACCGAGCTATTCGGCGGCGGCTATCGCGCCCTTGCCGCGTCGGCGCACGCCCCAGACGAGGCCGAGGCGTTCCCACATCAGAATCGTCAAATACGTTGTGTCGAGTTCCCACCAGCGGTGAAAGCCGTGAGCGCAGCACCGCGGATCGGCATGGTGATTGTTGTGCCAGCCGTCGCCGCCCGAGGTAATCCCGATGAGCCAGTTGTTGCGGCTGTTTTCGCCGGTCTCGTAATTGCGATAGCCCCAGACATGGGCGGCGGAATTGGTGCCCCAGGTCACATGCCAGGAATAAACCGTGCGCACGAACACGCCCCACACCAGCATGCTCAGGCCGAATTGCACCCCGCCCCAAACGGCGCCGGTCCAGATCCAGCCGGCGACAAAGCCGAGGAGCAGAATGACGAGTGCGTGCGCCGCATAGACGAACGACCACATTTCGTTGCGCACGAGCGCCTTGTGGAACGGATCGCGCAACAGGTCGCGCACGTATTTCTCGTAGGACGGCACGTTCTGGAACTGGCTGTTGACGATGAACAGCCAGCCCATGTGGCCCCAGAAGAAGCTCGCCAGCGGCGAATGCGGATCGGCGTCCTCGTCGGGATGCCGGTGATGGACGCGATGGATCGCGACCCATCGCGCCGGCGAATCCTGCAAGGTGCACACACCCAGGATCGTCAACAGATGCTCGAACCATTTTGGGCAGCGGAACGAACGATGCGTCAGGCAGCGATGGAAGCCTGCGCCGATGCCGAGCGAGCAAAACAGGTAATTGCCGACGAACACAAAAGCGACACCGGTCCAGCTGAACAGCCAGGGGACAAAGGCAAGCAGCGCCAGAAGGTGAATCGCCACCACGCCGATCGCATAGGACCAGTTGACATGGAGACTTTGCGTGGTGGCCGGCCGCGCCAACGCTTTGGGCCTTCCCGCGCGAGGCTCAAGGGCAATCTCGGAGAGGGATGTTCCGTCCATCGACTCGACTGCGTTGGCCCCAGATTTGACAGGTTTCGGCGCCGCGCTCGCGCCGACCGGCAGTATTCAGGAAGGCGCCGAATATTGCATCCAATGCTTAGCTTCGCGCGATTTCGCTGGCAAGACAATGCGGTGCAGCCAGAGCGCGACACACGGCGTCGATTTCGCGCCGGCCGTCAATTTGTCATCAGGCGAAAGTGCAGCGTCGCGGTGCCGGTGAGATCGACCTCGTCGCCCTCGCGGTGCCAGCCGGTCATCTGCGAAAGCTGCGCCAGCAAATCGGCGTCGCGGCTGATCTGGTCGGGCGTACATTGTGACGGCAACGCGGTCTTCGGCGTCAGGCTGATCGTGTCCTGGCCGACATTGGCCGAGCCGCGGGCACTGGCACACCACAGATAGAACGACGCCTCGCCGTTTTCCTCGATCTCGATCGTCGGCAAGCGCTTGGTCCCAGGCAGCGGCGGCGTATCGAGCACGAGTGCGGTTCCGAACGGGAACGAGTTTTCGGTCGCGAATGCAGGCAAGAAAGAGGCGGCAAGAACGGCCAACACGAAACACAAGGCGGAACGCCGGCGCAACAACGGCATCGTCGTCTCCAGTGGGGCGATGATGAAATCACGGATGGCCATAGCGAATAGCGAACGGGAGCGGGAAAATCCAGCCCGCCATCGCCCAGCCTCGCCGCTCGGCTGCCACAAATAACGAAACACGAAAATACGCCGCCCAAAAAGCAATGGGGCCGCTCACGCGGCCCCATCGTCACACGGCGGCCCGCTCGCTAGGTATGCGGAACGGCGAGCACCGCGATGTTCGGGAAGAACAGATAACAGGCGACGCCAATGATGACGAGGTATCCCAGCAAGAAGAGGCACCAGCCGAAATTGTGGCGGATCACTTCGCCCTCATTGCGCACGAACTTGGTGGTCGACACGCCGACGCTCGCAGTCTGCGGCGCGATCGGCTTGCCGATTTCGGCACCCACCGAGTTGAGCGTCGGCAGCAGCAGCAGGGGGAAGCCTAGCAGCTTGCCGACCAGCGCCTGGAACGCGCCGAACATGGCGTTGGTCGAGGTGTTGCTGCCCGACAGCGCCACGCCGATGAAGCCCAGGATCGGCGCCACGACGATAAAGGCCGGGCCGATCTTGGAGAATGCGCTGGCGAGCGAGCCCGCCATGCCCGAATAGTTGAACACGTACGCCAAGCCGAAGATGAACACGCCGACCAGGCAGGCGCCCCACATCTGCGACCAGGTCTTGGCGAAGATTTCGCGGACCTGACTGCCGCTGACGCGCAGCAACAGTGCGGTGATGATCCATGACACCAGAATCGCCGTGCCGGCGACGAACGGCGTCCAGTTGAACACCGCGCTGATGGTGGTCGCGGTCGCGCCGGTCTTGATCGCCGACGTTGCGGAGACGACGTAGTGCAGCACCACATAGGACGGCAGATGCGACCACGGTCCGGTCCAGGCCACAACGACAACGACGAGGACGGCGATCGGCAGCCACGCCGTCCCGATTTCGCTGCCAGTCAAGCCGTGCGCTTCCGCCCGCGTGTCACCGGTCGCCGGTCCGCCGCCATAGGCAAGCACTTGCGACGGCCGCCAGACTTTGAGCAGGAGCAACAGCGCGACGAAGCACACGATCGAGCCGATCACGTCCGGCAGATACGGTCCGAGATAGACGGCGGTCGGCAATTGCCCGGCGATGTAGCCGAGCGAACCGACAATGGCGAGCGGCCAAGCCGACCACATGCCTTTTCGGCCGGAGACGAGGTAGAGCAGGATCCACGGCGGCAGCAATGCCAGGATCGCAACGATCTTGCCGACCGAGGCCGAGTAGATCGGCAACAGCTGAACGAAGTTCATGCCGAACACCCCGGCGGTCACGGTGGCGAGCGCGATAATCGGCGCACCCAGCGCGCCGTAGGAGACCGGCGCGTTGTTGGCGATGGCCGCAACCCGGATGGCGTCGAGATCGGGGATGCCGATCGCGATCAGGATCGGCGCCACGAAGGCCCACGGATAGCCGAAGCCGACCAGCCCTTCGAGCAGTGCGCCGAACGCCCAGGCGAACAAGATTGTCTGCACGCGCACGTCGCGCGTGCCTTGCTGCACCAGCCAGCGCCGCAATTTGTCGAATGCACCGGTCGCAACCAGCGTGTTGAACAGCATGACGCCCCAGAACGTGATCCAGTCGACGTTCCAGACACCGGTCGCCGAACCGTAGAGATAAGCGAGCGTGCCGTCATGGATCGGCATCTTCCAGACCCATACGGCCAGCACGTAGGTCACGATCGAAGCGATCAGCACGGCGAGCCACGCCGACATGCGAAAACCGGCGAGCAGAACAAGCAACAACACGACCGGAATCAGCGCGACCAACCAAGTCAAAAACAGATTTCCAGTCGGATCGAGAATTTGCGTGAACATGGACAGCCCCTCCCAGCGCGGAACCGCGTCGCGTCTTCGCCGTCCGTTGTCCGGACGTGCCTGTAAGAATGCCCCCTCCCTGGTTATGAATAAAGCGCGTTTTTAGACTGCCCACTTAAATCGCGGGAAGAATGATGCCTGCTATCGCCTATTGCGCTGCACTATCGAAGCACGCGAGGCGCCGTTCGCTATTGCGCTGCACAAACTTCAGGGGATCAAAAAAAGCGCGGAGCCACGTCACAAAATAAATCGGGCGGAAGCGCTCCCGCTTCCGCCCGGCACCGATTGGAGACTTGACCGCTCTTTACTTGAGGTTCGAGTTGAAGTCGATCGAGGCCGAGAGTTTGGCGATGAACCAGGCGCTGCACCAATTGGTCCCAAGGCCGTTAGGGTTTTGTGCTGTGATGTTGCCGGGCGAGAAGGTCGCATTCTGCGCGCTGGTGAAGGCGTTACATTCTGACTTACTCAGGTTGGTATCGTAGTAGCGCAGGTCAAGCGTGAGCACTTTCCATGTAAAGCCGACGCCCGCGTCCCAGTTGGCGTAGCTGGTGTATTTGGTCATGCCGTAGAAGGCATCGCTGGTGCCGAGATCCCAGTAGCCGAGATCGCCGGACACATACATGCCGAGACCGTTCTGGAACCAGTTGGACGGCGCCGTGAAGGTCACGTTGCCGACCGTATACCAGCCCCAGGCGCCGGTGTTGACGACCGACGGCGAGTACCACTCTTGGATGCCCGCGGCCCACTGATCGTTGAAGGTATACGTCGCCTTGCCGTAGACTTCCCAGAAGCTATCGTCAGCCTTGGTCACGTTGCCGCCAAGCGCGTTCAACTGCGTCGGCGGCGTGCCGGTGATGCCACCCCAGTGGCTCGTGCAAAGCGCCGCCACATTGTAGCAATTGCCGCCCGGGTAGTAGTACTCCCAGAAACCGAAATCGAGTGCGAGCTTATCGAAGGTCGGACGAATACCGCCGTACAGATCGATCTCGGCCGCCGCGTTGTTCGGGAAGTCGATGCTCTCACCCGAGGTACCGGCGTACAACTGGAAAGTGCTCGTGGGATTGTAGCGGACCTCGAAGCCGCCCTGCACCGAGGGCTTGTGGTTCGACTGGGTGATGCCGCGGAAATTATAGTCGCTCATCAGCGCCGTGGTGACGACCCAGTCCCACTGCGACGCGGGAGCCGCCGGCGCGGGTGGCGCCTTCACCGGCATATCGGCGGCGAAAGCCGGCGCGGCGAGACTGGCGGTAACGAGCAACGAGTAAGCAATCCGTTTCATGAGCTCTGCCCCTATCCCCGTCCGTACCGGGCAATGTCCCCAAAACCCGGTTCGGACCTGTTTGCTGCGCTCCCGAAGCGCCGCTGATGGGATGGAGTTTCAAAAACAATTCACGAACGGCCAAGATTAAATCTCGCGCACCTGCCGTTTTTTTGTGCGATTCCGGGCGGTTAGCAGGGGCTTGCAATTGTTTGTTCACAAGTGTGGCGCGCGGGATACACTTGCTCACCTATCGCGCTACCGCCACTTTGAATTATCCACAGGCTTGAACTCGAAATGACCCGGAGATCGAATCATGCAAGCCAGCGTCGATGGCCAGATAGTCGCCCAGAGCAACGACCTCGTTGAATGCCAAGGCTATCAATACTTTCCGCCTGAAACAGTGCGCATGGAGTTGCTGGAAAAGGCGGCAAAAACCGATCACGACCGCGCCTGCCCGCACGGCGTCCAGTTCTACGACGTGGTCGTTGCCGGCAAGCGCCACCCGCGCGCCGCATGGTCCTACGAGGCGCCGCAGCCGAAGATGCTTCAGGTCAAGGACCGCTTCGGCTTTTGGGAAGACGTCGAGGTCAAATAGTGGCTTAAGCGGCCGCTTTCCTGCGATTCGCGTCGAGCCGGGAGTCGACCAACGCCACCTGCGCGTCGATCGCCGCGTTGCTCATGCCCTTCTGCCTGGCGATGAGCTGGACGAGCTTGTCGGCGCGTTCGATGAACGGCGCGCCGTTCTGCAGGGCGCGCGCGGCGGAAGCCGGCCGGGTCAGGGATTGTGCGGCAGCGGCGTATTTCTCGAATGGCACCAGATCGTCCGGCTTGGCGCCGAGCTTGACGCACAAGTCGAAGACGAAATTGTAGACCGAGCGCGACGTCTCGACATCACTCCACACCGCTTCTTGCGCAGTGCGCATGCCGTCCTTGGTGACGCAGCGGTAATTGCCGGCCAGCAGCATCGCCCACTTGGCGAGTGGCACAAAGATCGAATCATAGATCTTGAGCTTGACCGGCAGTTCGATCCTGCCCTCCGGCGTATCGAAGCGCGCGGCTTCGACATCGTTCTGCAGGTTGCGGAGAATCTGCGTCGACTTATCGTCCTCGAACCGCGCGCATTTGAAATTGGTCGGCAACGTGACCAGAAGCTCGTTCGCCTTGCCGTCCGGCGGCCGAATGGCCTGCGGATCGGGGCTGTTGAGCGTGATGGTCTTCGGGTCGAAGCTGTCCCAGACGCGCGGGTCGGTGTAGGCGGGCTCCAGCGCCTTGTAGTCAAGTCCCGGGATGCGTTTGACGTAAGGCAGCGGCGGCATGTTCATGATCGACATGCAGGGCACGCGGGATTTGGCGACGGCGTCGAGCAGTTCGCGCACGCCCGGGGAGCGGTATTGCGGCTCCTGCATGCACAGGCCAACAAGGTCATACTGCTTCGGGTCGACGCCGGTTGCCGGACCGGCCGTCACCTTGCCGGGCAGCTTGCGCGATTCCAGCAGCACCGGGTCCTTGCGGCCGCGTATCGGCAATCGGACTGAGAAGCCTTCGGCGTTAATCAGGTCGGCTTCCGCCGGCAGGCAAACCAGATGGATGGAATGGCCGCCGAACAGCAGCTTCGAGGCCAGCAGCGAGCCATACGACGCGCCCATCAGCAGGATGTTGTAGCTCGGCATAACGCACCTCCCGGAAGGAAAGATTACAGGCAACACGGCCGAACCCGGCCAGCCTCGAACCGGCGTTGGACCGCCGGCCGTTCATATATGGGACCATGCTATTTGGCCCGGCACAGCGATGCAATGAGGCCAATTGCGCACTGCGCCCAAACGGCGCAAACGCCGCGGCGCTTCTGCCGCGGCGTTTCACGACCAACAGGAAACCGGGGAAATTGTTCCGCGGCGCGCCGTCAGTTGGAGCCGCCGCCCATACCGGACCCCATCGGAGGCGGCCAGGACGGAGCGGGCTCAGGTGCGGGAGCGGGCGCCGCGACGGGCATCGGTGCGGGCGCCTTCTTCACCGGAGCATTCCGCTTCGGTGCCGCTTTCTTCTTTGCCACCTTCTTGGGTGCTGCTTTCTTCTTCGCCGCCTTCTTGGGCGCCGCTTTCATTGTTTTCTTCTTGCGCGCGGGTGCAGCCCTTTTCTTGGCGGCCTTCTTCTTGGTCGCTTTCTTCTTCGCCTTCTTCGCCATAATCGTCCTCCCGTTCATGGCTGCGAGTGGAGAAGCCACGCGATCCCAGCCAGGGACCGCATTGCGCTGAACCGACTTACGCTACGCGGCTAAGCCAAAACCCGCTCAGCCCACTGCTGCGGCGGGACTCACCGCCAAATGCGGCGAACACTCCCGAACTCGCTGCGGGCATGGCCCCCCGGTCGCCCAATCGATCAGCTCTACAGTGTGAACGATGGGCAGTGCCGTACCCGCGGCGATCTGTGTGATGCAGCCGATATTGCCTGCCGCGATCACGTCAGGCCGCAATCTTTCGATAGTCCCGACTTTGCGCGTGCGCAACCTCCTCGCAATGTCGGGCTGCAATATATTGTATGTGCCGGCCGAGCCGCAGCAAAGATGACCCTCAGGCACATCCTTCACGTTGAAGCCCAAACGGCCGAGCAACTCCTTCGGTTGCCGCGTGACCCGCTGGCCGTGTTGCAGCGAACACGCTGCGTGATAGGCGACGACCAGGCTTTCCGCCTGCGGGACCGGCTTCAGCGGCAACGTCGCGAGGTATTCGCTGACGTCCTTGGCGAGCCCCGCGACGCGGGCCGCGCGGGCCGCATAGGCCGAATCGGTGCGCAGCATGAATCCGTAGTCCTTGACCGTCGTGCCGCAGCCCGAGGCGTTGATCACGATGGCGTCGACGCCCTCAATCGCGTCCCAGGCGTCGATGTTGGCGCGCGCCTGCGCGAGCGCCTCGCGTTCACGCCCCATGTGATGAACGAGCGAGCCGCAGCAACCCGCGCCCCGCGGCACGACCACCTCAATGCCATGGCGCGTCAGCACGCGGATCGTGGCGGCGTTGATCTCAGGCGCCAGCAGGTCGTTGACGCAGCCTGCCAACAGGATCACGCGACCCCGCTTGGCCGTCCCGTCTGCCGCGACGGTTTGCGGCGCAAGGGGGCCAGCCGGCAACGCGTTGGGCGCAAGCCGGAGCATTGCGGCGAGGCGCTTGAGACCGAAGGCGGCCAGCAGCGGTGCGAATGGCTTGCCCAACAGTGCGGCCGAAAGTGCAAGCCGGAAGCGGCGCGGATGCGGGATCAACCAAGCCAGCATCCCGCGCAGCAGCCGCTCGCCGAACGGCCGGCGATAGGTGCGCTCGATATGGCCCCGGGCATGGTCGACCAGGTGCATGTAGTGGACACCCGATGGACAGGTCGTCATGCATGACAGGCAAGACAGGCAGCGATCGATATGCCGAACCACCTCGGCGGTCGCCGGCCGGTCGTGCTCCAGCATGTCCTTGATGAGGTAGATGCGGCCGCGCGGCGAATCGAGCTCATTGCCGTCGAGCACGTAGGTCGGGCAAGTCGCGGTACAAAAGCCGCAATGCACGCAGGCGCGTAGAATCTTTTCCGACTCCGCAGTGTCGGGATCGGTAAGCTGCGCCAGCGTGAACGAGGTCTGCATCGCCCTGCCCTGCCCGTTCTTTACACGCCCGCCCACATGCGGCCGGGATTGAGAACGCGGTTGGGATCGAAGCTCTCGCGCACCCGCTTCGTCAATGCGGCAACCGCGGGCTCCTCGGGCGTGAATACCTCCGCGGCGGCGCGAACGGCCGCCGGCGCGCGAATGAGCGTCGCATGGCCTCCCATCGCACCTATCGCGGCCCGCACCAGCGGCGCGTGCGCATCCGTCGCGGGTGGCAATGCCGCCCAGACGAGACCGCCGGCCCAGTCGTAGAGGAGTTCGGCATCCACCTGCTTGGTCAGAACACGGCCGAGTTCAACGCCGCGCGTCGGCGCCGTCGAAAGCCGCCATAGATCGCGCTGACCGCCCGGGCCGCTCGCGGCAAACGGCGCGAGGTCACGGATCGCTCGCCACAACGATCGCGACGCCGCTTCGCCAAGCACGCCAAGAGCGCCAAGAGCGCCGAACGGCGCAAGCACCGTCTGCAATACACCCTTGCGCTGCGCCACCGATGGGGCAACGCCTTCGAGCCGGAAGGCGGTGACGCCACCACCGGCACTCGCCGCCTCGGCGATCCGCGACGCCGCGGCCGCAGGCAGATGAGCGGCCGCCGAGACGTCCGCAAACGAGCCTGTCGCGGCCGCCATCGCTTTGCCGGCGGCGGCATCGTCGAGTTTGAGGACAAGGACAGTCTCCTCGGTCTCGGCCCGCGGCAGTGTTTTGACCGTCACATCGGTCATCGCCGCCAGCGTGCCCCAGGAGCCGGCCAACAGCTTGCAGAGATCGTAACCCGTCACGTTCTTGACGACGCGGCCGCCGGACTTGAACGTTTCGCCGCGTCCCGAGACCGCCATGACGCCGAGAAAATGGTCCCGCGCGGCACCCGCCTTAATGCGTCGCGGACCGGAGAGATTCGCCGCGATTGCCCCGCCGATGGTGCCGGCGCCGGGCGCGACACCAAGGACGGGTCCGTAGTCCATCGGCTCAAAGGCGAGCTCCTGCCGGCTGCCGGCGACGAGCGCTTCGATCTCGGCAAGCGGGGTGCCGGCCTTGGCCGACAGCACCAATTCCTCCGGCTCGTACAACGTCACGCCAGACAGCCCGGACAGATCGAGCGTGGCATCCCATTGCGCCGCGCGCCCGATCGCCCGCTTGCTGCCGCGTCCGACCACCTCAAGCGTCTTGCCGCCGGCGAGCGCCCACTGAATCGCCTGCTCGACCTCGGCGGCTTCGCGCGGTTTGAGGTGATCGGCGGACATCGAAGCCCCTCGCCTGGAAGTCCGCCTCGGTGCTACGCCGCAACGGATGTCGCGTAATCGACGGTCGGTGGCGGTCCTTCGAAAATGCCACGTTCCTCGATCCAGGCCTGCGTCCGCGCGTACATCTCCGCCGTATAAGGCTGAAACACGATGCGCTCGCCCGGTGAAAAACGCCGCACGTCGACCAATGCCTTATAGCGATCCGGAATCTCGTTACGATAGAAGTGGCGATATTTCTCCGGCGCGATATCCAGATCGGTTTGCGCCCGTTGCAGCCCGCTCATGTATTTCTCGACATCGCCGGCCGCGACGCCTGCGGGAAACATGAAGGCGATCATGAATGAGGTATCGACGACCTTGCGGAAACCCAATTGTTCGAGGAACTGAAACGTCAGTCCCCAGGCGCTGACCGCCGGCAGATCACGCCCGACCGCGATATCAACCCGCGCCCAGATCGAGCCGCCGAAGCGAAGCTTGATCTGATCCTTCGGCAGGATGGGCTCGAGCGATTGCACCGTGGTAAAATGGCTACCCGAATGATAGCCGACTGCGATCTCCTGCCCGGCGAGTTGTTCTGGCGTCGTGATCGGGGATTCCGGCGGGACCATGATGCCACCCGGCGTGACCACATAGGACTTGCCCCACATCGTGCCGACATGCTGCGCCGAGGCCCGGCTGACCGCCCAGTGGCAAGCACAAGAAATGTCGGATTTGACGCCCTCGCCTTTATTGCCGCCGCCTTTCTCGTAGGACTCGAATGCGCCAGACAAAAGATCGGTCACCTTGCCGGCGGCATCGACGCGCTTTCGCGTATCGGCTGACGGGCCGCGGACAAACTCATAATCGAGGCCGGCATCGCCAAAATAGCCATTCGCATCGGCGATCCACTCCTGCAGGCGACCGTGCGGCTGAATGATGAATTTTGCCATGGGGCAGTCTCTTTTCATGCGGCGTTTCTCGTTGGTTTCAACATACACGCTCTGGCGGCCCCGCGCCATTCGCGCGGCGGCGCTCTGTGCTGCGGTGAGCGCGTCCTATTCGGCGGCGTTGGCGGCGGGCGCGGCGCTTGCAAAAGCCGGCATGATGTCGCGCGCGAAGCGGTTGAGCTGCTCGATGCCGCCGGAGACCGTGAGCAGGACATAGTCGGCGCCGGCACGGCGCAACTGTTCAAGGCTCGTGCCGATTTCGTCCGGCGTGCCATAAAGCGCGTGCTCCTCGGTGCCGCCGGCCTTGTCCGAATAGGCCAGCACATGCGAGCCGCCGGCGCGGCCTGGCGCTTGCGAAACATCGACCGTGCGCTTTGTGTAGGCCGCCTGCCGCACCAGAGCCGCCTGTTTGTCGGCCGCGTCGACGGCGACATAGAGCTGCCGCGCCACCGCGATCTGCGCCGGATCGAACGCAAGCCCGTTGCGGGCGCGCTCGTCCTTATAGAGCCCGATGCGCTCGGCGATCTGCGCCGGCGAGGCGTACTGATCCAGGATCAGATTAAATCCACGCGCCGCGGCGCGGCGGATCGACGGTGCGCTGGCGGCGGCGACCCAGAATGGCGGCTGCGGTTTCTGCGCCGGCGGCGGCTCGACGACGATGTCCTCGAAATGCCAGAAGCGCCCGTGATGCGAAAACCGCTGGCGCGTCGTAAAGGCGCGCGTCATGAGCGCGACGGCTTCGTCAAACCGCGCCTCGGCCTCGTCGGGCGCGATCTGAAAGCCGTGAAATTCACTGTGCCTGTAGCCCTTGCCGATGCCGAAATCGAAGCGGCCGCCGGAGACGAGATCGAGCGTTGCCGCCTGCTCGGCCAGCAGCACCGGATTGTGCCACGGCAGCACCATCACGGCCGAGCCGAGCCGCAGCGTCTTGGTGCGCATGGCGAGCGCCATCAGCAGCATCAAGGTCGAAGAAACCTGATTCCAGCCGGTAAAATGGTGCTCGACCAGGAAGCTCGACCTGAAGCCGAGCGCCTCGGCCGCGATATTGAAATCGAGATAGTCACGAAAGCCCTGGCCGGTCTCGGCCGGCAGATCGCGGTTGCTGGCTTGCGCTGAACAGAAAAGACCGAATTGCATTGCGAACCTTGTTTGGGCAGACGTCCCGTCCGGTGGCGAGCTATCAAAATCGCGGCAGATCGGGAAAAGCCACGCGCCCCGCATGGACGTGCAAGCGGCCGAGTTCGGCGCAGCGGTGCAAGGTCGGGAATACCTTGCCCGGATTGAGCAGACTCTTGTCGTCGAACGCGCATTTAAGCCGCTGCTGCTGGTTGAGATCGGCTTCGTTGAACATCGCCGGCATCAGGTCGCGCTTTTCGACGCCGACGCCGTGCTCGCCGGTGAGCACCCCGCCGACCTCAACGCAGAGCAGCAGAATGTCGGCGCCGAATTGCTCGGCGCGTTCGAGTTCGCCGGGCTTGTTAGCGTCGTACAGAATCAACGGATGCAGATTGCCGTCGCCGGCATGGAACACGTTGGCGACGCGCAGATCGTACTTTTGCGACAGTTCCTGCATGCGCTTGAGCACCAGCGGCAGCTTGGCGCGCGGAATGGTGCCGTCCATGCAGTAATAATCCGGTGAGATGCGCCCGACCGCCGGGAACGCCGCCTTGCGGCCGGCCCAGAACAATAGCCGCTCTTCCTCGGAATTCGACACGCGGCAGGTCACAGCGCGGCAGTCGCGCGCGATCTGTTGCACGCGGTCGAGCAGGTGATCGACCTCGGCGGGCGGCCCGTCCAATTCGACGATCAGCAGGGCTTCGACGTCGAGCGGATAACCGGCATGAACGAAATCCTCGGCCGCCTTGATGGCGGGGCCGTCCATCATCTCCATGCCGCCCGGAATTATGCCGGAGCCGATGATGCGGGCGACGCAGGCGCCGCCGTCTTCCGAACTTGGAAATCCGATCAGCGCGGCGCGCGCGGTCTGCGGTTTCTTCAGAATGCGCACGGTGACTTCGGTGACAACGCCGAGCAAGCCCTCCGAGCCGGTGACGATGCCGAGCAGATCATAGCCCGCGGCATCGAGATGCTTGCCACCGAGCCGCAAAATTTCGCCGGTGATCAGCACCAGTTCGCACCCAAGCACGTTGTTGGTGGTGACGCCGTATTTGAGGCAATGCACACCGCCGGAATTTTCCGCAACGTTGCCGCCGATGGTGCAGGCGATCTGCGAGGATGGGTCTGGCGCGTAGTAGAAGCCCGCGTGTTCGACCGCTTGTGACACCGCCAGGTTGGTCACGCCGGGTTCGACCACCGCAACACGGTTGTCGAAGTCGATCTCGCGGATGTGTTTGAATTTGGCCATGCCGAGCAGCACGCCGTCGCCGAGCGGTAACGCGCCGCCCGACAGCGAGGTCCCCGCCCCGCGTGGCACGACCCGCACGCCCTCGCGATGGCAGTAGCCGAGCACGGCCGCGACCTGCGCGGTCGTCTCGGGCAGCACGACCACCATCGGGAGTTGGCGATAGGCGGTGAGCCCGTCGCTCTCGAACGGCCGCATCCCCTCCTCGGACGCGATGACGCCCTCGTCAGGGACGATGCGCGAAAGCGCCGCAACGATCTCGGCGCGGCGCCTGAGCACCGTATCGTCAGCTTGCGGCATCGCCACTGGCATGTCGCCGATCTCCGATCGCTTCCTGCTATCTCAGCCATTATAGCGCGATTCAGGCGTTGACACGCTGCGACCACCCGGCTTGAACGGCCCTATCGCCGGGATAATGTCGCCGGGGGCGGCGGCCAGACTTAGCGCGAGCGCGCATTCGTCCATATGCCAAAGAATCCTCAGGGGAGAAACTCCGGAATGAGACACGTATTCATCGTGGCCGCTACGCTTCTTGCCTCGCTCGGCACCGCATTCGCGCAGGATGCCGCCAACGGCGAAAAGGCGTTCAACGTCTGCCGGCCTTGTCACCAGGTCGGCCCGGATGCCGTCAATATGCTGGGGCCCCCGCTTAACGGTCTTGATGGCCGCAAGGCCGGCAGCCTGCCCGACTTCCCCTACTCTGCCGCCATGATCGCAGCCGGAAAGACTGGCACGCCCGCCAGCAAGGGGCCGGTCGTCTGGAACGAGGCCACGTTCACGCAGTATATCGCCAATCCGGCGGCCATGATCCCGAACATCAATATGATGTTCGCCGGCATCAGCGGTCCGGACAAGGATCAAAAGATCAAGGACCTGTGGGCCTACCTCAGCCAATTCGACGCCGACGGCAACAAGAAGAAATAGCGTGCCGTTACACGCTTGATCTGGCTCAATTCGGGCGGTGTATAGTTTGCTAAAGAGGCGACATAAGACGGCCGGCACAAGGGAGTACCGCCATGATCATCAAGGATATCGTTGTCAATCTCAGCGTTGCTGAGGGCGGCAGCTATGCCGGCGATTATGCCGTCTCGGTCGCGGCCGCTCTGGACGCGCACATCACCGGCATCGCGTTCGCCTATGACCCGATCGTTCCGGTCGCCTCCACCGGCTACATCCCGCCCGAGGTGATCGAAACGCAGCAGCGCGACAGCGAGGACGCAGCGAAGGCTGCGATCGGCCGCTTTTCGGGGGCAGCGGACCGCGCCGGCGTCACCGCCGAGCCGATCATGCTGGCGGCAAGCTTTGCCGGCGCCGGCGAGCAATTCGGGCAAATCGCCCGCCGTTTCGATCTCGCGATCGTCGGCCAGGCCGAGCCGAAAAAGGGCGCCGTGGAAGAACTGATCGCCGAAAGCGCACTGTTCGAGTCCGGACGGCCGGTGATCTTAGTGCCGTACATTCAGAAGGCGCCGCTCAAGCTCGATCGCGTCATGGCGTGCTGGGACGGCAGCCGTCAGGCGGCACGCGCCATCGCCGATGCCATGCCGCTCTTGGAGCGCGCCGGGCTCGTCGAAGTGGTGATCATCGCCAACGAACGCGGCAAGAAAGACGAAATTCCCGGCGCCGACATGGGACAGCATCTCGCGCGCCACGGCTTGAAGGTCGACATCAAGCGCATCAGTGAAGGCAGCATCGACGTTGCCGACGCGCTTCTGTCGCATGCCGCCGATTTCAGCGCTGATTTCATCGTCATGGGCGGTTACGGCCATTCGCGGCTGCGTGAGTTCGTGCTTGGCGGCGTCACGCACAGCATCTTGCAATCGATGACGGCCCCCGTGCTGATGTCGCACTGATCACTGCTTTACTGCTCCATCGGAACCGCGATCTGCACGACGAGACCGCGCGCCCGCGCATCGGCAACACCGAGCGCACGCAGCGCGAGCAGCGTGAGCGATGGCACGATCTCCCGCTCACGCCCGGCAGCGTCTGGTGCGAGCGGACCAACGAGCCCTTCGACCATCAGGCCAAGCAGCGCCGCCGCCGAGAGCGCGGCATTTTGCTCTGGCAGGTGCCGGCCTGCGACCGCAGCCGTGATCAGCGCGGCAAATTCGCCGGCGAGCGCGCGCCGAAACGACAGCCGTGCCGGTTCAAGCTCAGCGTCGATCGGCTCGGCGATCACCCCGAAAGCGAGACGGCGATGGCGCAGCGCCCGCGCCGCAAACGTCGTGATCGCCGCGGCAATCGCAGACAGCGGGCCGGGCGCTGCTGCAGCGGCGCGGCGCAAAACGGCGATCTCGCGCTCCGATATTTGAGCAATCAGTGTCGCAACCAGATCCGCCTTGGCCGGAAAATAACGGTAGACCGTCCCGGCCGCGACGCCGGCGCGATCTGCCACCGGCGCGATCTGCACCGCCGCCATGCCGCCTTCGCTCGCCACTTGCCGCGCCGCTGCGATGATCGCCGCGTGCCGCGCTGCGAGCCGGCGGCTGACATTCTCAGTGCGGCGATAGGGCATTGCTAGCCGAAGAAAAGAATCGCTGTATCAGCGAACAACTGAACCACGATTCAGTCCGAGCCGCAACGCGCTCTTCTGCGGCAATTGTCGCGCCCCTCTAGTCGCGAGGACCGCCTCTGCTAAGAGTGAGCCTGAAAAAAATGCTTCGCTGGGAGGACGCGCTCATGATCGGTCAATCCACGGTCGCTGCTGGCATCGCGGTCGGCCTCACCCTTGCTCTTGCCGCCGCAGTTCCGGCGAAGGCGGATAACTATCCGTCCCACCCGATCACCATGATCGTCCCGCTCGCGCCGGGGGGCTCTACGGACGTACTCGGTCGCATCATGGCCCAGGCCATGAGCGCGCGGCTCGGCCAGCCGATCGTCGTCGAGAATGTCTCGGGCGCCGGCGGCACTATCGGGGTCACCCGCGCCGAACGCTCCGCGCCCGACGGCTACACAATTCTCTGGGGCATGTGGGGAACCAACGTCGCCAATGGCGCGATCTACAAGCTGCCGTTCGATCTACTCAACGATTTCCAGCCGATCGCGCTCGTCGCCACACAGCCGTTCCTGATCGACGCACGCAAGACCATGCCGGCCAACAATCTGAAGGAACTGGTCGCATGGCTCAAAGCCAACGGCGATAAAACCACCATGGGGACCTCCGGTGTCGGCACCCCAAGTCACGTCGCCGGGGTCCTGATGGAGAACATGCTGGGCTTGCACTGGCAGATGGTGGCGTATCGCAGCGCCGGGCTCGCGACCAACGATCTGCTTGCCGGCATCACCGACATCCAGCTCGATACGCCGGCCGTATCGCTGCCGCATGTGAAATCGGGGGCACTCAAGGCCTACGCGGTCACGTCGAAGAACCGCATCGCCATTGCGCCCGACATTCCGACCACGGACGAAGCCGGCATGCCCGGCTACTATTTCTACTTCTGGCACGCGATGTGGGCGCCTAAGGGCACGCCGAAGGACTTCATCACCAAGCTGAACGCCGCTGCGGTCGCCTCGCTCGCCGACCCGAAGACGCGCAAGCGGCTCACCGATCTTGCCCAGGAAATCTATCCCCGCGAGCAACAGACGCCCGAGGCGCTCTACGCCTTCCAGAAGTCCGAAGTGGAAAAATGGTGGCCGATCATCAAGGCCGCCGGCATCAAGGCGGAGTAGCCCGTTCCCGTTAAGGCCGCGCGAGAGACGGCTCCCGGATCTAGACCGCTCAATCCTTCATATCTTTGTTCGGGTCTGGGGTTGGAGCTTGGTCTTGTGTCGCGCCCTGCCCTCGTTGATCCGCAGCGTGCTTCTTCGCCATGTGGCGGCCAACCACACAGCCGGCGGCGGCTCCGATCAGCGCGTGGTGGTGCGCGTAATGGCCGGCCACAGCGCCGACAATGGCGCCTTTGATACAGCCCTTGGCGTCGGCCGGAGCGGCGGTGAGCGCGATGGCCGAAGACAATGCGAGAGCGCCTAAAATCGCTTTCATCGGTGCGACCTCCATACTCTTACCGCGCCGAGCCGCATCGCTCAGCCGGTTCTCACGCCGATAGCTGGGAACGGCACGAGGCATCGGCAAGACGCCCGGTCAGCGATTTTTGTCCGCCAGCGATTTGGCCCGAATCTTGGCCAGCGTCGTCCCTGGCGTGATGGCCTCGGGATCGATTTTCAGGCGAATGATCGCCGGCTTGCCCGATGCCTGCGCCTCCTTGAACGCCGCCGGAAAATCCTCGGTTCGCTCGACCGAAACGCCGAAGCCGCCGAACGCGCGCGCATACGCGGCAAAGTCCGGATTGCGCAATTGCGTCGCCGAAACGCGACCGGGATATTCACGCTCCTGGTGCATGCGGATAGTGCCGTAGATACCGTTGTCGCTGATAATGGTGATGAACGGCAGATCGTACTGAACGGCGGTGGCGAACTCCTGACCATTCATCAGAAAGTCGCCGTCGCCTGCGATGCACACGACCGGCCGCTCGGGATGAAGCCGCTTCATGGCGACGGCGGCCGGTACGCCGAAACCCATCGAGCCCGCGGTCGGCGCCACGTGCTGGCCGAAACGGCGCATGCGCAGGAAGCGATGAATCCACGACGCGTAGTTGCCGGCGCCGTTGCAGATGATGGCGTCGGACGGAAGATTGTCGCGCAGCCAGACCATCACCGCGCCGAAATTGACCGCGCCGGGCTGCTCGGTCGGCTTTTCGGTCCACGCCAGATAATCGGCGTGCGCGGGCTCCGCGTCGCCGCGGACCGGACGCTGCAGGTCGAGCTTTTCCAGCGCCGCGGCGAATGCGGTCGGCGTCGCATGGATGGCGAGATTGGGGCTGTAGACGCGGCCGAGTTCTTCGGCGCCGGGGTGGACGTGGACGAACGGCACCTGCGGGCGTGGAATGTCGAACAGCGTGTAACTCTGCGACGGCAGTTCACCGAGCCGGCCGCCGACCAGGACGACCAGGTCGGCGCCCTTGATTCGCTCGATCAGTTTCGGATTCGGACCGATGCCGAGATCGCCGGCGTAACAGGGATGCAGCGCGTCGAATAAATGCGCGCGGCGAAAGGTCGTGGCGACCGGCAGCGCGTGCTTCTGCGCAAAGCGGGCGACGGCATCAGAGGCCGCCTGCGACCAGCGGCTGCCGCCGAGCAGCATGATCGGCGCGCGGGCCGCCGACAGCATGTCGGCGAACTTCGCCATCTCGGCAGGACCGGGCGACGTCTCGATCAGCGCAAACGCCGGCGCGTCCGCGACGGCGACCCGCTCCGTCAGCATGTCTTCGGGAATGGCGACGACCACCGGTCCCGGCCGGCCGTTGGCCGCGGTATGGAAGGCGCGCGATACAATCTCCGGTACGCGCGCCGGGTCGTCGATCTCGGTGGTCCACTTGGTCATCGAGCCGAACACGGCGCGATAGTCGAGTTCCTGAAACGCCTCGCGCTCGCGCATGTCGCGCCCGATCTGGCCGACGAACATCACCAAAGGCGTCGAGTCCTGCCGCGCGATATGGATGCCCGGCGAAGCATTGGTGGCGCCGGGACCGCGGGTGACGAAGCACACCCCGGGGCGGCCGGTGACCTTGCCGACCGCTTCCGCCATCATGCAGGCGCCGCCTTCCTGCCGGCAGACGGTAACGTTGAGTGGGCTGTCATGAAAGGCATCAAGCACGGCGAGATAGCTCTCACCGGGCACGCAGAACACGTGCTGCACGCCATGCACGACTAACTGGTCGACCAGAACTTCGGCGGCGGTGCGCATGTTGTCCTTGGCGCGCATGGGGCATCTCCTCGGCGTTCGATTGGCGTATGAATAGCGCAAGTTCGGGAAGGCCGTGAACCCGCCTAGGCGTATGACCGCGGGGCAAGCCGTGAGGACCCACGCTTGAACGATGTAACCGACCGTCAGGACGAGGTGCTGGCCTTTCTGGCTGAACCCGCGACTCACAGCGGGCATGCGGTCAAGCGCATCGACACGCACGCTGCCTCGGTGTTTCTCGCCGGCGATCGTGTGCTGAAAATCAAGCGCGCGGTGCGCTTTCCATTTCTCGACTATTCGACGCTCGATAAGCGCAAAGCGGCCTGTGAGGCCGAGCTTGCGGTCAATGCGCCCTATGCGCCGGAAATCTACCGCCGCGTGGTCGCCATTACGCGACAGGCCAACGGCGCCCTCGCGATCGGCGGGGACGGTCCGCCCGTCGAATGGGCGGTCGAGATGCAGCGGTTCGATGAACAGCGCACGCTCGACCACCTGGCAGGTGAAATCGACGACGCCCTCGCCGACTCCCTCGGCCACGCCGTCGCCGCAGCGCATGCGCGTGCCCAGCCTGTCGAACCGAAACCCTGGATCGCCGCGCTCGGCTCCTACATCGACGAGCACGCCACCGCATTCCGCGAACGCTCGCAAGTCTTTCCACGCATCGAAGTCGACGCGCTCGCGTGCGATACCCGCGCGGCCTATGACCGCATTGTTCCCTTGCTGCAAGAACGCGGCCGGCGTGGCCTCATCCGCCGCATTCACGGCGACCTTCACCTCGGCAACATCGCGCTGATCCACGGCAAACCGGTGCTGTTCGACGCGATCGAATTCTCCGACATCATCGCGTCTGGCGACGTGCTCTACGATCTCGCCTTCCTGCTTATGGACCTGCTCGAACGCAGATTGGCGGTGGCGGCGAACATCGTCTTTAACCGGTATCTCAACGAATCCCGCCGCACCGAGGACCTCGACGGGCTCGCAGCGTTGCCGCTCTTTCTCACGATACGGGCGTGCATCCGCGCCATGGTCACAGCGGCGCGGATGGACCGAGCCGCTGCCGCTGACCGCCCGGCCATCGCCAAGTCGGCACAGGCCTATTTCGATTTCGCCAAATGGGCCATCGCTCCAGCGCAGCCGGCCTTCGTCGCCGTCGGCGGCCTTTCAGGCACCGGCAAAACGCGGCTTGCGCGCATGCTTGCGCCAGGGATCGGACCGATGCCCGGCGCCGTGATCGTGCGCTCGGACGTCGAGCGTAAGGCACTGTTCGGCATCGGCGAGACCGAAAGGCTGCCGGAACAGGCTTATACCGCCGCGGTCAACGCGCGCATCTATGCGATGCTCGCTGACAAGGCACGCCGCATTGTGGCCGCCCGCCATGGGGTCATCGCCGACGCGGTGTTCGCCCAACCGGTTGAGCGCGCGGAGTTGGCGGCAGCCGCGAAAGCAGCCGGAGTTCCCCTGCACGGGCTGTTTCTCACCGCGAATCTGCAGGCCCGGCTGGCGCGGGTTGGCGCACGCCGGAGCGATGCCTCCGATGCTACGGCGGACGTGGCCCGGGCGCAGGAAAACTACGACCTGGGTTCGCTCGATTGGCGGCTGATCGATGCCTCCGGTACGCCTGAGGAGACTGCGGCAACGGCCCGCGCGGCGCTGGATTGACGAAGCGTTCCGCTGCCGACATAAAGCCGCCAAGAGTCTCCAAGTACACCCTTAAAGTAAGCCCCTCCGAGACTCGGTCATCAGCGAAAGAAGGCCTGGAAATGGCGAATAGCGCATCCTCCACATTCGAGCATCCGGAAGCCCCCTCGCGGCGCGATTTCCTCTACATCGCAACCGGCATGGTCGGCGCTGTCGGTGCCGTCGCCACTTTGGTCCCGCTGATTCAGCAGATGAACCCCGATGCCTCGACACTGGCGGCGGGCGGCCCGGTCGATGTGGACGTGAGCAAGATCGAGGAAGGCTCCCAGATCATGGTGCGCTGGCGCGAGCGGCCGATCTGGATTTACCACCGCTCCAAGCAGGCCCTGCAGATGCTGCAGAGCGCGCAAGACACCGCACTCTTGGCCGACGCGAATTCAGAGAATGGACAGCAGGCGCCCTACGCCACCAATTGGCACCGTTCGATCAAGCCGGAATACGGCGTGCTCGTCGGCATCTGCACGCATCTCGGCTGTATCCCGCTGTTCTACCCGGCGGCGAGCCAGACCACGCCGGTCGCCAATTGGATCGGCGGCTATTTCTGCCCCTGCCATGGCTCGAAATACGATGCCGCCGGCCGCGTCTATAGCGGCGTGCCGGCGCCGTACAATCTGCCGGTACCGCCCTACCGGTTCCTCGACGATAAGACGATCCGGATTGGTGAAAATCCGGCCAATTCGGCCTGGGATTTCGACTCGATCCTGCAACTGTAATCGTCGGTCCGCTGTCACCAGCAATGGCTACCGCGCAGGCAGCGAGGGCGGAGTGCTTTCGCCCGTCGCATCGCCCATAATAGCGGCATGTCCTTCGATACCCGCAGTCTGGCCATCGCAACGGCCGGCTTCTGCGCCTTCGTCAATCTCTACAACGTCCAGGCGCTGCTGCCCGATCTCGCGGCCGAATTTGGCGTCAGCGCGAGCGAGGTTTCCTGGCTGATGACGGCGGGCACCGGAGCGATCGCGCTGACCGCGCCATTCACCGGCGTGCTCGCCGACGTGCTCGGCAGAAAGCGTCTCATCACCGCCGCCATGTTCGCGGTCGTGGTGCCGACGCTGCTGATGACGCTCGTCAACAGTATCCCGGCCTTCGTGTTTTGGCGCTTTGTCGAGGGACTGCTGCTACCGCCGATCTTCACGGTCGCCGTTGCCTATATCGGCGACGAGTGGCCGCCCGCCGACGTCCCGCGCGTTGCCGGACTCTACATTTCCGGCACCAGCATCGGCGGCTTCTGTGGGCGTTTCATCCCCGGGGTGCTCACCGACCTGATCGGCTGGCGCCTCGCTTTCAGTGTCGTGGCGCTGCTCACGCTTGTGACCGCAATCATCGTCGCACGGATGCTGCCGCCTGAGCGCAACTTCGTGCGCGAAGGCGGATTTCTCTCCTCGCTGCGGCAGATGCTCCGCCATCTGCGCGATCCGCAGCTCATCGCGACCTACGCAATCGGCTTCGGCGTGCTGTTCAATTTCATTGCGACCTTCACCTATGTGAGCTTCCACCTCGCCGCGCCGCCCTATCTGTTCTCGCCGACACTCCTTGGCGCGCTGTTCTTCACCTACCTGGCCTCGAGCCCGATCGTGCCGTGGGTCGGGCGGGCCATCGCGCTGTTTGGCCGCCGGCCGTTCGTGCTCGGCGTCATCGCGCTATGGATTATCGGCGCGCTGCTGTTGCTGGCGGGACCGATCAGCGTGATCATGACGGGGCTGACGCTGTGCGCGATCTGCGGCATGGTATGTCAGGCGATCTCGACCGGCTATGTGGCCATGACCGCCAAGGAGGGACGCTCGTCGGCGGTAGGTCTTTACGGGACCGCATATTACGTGGGCGGCAGCGCCGGCGCGTTTCTTGGCGGCATTGCCTGGACTTTCGCCGGTTGGGGCGGCTGCGTCGCAATGATCGTCGCCATGCAGATCGTCATCGGCGCGATCGTCGCGACCGCGTGGGGACGTTGAGCGGATTTTACCAGTGAGGGGAAGGTCATGGTGACGGAGAGCCAGTTCGCATTTCTGCGGTCGATCGATACGCCGACCGTGTGCAACCTGATCGAGATTGTCGCTCCCGAGCGGCGCGGCGCGGGTTACACGGTGGCGCATCTGCATTGTCCGTTTCCCGATCTGGCGCCGATGGTGGGTTTCGCCAAGACCGTTACGATTCGCGCCCGCGATGCGGTCAGCGGCGCGAGCTACATGCAAAAGCGCATGGATTACCTCGACTATGTCGGTGCCGCGCCGCAGCCGAGCGTGGTGCTGATCCAGGATCTCGACGAGCCGGCCGGTTATGGCGCCTTCTGGGGCGAAGTACAGACCAACGTCCACAAGGCGCTCGGCTGTCTCGGTACCGTGACCAACGGTTCAGTGCGCGACATTCCGGCAGTGGCGCTCGACTTCCAGATGCTCGCCGGCTCGGTCGGCCCGTCGCACGCTTATGTGCATGTGGTCGATTTTGGCATTCCGGTCACGATTCATGGCATGTCGACGAAATCCGGCGATCTCATCCACGCTGACCGGCACGGCGCGGTGATTGTGCCGGTCGACAAGATCGACCCGATGCGCGACGCGCTCGACGGACTGATGAAACAGGAAGCGAGAATTATCGCCGCCGCGAAGTCCGGCCAAGGCGTCGACGCAATCAAGGCGGCGTTTCGCGGCTAGTGGAACGGATTTGAATTCGCTCCTTGCTGGCCGCGAGTTGTGTGATTCATGGCGCGTCGTCCGCACTGGGATGCCAGTGCGGATGGTAGCCGGCAGACAGCACCGCAAGAATCGCAGGAGGCGTGAGCACATCGACCGCGACGCCGCGCGGCCGCCGCCGCCGCTCCTGGTAGCCATCCGGCGTCCAGCGCAAGAGGGTATCGACGCGCACCGCGAAGGCTCCCTCCTCCAGCGCCACGAATGCACCGTCAGGCACCGTGTCGATGTTGCTGCGGCATAGACGTTTTTCGCGTCCTTGCAGGCGTTCGCGATGGAGAACGTCGTCCATTTCATCCGCGTGTGGTCGCGCGCGCAATCCGCCTGCATCCCGCCATTTCTCGGCAAATGTCATCGCATCTGCGCGCCGGCACTCGAAGCACGGTCGGTGACCGGCGGCGAGCGCCGTCGGCTCATCGAGAAAAAACAATTCGGTGTAAGAGCGTCCCCAGACCTCACGCTGGCGGCCTTTGAATTCGAGCAGGCAGCAAATCCATTGCCGCGACGCCCAGCGGCGGCCGGTCAGCGTTCTCGCATCGGTGTGGAAATGGCCACCTCGGTTGCCCGTGAACAGGCCGCGCGAAGGTACCGCGGCGAGCTCTCCGAACGGCGTAACACGATTTTGCAGCGAGCTTCGGCGGTCGGTAGCAGGCGGCCTCACCGCTTGATCGGCGCGAATGGCGCGGGCGACATCAGCTTGCTTTCCTGCTTGATCAGATAGCCGGCTGCCGCATTCTTCTCCAGGTAGACGTGCCACTCCGGATCCTTGAACAAGGCCGTCCGCTTCTTGGCGCGGTCGGCGAAGTCGTCATAAACCCAGATATGGACAAAGCTGTTGACGTCGCCGGTCTCGGGGACGAGCCACGCCAGCGGCTCGCCAAAAAAACGTTTTTGCGGGCCGAAGCCGTATTGCTCATATAGCTCGAGCTGCTTGCGCAGCGTGCCCGGGCGCAGCGTATAGGTGCGATGATCCAACAGCATAGTCATCTCCATGATGGCGCTTCCGCGCCGATGCTACGCCGCCGGCTGACGCGTGGGAATATTGCGCCTCTGCGGACAAGGCTGCGCCTCAGCAGAAATGGCGACGCCGCGGCGGGCCACCTGACCCTGCCGCGGCGCCAAAGCTCGCCTGTTGTCCTGGCTTGCTAGCGCGTCATCCAGGAGCGCGCCCGCGCCGTCATCAGCGCGTACGGGAAAATCCAGAACAGCGTGAACAGCCAGAAGTACGAGTACAGAATGGCGTAGAAATACTCGAACGACCGCTCGCTGCGCAGATAGTGGAACGTGCTGATTGACGCACCGAGTCCCATCGCCAGCATCAGGCGCGGAAACATCGTCGGTTCGTTCCAGATCATGAATGGGAGCGCCGCCAGCGATGCGTAAATCACCGGGTAGCGGAAATTGGCAACGATGCGGTCGAGCAGCGTGGCGATGCGGGTCCGCAGCGGCCGGCGCCATACTATCGTGCGCAGGTACTGAAACTCCTCGCGCACGTAGCTGCGATCCCAGCGCAGGAACATCTTGCACAGTTTAGGGAAGCCTTCGGGGACTTCGGTGTGAACGACCGCGTTCTGCTGGTAGACGGCGTCGTAGCCTTCCATGAACAGCAGGTTGGTCATCGCCCGATCTTCGCCGAAGGTGCAGCGCACGCCGAGAAACTGCTGATCGAGCCAGCGCGGCAACACGCGGCGGACGGCATCGGCACGCAGCGCGGTGAGCGCTCCGGGACAGCAATAGACGTTGCCAAAGGCCGACTCGGATGCCCGCAACAGGTCGAAGGATAGAATGAAGCGGACGTGAAGCATGCGCGGAATGATGCCGCTTCGCCGGTTATAGACCAGCACCTTGCCGGCAACCGCACCGACCCGCGGATTGCGGAACGGAGCAACGACGGCCAACAGCGCGCCGCGTTCGATCACGCTGTCGCTGTCGACGGTGACAAAGATATCGCCGCGCGCGCGGCCGATGGCCAGCGCCATGGCCTCGCGCTTGCCGCGATTGCGGTCCTGCCGGAGCGCGGTCACCAGACCGGGATAGCGCTCAGCGGCCGCCGATATATAGTCCCAGGTGTCGTCCTTGCTGCCGTCGTCGATGGCGATGATCTCGATCTTGTCGCGCGGATAGTCGGCCTCGACGATGGAGGTGATGGCGTTCATCACCATCGCACCTTCATTGTAGGCCGGAATGATGACAGTGATAGACGGCGCCTCTTCGCGGGCGATGGCCGGTATCGGGCGGTAGATCGCCCAAAACAACGTGCGAGCGCCGAGCAGCAACAAGCCGGCCGCCGTCCAGAACAGGCTCGGATACGCGATCAGCCACCCGTAGCTGTTCTCATTCAGCAGCGCCAAGATGTGCGGCAGTACGCCGCTCAATTGCCAATAGACCGTGATGATGAATCCAAAGAATATCAGCGCATAGACGAAATATGCCCATGCGCCTGAGCGCTGCGACCCATCATCTGCCTGCAGGGCACGAAATGGGGTTGCGGCTCTCTCAACCGATGTGACGCTCATATTGTGTTTGGGACCCTGATCTTGCCGAGGGAGCGCTCGGCCTAGTTAACGCGGAAAAATGACGGGACAACGAAGCAGCAATCGAAATATGAGTGCTCTGCCGATGGTCCGCAACGTGCCGTCACCCCCGTGGCGCATGTTATTAAACTCGAACGCCGCCGAGGCAATAAAGTTCGATTCAGACAAAGGCTTTTTTTGGTCGCGGCCACGCAAAACCAGGAAAATATTCAACAAATAGCGCGTTGCCGGCATAAACAGCATATAAATAAACGCGCGTTCACTTTGACAGCAGCAAGCGCCCCGAGTTGCCAGCGCAAATTGTAGGAAGCGTTGGCCGCTTCAGGTTTGCTTAGCCGTAGTGGGCGGAGTCTTTGCGCCACGCCAAGCGCCGAGCGCCGGTACTGGCAGCCCCAGATTTTCGCGCAACGTGAGCCCGGCGAATGCCCTGCGGAACAGACCCCTCTGCTGCAATTCGGGCACGACAAAGCGCACGAAATCCTCATACGCACCGGGCACATGGGTGGCCGAGAGCACGAAGCCGTCGCAGGCGGGCGCGGCAAACCAAGCCTCAAACTGGTCGGCGACCTCCTTGGGGCCGCCGACGATTGGGTTGTGTACCCGCCCTCGGCCGCTGATCCCGATGAAGTCGCGTACTGTCGGATTGCGCTTGCCGCTGGCGTGCAAGACCCGGTCGCGTATCCCCTGCAGGCCGGACATTGCTGCGATCTCTTCGTCGCTGAAGGGTTCGTCCATTCCCTTCCGGGCGAAGTCGAAATTGAGCGCCTCCGAGAGCAGCGACAAGGCATCGATCTCGAGCGGCAGCTTGTCGATTTCCGCCCACTTGTCTTCAGCCTCCGTTTTGGTGGCGGCCACAACGGTATTGATCAATTGTGTAATTTTCACCTGCTCGGGGTCGCGGCCGCAATGCGCCACTTCGGCCTTGAACGCGGCATAGTCGCGCCGACCGATGTCGGCGTTTGGATAGGCGGCGAAGATCACCTCTCCCCAGCGGGCGCCGAAGCGCCGGCCGCGCCCGCTCGAACCCGCCTGGATGATGACCGGATGGCCCTGCGCCGAGCGCGGGACCGTGAATGGCCCGCGCGAGCGGTAGTAGCGGCCCTCATAGTCAAGGCGATGCACCTTCGCCGGATGCGCGAACAGGCCGCTCGCCTTGTCCTGGACGATGGCGCCATCTTCCCAGGCGTCCCAATGCCCGTGCACGATTTCCATGAATTCGTCGGCGCGGTCGTAGCGCAGGTCGTGATCCAAGACCTCGTCACGACCCATATTCTGCGCCTCACCATCGTTGAGCGAAGTGACCACGTTCCACGCCGCACGGCCACCGGTCATCAGGTCCAGCGTGGCGAACACGCGCGCCACGTGGAACGGCTCGTAGTAGCTGGTCGAATAGGTGGCCCCGAGGCCGAGACGCTCGGTCGCCATGCCCATGACGGTAAGTACCGTCAGGGCATCGAGCTTCACACAGCGGATGCCGTGCTGGACGGTATGGCCGTGGTTGCGGCCGTACATGTCCGGCATTGACAGGCGGTCGTCGAAAAAGCCGAAGTGAAACTTACCCTCCTCCAGCACACGGCCGATGTGCCGGTAGAAATCAGCCGACCAGCTGTCGGTCCGTGATTGCGGGTGGCGCCACGAACTCGGATGGTTGGTGCAGTTCTGCGCCTGCAGAAAGCCGACGAGGATCATCTGGCGCATTGGCTGCCGCCTACTCGGTCTTGATGTGAGCCTCGCGAATGACTTGCCCGTACTCGGCGAAGCGCTTGCGCAGGCCGGCGGCAAACGGCGCCCCGCACACTCCCGTCGTCTCAATGCCCTGGGTGCGAAGCAGCGCTTTTATTTTTGGTTCCTGCACCGCCTTGGTGAGCCAGCCGGCCATTTGCGCGATGAACGACGCCGGCGTGCGCGCGGGCGCGAACACGCCGTACCACAGGTCGATGTCGAAGCCGGGATAACCGAGCTCGCTGACAGTCGGAGTGCTTGGCAGCCAGCCGGAGCGCGTCTGCGAGCCGGTTGCGAGCGCCCGCAACTTGCCGGCCTGCAACAACCCCTGCGCCGGCGGGTAATCGACAAAGGCCGTATCGATATGCTCGCCGTAGACCGCCTCGACTTCGGGGAGCGTGCCGGTGAACGGCACGAGCGTCATTTTGAAGTCGGCGCGATGCATGAGCATCTCGTAGGTGACTTGCGACAGTGCCCCGATGCCGGCGCCGAACGTCAAGCCGCCGGTCTTGTGGCGCGCGGCGGCGATGAGTTCGCTCAGCGAATGATAGGGCGACGCGCTGTTGACGATAACCACGGTCGGTGTCGCGCCGACGCCGCAGATCGGCTCCAGGCTGGTCAGGGGGTCGAAATCAAGCTTCCGCAGGTGCGGCGCGAGCAGGAGCGCATTGTTGGTGATAAGCAACGTATTGCCGTCCGGGACGGCGCGCACGGCGTCCTGCGTGCCGATCACGGTACCGGCTCCCGGGCGGTTCTCAACCACCAGCGTCGGGCCGCCCAGGTTGCCGATTTCGTTGACCAGCACGCGCGCGAGCACGTCGGCGCCGCCGCCTGGCGGATAAGGGTTGATGAGTTTGATGGCTCGCGCGGTTTGCGGCCACGCTCCGGATACCGAAAGGAGCAGTAAAGCGGCCGACAGCAGCGTGGCGGCGACGGGACCCGGCTGGCGCATGACGCATTCTCCGCGGTGCGAGACGCGGCAAGTATATGCGTTTGCGACGCTTCCTAGAAACGGCGATGCCGGCCGCCGCGGATCGCGAAGCCGGCGCGGTTACCCTTGCGGCTGCGGCTCCAGCGGGCCGGGTTCCGGCCGCGGCCGGTTGCGCCCGGCGCCGGCGCTGGGCACGGTCGAAGGACGCGGCGTCGTCGGCTCGATGATGGATTCGCGGGTCGGCCGCTTGCCCATCAGCAGATCCTTGATTTCGTCGCCGGTCAGCGTTTCGAATTCAAGCAACCCTTTGGCGAGCGTTTCCAGATCGGCGCGCTTCTCGGTGAGAATTTGCCGCGCCTCGGTAAAGCCCTCCTCAACGTAGCGCCTGATCTCGGCGTCGATCTTCTGCACTGTCGCTTCGGAAATGTTCTGCTGGCGTGCGACCGAATAACCGAGGAAAACTTCTTCCTGGTTTTCGCCGTAGGCGACAGTGCCGAGGGTGTCGGACAGACCCCAGCGTGTCACCATCATGCGCGCGAGCTTGGTGGCCTGCTCGATGTCGGAGGCGGCACCGGACGTGACCTTTTCCCGGCCGAATACCAGCTCTTCAGCAACCCGGCCGCCCATCATGATGGCGAGCCGCGAGGTCATCTGCTCAAGACTCATCGACAACTTGTCGCGCTCCGGAAGCTGCATGACCATGCCGAGCGCGCGGCCGCGGGGGATGATGGTCGCCTTATGTACCGGATCGGTCGCCTTGACGTTGAGCGCCACGATCGCGTGGCCGCCTTCGTGATAAGCGGTCAGGAGCTTCTCCTCTTCCGTCATCACCAGCGACTTGCGCTCGGCCCCCATCATCACCCGGTCTTTGGCGTCCTCGAACTCGACCTGGGTGACCATGCGCTTATTGCGCCGCGCCGCCATCAAAGCGGCTTCGTTGACGAGGTTCATCAAGTCGGCGCCGGAGAAACCGGGCGTGCCCCGGGCGATGGTTTTCAGGTTCACATCGGGAGCCAGCGGCACCTTGCGCACATGCACTTTGAGGATCTGCTCGCGACCGACCACGTCGGGATTGGGCACGACCACTTGGCGATCGAAGCGGCCGGGACGCAGCAAAGCCGGATCGAGCACGTCGGGCCGGTTGGTAGCGGCGATCAGGATGATGCCTTCGTTAGCCTCGAAGCCATCCATCTCGACCAGCAATTGGTTGAGCGTCTGCTCGCGCTCGTCGTTGCCGCCGCCGAGGCCGGCGCCGCGATGGCGGCCGACCGCATCGATTTCATCGATGAAGATGATACAGGGCGCGTTCTTCTTCGCCTGCTCGAACATATCGCGCACACGGCTCGCCCCGACGCCGACAAACATTTCGACGAAATCGGAGCCCGAAATGGTGAAGAACGGCACATTCGCCTCGCCGGCGATGGCGCGCGCAAGCAGCGTCTTGCCGGTGCCGGGCGGGCCGACCAGAAGCAGACCGCGCGGAATGCGGCCACCCAGGCGCTGAAATTTCGCCGGGTCACGCAGGAATTCGACGATCTCCTGCAAATCAAGCTTGGCTTCGTCGACGCCGGCCACGTCGTCGAAGGTGACGCGGCCATGCGCTTCCGTAAGCAGCTTGGCGCGGCTCTTGCCAAAGCCCAATGCCTTGCCGCCGGCGCCCTGCATCTGCCGCGACAGGAAAATCCAGACCCCGATCAGCGCGACAAACGGCAGCCAGGAGATCAGGAGCGACACGAACCAGGGCACGTTATCAGACTGCGGCCGCGCTGAAATCGAAACGCCCTTGCTGTAGAGGCGCTGCACCAGTGTGGGGTCGCTGGGCGCATAAGTCTGGAAACTGCCGCCGCTCGTAAAGTCGCCATGGATCTCCGGACCCTGGATGACGACGTTCTTGACGCGCCCGTTATCCACATCGCTTAAAAGCTGCGAAAAGCTGATTTCCTGGGCGCTGGTATTGCGGCCGGGGTTCTGAAATAGCGTAAACAGCGCCAGCAGGAGCAGGACGATAATCACCCACAGGGCGAAATTGCGCAGATTAGCGTTCATCTTAAGTCCTTGATCCGCAATCGCGGGCCAGCGCTGCCATTCAACCCGGTGAACGTGGCGGCTTCACGTCCCTGTACGTCTGCAATGTAGGCGTGGGGTTGGCCCATGCCAAGAGAAGCCCCGGACTTAGGAACGGGCCAGATAGGCGAATCCCCGCTCTATTATAGGCCTAGTTCGTAAAGCGGCCCTTGCGGCTTCGTATAGCTGCGTCGCGACGCCCCAGCGCAGGCGGCCGGGTCATGCTGCGCCGGGGGGCCGCGCGTTCGACGGTGATCTGCCGTGCTCCCGCCGTCACGACGGCGCCGGCGAGCGTCCGGCGCAGCCGGGGCTCCCGCCGCACGGCCTCGTAGAGGCTTTCAAGCTTGCCGAGCTCAACCGGCCCCTCGTCGCCCGTGCGTGCAACGGCGCGACCGAGGAGCCGGAGGCCGATCTCGGCTGGCAGAGCACGAAATCGATCGGCGGCGAATATTACGGGGCCGCGCCGTGGCCAGGCCGAGGGTGCGAGCGCCCCCCGCGCCGCCTGAACGGCAAATTCGATCGCCGCTTCCGCACGCCGCATCCTTCCGGCGAGCCGCGCGAGGCCGTGCGCGGTCAATCCCTCACGCGCGAGCGCGGGCATCAGCGAACGCAGCCGCGCGCGGGTAAAGCGAGGATCGTGATTGCTCGGATCCTCGCAGTAAGCGATGTCGGCCGACCGCAATGTCGCAATGAGGCGCGCCTTGTGAACGGGCAACAGCGGACGGACAACAAATATCTCCTTGTTTCCGCCCATCGGAAGAAGCGTTGCCGTTGCCATGCCCGCAAGCCCCGTCAGGCCGCTGCCGCGAGCGAGACGAAAAAGGACGGTTTCCGCCTGGTCGTCGAGCGTGTGCGCCGTGAGCACGTGACCGTATCCAGATTGCGCGGCGGCCTGCATCAGCAGGCGATAGCGGGCAAGCCGCGCAGCCTCCTGCAAGCCGCTCTTCGGTTTGGCCCCACGCCAGGCCACCGTGCGATGCGGCACGCCAAGCCGACGCGCCAGCCGTTTGACCGAAGCCGCTTCTGCGGCCGCCTCGGGCCGCAAGCCATGATCGACAGTGACAGCAAGAATCCGGGGCGGCGCCTTCAGCCGCTTCGCCCAGCGAGCAGCAAGGACAAGGAGCGCGGTGGAGTCCGGACCGCCTGAAGCGGCAATGACGAAACCGGCTAAACCTTCGAGACCGCGGAACAGCACGTCCGCTTCATCGTCACGAACGGGTTCGTCAGCAATGGGCACGCTTCTGTTCCCGCGCCACGCTCTCCTTCACGCTCAAGGAGGCGCGCGGGTATTTGCGTAAAACCTCACCCAGCGAAGCGCAAGCCGCTTCCTTCTGACCCAGAGACTGAAGCGACTCGCCCAGCCGCAGCATGGCGTCGGGTGCGCGCGCTATCGTCGCATACTTGGTCGACACGGTGAGGAAGGCTTCCGCCGCATCGTGATATTGCCGGTTTTGAAACAGCGACTCGCCGAGCCAGTATTGCGCTTCGGGGGTCAAACGGTCGCTCGGGTATTTGTGCACAAAATCGCCGAACGTTTGGGCCGCATGCGCGTAATCTTTGCGCCCGAAATAGCCCCGGCCGAGTTCGTACTCGTCCTTCGGGGTTGCCGCCGGGGGCGGCGGCGCAATCGACGCCTGCATGCCACTTGTCGCGCTCGGATTGGCCGGGGGCGGCGGCGGCAACGGTCCGTTTGATGGTGCGCCACCCTGCCCTGCGGCCGGGCTCGACAGATCGAGCGGCGTGCCGGCCTGCCGGGGCGTACCGGCGGGGGGCGCCTCGTAGGGCGGCGGCGGCTCGTTGGCCGCCGTGCTGGCGCCAAGCGGACGCGGCGTGCCCGGCGCACCGGGATCGACCGCAGGATTGAAGGCGTCATGCCTGCCGATTTCGGCAGGCGGCGGCCCAGCCGACGCCGTCGGCGGATAGGCCGGAGGGGGTGCCGAGGGTGATGCGTAAGGTGGCGGCGCTGAAGAATAGCGAGGCGGTGGCGGGTACTGTGCGGGCGGCGGCGCATATTGCGCGTGGGGCGGCGGCGAGGACGGCGATGCACTGCCCTGCATCTGCTGCTGCAGACGTTGCACCTGCTGCTCGAGTTGCTGATTGTGATACTGCAATTGCTCGACCTGCCCCGTCAGATTGCGGATCGTCTGCTCCATGCGGTCAACACGGGTGACCAACTCGGAATCCGCGTCCTGAGCTCGCGCAGACCGCGCGCCGGGCAGGCAGATGAGCCCGAGAAAAAGTAATGATGCAAAACGGATCATGATCGGCCGCAAATTCGCTGGCTTAAGCGCCGCAACCATAGCCGACCCTGCGTCGAAATTGTGAAAATCGCCCCGTCTGCAGGACATTATCTCGCGGGATCAGGTTGGGCGGGTCCGCAGGCGCACCCGGGCGGCCGCCCGGCCGCCCCCATAGTCCGTCCGGACTTCAAGAACTCTGATTGAGCACCGTGACGGCGCGGCGATTCTGCGACCAGCAGGAAATGTCGTCGCACGTCGCCACCGGCCGCTCCTTGCCGTAGGAGATGGTGCGCATGCGCTGGGCCGCGATGCCGCGGGAAACCAGATAATCGCGCACATTCTGGGCGCGGCGGGCGCCAAGCGCGAGGTTGTATTCGCGCGTACCGCGTTCGTCGGCGTGACCTTCGATGGTAAATGAATACTGACCGTAATGGTTTAGCCATTCGGCCTGCTTATCGAGCGTCGCACGCGCCTGCTGCGACAGATCAGTCTGATCGGTATCGAAGAACACGCGGTCCCCGACATTGACCACAAAATCCTGCTGGCTGCCCGGCACCGCCGCCGCCGCCATGGCGTTGGTCGGGTCGGCGTCGTGCTTGGCGCAGCCCGCTATCGCGAGTGCTCCGAGGATAACGGCCGCGAATTTGGCGCCGCGGAAAATTCTCGTCCCCTTCATTCCGGTGCCTCC
Organism: Xanthobacteraceae bacterium; assembly: GCA_035546235.1. Taxonomy (GTDB): domain Bacteria; phylum Pseudomonadota; class Alphaproteobacteria; order Rhizobiales; family Xanthobacteraceae; genus BOG-931. Next base: position 36,151 of record DASZWK010000176.1, on the reverse strand, counting down.
GTTGCTTGCGTCGTGGGCCCAACGTCATCCGCCGGAGGGGCCGGCGGACTACGGGCGGACTAGAGCGGGTCTAACAGGGCCTTCGTTAAGCGAAGGTTCTGTCAACCTTGATGAGGCCTTGCAAAAATGCCTAATCCCCGCACGACACCCGAAAACCCTTTGGAATGGTTAATGAGACCTCAATGCGGCAAGGGTATGATCGGGCGCGAGATCACGACAGTAGCGGCGACCAGGCCGGATCGGAGGCAAAACTGGGGGTTGGAACCCGCAGCTGGTTTCGCCCAGTGATATTGATCGTATAGAGCGACGGCCCGGGGCCGCCCATCACGTCGCTGAAATACATGATGACCTGGCCATTGGGCGCGAAGGTCGGGCCCTCGTTATGGAACCCTTCGGTCAGGATACGCTCACCGCTGCCGTCCGGCCGCATCACCCCGATGGCGAACTGGCTTGCGGTCTGCTTGGTGAAGGCGATGTAATCGCCGGCCGGCGACCAGACCGGCGTCGAGTAGGTGCCCTCGCCAAAGCTGATTCGCTGCGCCGCCCCGCCTGCCGAAGGCATTACGTAGATCTGCGGCTGGCCGCCGCGATCCGAAGCGAAGCAAATGTGACTCGCGTCCGGCGAATAGCATGGTGAAGTGTCGATCGCCTGTGTATCGGTCAGCCGTGTCGTTGCCTTCGAACGCAAGTCCATGACGAATAGATTGGAGTTCGAGCCCTCCTGCAGGCTCATGATGACTCGCTGGCCATCCGGCGAAAAGCGCGGCGAAAAACTCATGCCGGGGAAATTGCCGACAATCTCGCGTTCGTTGGTGGTGAGATTGAGCAGATAGACGCGCGGGTCGCCCTCGCCGTACGCCATGTAGGTGACTTCCTGCGTCGACGGCGAAAACCGCGGCGTCAACACGAGTTCGTCGCCGCGCGTGAGATAGCGCACATTCGCGCCGTCCTGGTCCATCAGCGTCAGGCGCTTGACGCGGCGCTGCTTCGGCCCGGTTTCGTCGACGAACACGACGCGGCTGTCGAAATAACCTTTGTTGCCAGTGACGCGCTCGTACACCGCGTCGGCAATGATGTGCGCAAGCCGCCGCCAATTGTCGGGCGTCGTCAGATACTGCTGGCCGTTGCCGAGCTGCTGGCCGGAGAGCACGTCCCAAAGCCGGAATTCGGCCTTAAGTCGCCCGTCGCCCTGCTGGCTCATGCGGCCGGTGATCAAAGCCTGCGCGTTGATCGAGCGCCAATCCTGAAAATTCGGAACCGCATCGAAGTTGGTGATCTTCTCGATGTAGGCCGAAGGATCGATCGGGGCGAACAGCCCGCTGCGCTGCAGGTCCGCAGTAATGATCTGGGTGATGCCGTGCGCCGTATCGGAATCGCGCGGCGTCCCGCCGATGAAATCCGGAATGCCGATCGGCATCGGCCGGAAATTGCCGCCGTTGACATCGATGTGGACCTGCGCCGCGACTTGGCGCGTCGTCAGTGACAACGCAGCGCCGCACGCGCCGAGGGCGAGTGCGCGCCGGCGCGTGACGAAAAGGCTCGATCGTTGCGGACGCGTCATTGTTGTTGGCTTCGCTGGTTAGTTGGAAAGATCGCGCGGATTGAAATCCACCGTAATGTCCTTCCATTGCGCGTAATGCTCGGGCTTGAGCATCGTGAATGGCTGACAACTGAGCAGCGCGCGCTTGCCGCTCTCGGCGAGCGCCGGCCCCATCGGCGAGGCGCTGCCGGCGACCACGACCGGCATCTGCGCCAAGGAGCCATCGGGTTTGAACAGAACCCGAAGCGAGATGTAGATATTGGTATTGCTGTCGATGCCGGGCGGCGGTGACCAGCAATCGCGGATGCGCTCGCGCAACGCATCGATCTCGGTCTGTGACAGTTGCGCATTGGGCGAAGCCGACGGCGCCCCGAGGCCGGCCTTGTCATTGAGCGTGTCGGCCGTCGCCACTTGACGCTGGGCATCGCGGTGGTCGAGCAATTGCGCGATCTGATTGGCGTCGTATTTGTGCGTCTCGTGCGTGGGCTTTTCCTTCGGCTTCGGCGGCGGCGTTTTCTTCAACAGCTCCGCGATCTTGTCGGCCTTGAAGTCGTCGGTCTTCGTCTTATCGGGCTTTTCCTGCGCGGTCTTCGGCTTCGGCTCAGGTTTGGACTCTTGCTTCGGCTGTGGCGCGGGAGATGGCGAGTTAGTGGTGATCGTCTGCTTCTCGGTGACCTTGGGTGCGACCTGGTCGACCTGCTTGAGATCGCCGATCTTGTCGGCGAGCGGCTTGGGACTCGCCATGTGGGGCGCATTTTTCTGACCAAGCGCCGCGCGCGACACATCGGCGTCGGTGACGATCGAAACCGGAACGTAATCCGCCGGATCGGCGGGCGCCTTGGAGCCGACAAGCGTAACCACCCCGGCCACCAACAATGCGGCGTGCCCTACTGCGGATATGACCCAGTCGGATCGCATCCTACTGCCCCGCCGGTTTCTCGTTCGTAATGTTCAAGACCGTGCCGAAGCCGGCATCATGAAGCCGGCCCAAAACCTTCGCGACCGCATCATAGCAAAGCTCTTTGTCGGCGTTGACCCACACCGTCGGCGCCTGCTGTTGGGGATTTGTGTTGGCGTCCTTGATCGCCTCGAACTTGGTCTTGATATCCTCCATGGCGATCGGAGTCTTGTCGAGGAACAGATCGGCCTGACTGGAGCAATCGCCGCCGGTCTTCTTCAGGGTCACGTTGAGCGGCGCCTTCTGTGTATTCAGCACCGTACCGCCGCGGGTATCCGGGAGATCGACCCTGATCGACAGCGTCATCAGCGGCGCCGTGACCATGAATACGATCAGCAACACCAGCATGACGTCGACGAACGGCGTCACGTTGATCTCGGCCATGACCGGACGCCGGCGGCGGCCGCGTCTGCCGCCCCCCGATGCCGCACTCGCGACGCTTGCCGCCATGTCCCCCTCACGCCCGCTCGTCGATCTGCCGCGACAGGATCGCGGAGAATTCGTCGGCAAACCCCTCCAGCCGCTGCGCCTGCCGATTCACCTCGACAGTAAACTTATTATAGAAAATCGTCGCCGGGATGGCGGCAACGAGGCCGATTGCAGTCGCGAACAGCGCCTCGGCGATACCGGGCGCGACCACCGCCAGCGAGGTGTTCTGCGTGGCGGCAATCGACTGAAAGCTCGTCATGATGCCGGTGACGGTGCCGAACAGGCCGACAAATGGCCCGGCCGAGCCGACGGTCGCCAGTACCAGGAGCCGCCGCTCCATGTGCTCGATCTCGCGCGCGATGGTGACATTCATCACCTTTTCGATGCGCATCTGCAGACCGGCGAAAGAGCGAATGTTGCCTTCGAAGCTTCGCTTCCATTCGTTCATCGCGGCGACGAACAAGGCGCCGGTCGAATGGCCGGGCGACGGCGCCAGCGACTTGTACAGTTCTTCAAGCGACTGCCCGGACCAGAACGATTGTTCGAATTGGTCGCCGGCGCGGCGGATTCGATTGAACAGCAAGGTTTTGTCGATGGCGATGGCCCATACCCAAACCGAGCACACGACGAGGCCGCCCATCACCAGCTTGACGACCCAGATCGAGTTCCAGAACAGCGTAAAAAGCTGAAGGCCTGACGATGACATGCGGCGTCCGTCCTTTGCGCGTGTATTCGACGGTTCGGCCGCTCCGGGCTGAAGCCGACTCGACGATGGGCCCTGACCGGCCGCAGCGCGCTTCGCTTGGACCAAACGGCAAAGGTCGGGCAAGCCGCATTGCGCGCGCCGACCGTGACCGAAACTTCGCAAGAACCCGAGCCGGCCCGTCACCGGCCGATGCGAAAAAGTCGCGAAACATGTCCAAACTAGGGCGCTACACCAGTCGCCTCCTGTAACGAAGCCCGAACGTCCTTAATGGGTGGTTAAAACCCGTCGATCGCGATCGGCGGCGAAAGTTCCGACGGCCGAAAATGCATCGGCCGCCCGCCTTTTTATGGCGGACGGCCGATATCTGCACGTTGTGACGTTTTCAGTTCCGCGACTCAGCCTGCCTGCGGCAGCGGCGATCCTTCGTCACCAGGCTTGTCCTGAGGTCGGTTGCGGCGCTCGGCCATGAACTGGTCGAACTCGGATCGATCCTTGGCAAAACGCAGCCGGTCCAGAAACTCCTTGAATTCGCGCTGCTCGTCCTCGAGGCGCCGCAGCGTTTCGGTACGGTAATCGTCGAACGCACGGTTGCCACTCGATCGGGGACGTCCCCACCAATCGCCGCCGCCGCGCTCCATGCGTTCGCGCACGCGATCCATTTTGTCCTGCATGCGCTCCATCTTTGACTGCCAGCGGCCCATGTATCGGTCCCAATGGTCCTCGCGGTGATAGCGGCCAGCGCCGCAGCGACTCCAGCATCCCATTCGCGAACTCCAGATGATGAAGGCGAGAATGACAAGGCCAAGCGGCCACCATGCCCAAAAGCCAAGAAGCATCAGGACGATGAACCCCAAGGGCCACCACGCCCAGAAACCAAGGAGCATGAGCAAACCGGCTGCAATTGGCATGACACACCTCGCGTGTGAATGTAAATAACATTTACATTCACCAATTCCGTTGTCAAGGGGACCAGATGGGCATTGCCTCCGCTTATTGCCCGGGCTTCGCGTCCGGTGCGCCCAGGCCGCGCAGGTAAACCAGCACGCCAGCTTCCAGCAGTTCCTCGGGCGACATGGGCAACGTGCGCTGCGCCGCGTCGCCGCGTCCGAACAGCGACGCGATGCCGTGCGACATGGCCCAGATATGCAGCGCGACCATCAGGGTCGGGGGCCGGTGTTGCGCCGGAATTTCGGCGCAGAGCCTGTCGGCCGCGGCACGCAACACGGCGAACGCCCGATCACCCGCTTCGCGGAGTTCAGGACTCGCGGCGACTGGAATTCCCGCCTCGAACATTGCCGAATAGTACGCGGGGTGCGACCGCGCGAAGGCCAGATAGGCCTTGCCCAGCCGATCGAACGCAGTCGACGTGTCCGGGCGGCCGTTATCCCAGGCACGCGCCAGCGCCGTCTCGAACAGCTCAAAGCCGCGTAACGCGACATTGGCCAAAAGCTCGTCGCGATCGCGGAAATGGCGGTAGGGCGCCGCCGGACTGACGCCCGCCCACCGCGCCGCCTCCGCAAAGGTAAAACCCGCGGGCCCCTTCTGGGCAATCAACTCCAAAGCGGCGCGGAGAAGCGCCTCTTTGAGGTTGCCGTGGTGATAGCCGCGTGGGCCCTTCTCGTCCTTCGACCAGCTCATGTAAATGGCTTTTACATTAAGCCGGCTCCCCAGTCGATGCAGAGCGGCTTAAGCCTGCCGCCTCGCCGGCGCTACCCATGGCAACCGATCGAACAGCCCGGGTTCGCCGTACCGCGCGCCCTCGATCGACAGCAGCCGCAGCTTGGTGCGCACGCCCCCGGGCCCGGAAAATCCGCCCATTTTGCCGCCCGCCGCCAGCACCCGATGGCACGGCACGATGATCGGGTAAGGATTCTCTGACAGCGCCTGCGCGACCTCGCGCGCCAGCGTCCGGTCGCCGAGCCGTTCGGCAATCTCGCCATAGGATAGTGTCGCGCCCGGACGAATCGCGCGCGCCACGTCGTAGACGCGGCGGTTGAATTCAGAAACCGCGCCGCTATCGAGGCCGACATCGCTCAATTCAACCGGCTCGCCGCGCAGCAACGCGCCGATACGGTCGATGACGCGCTGGACGTCCGCCGGCGGCTTGGTCTCTTGCGCGGTCGGATGGCGGCGCAGCACGCGACTAAGGGTCGCCTGAGCGTTCTTTTCCGGAAGCTGCACGCCGGCAATGCCGCGCGCGCTCCAGACGATGCCGCAGCAGCCGATGGCGGTGTCGAAAAGCGTGAAACTGAGATCCGGTACCATCATCGAACTATATTGCGACGTCGCTGCTGAAACACCACCCGATCCCTGCGCGGCCGATTACGGCCAAGGCGCGCGGTCAGATCGCTGCCGCATCGAGATCGGCCTTCATTGCGATGCGCAGCGGCTTAGGAATCGGCCGCGCCCGGCCATCACTGATAAAGGCAACACGCACCGAAGCCTCGACCAGCAACTCATCGCCGCGCATGACCCGCTGGCGGAGAGTGATCGAGGCGCCCCTCACCTCCTGCGGTTCGGTGAAAACTTCAAGCACGTCGTCCATGCGGGCGGGCTTGAGAAAATCGATATTCATCGAGCGCACCACGAAGGCAAATCCCGGCGCTTCCTTGGCAGTCTCCTCGAACAGCGCACGATGGTCGGCGCCCAGGAGCCGCAGATAATTGGTCCGTCCGCGCTCCATGTAGCGCAGATAATTGGCGTGATAGACGATGCCGGTGAAATCGGTGTCCTCGTAATAAACGCGCACCGCCAGCACGTGCCGGCCGTCGCGCATTTCACCGTCGAGAGGAACCGCGGTCACGCACCTACCTCCACGGCACTCGCCCTGCCATTGCGTGCTCCCAGTTCTTGCCGTCGAACTGTTTCACCTCGATCGCAGCAAGATCGACGCCGTCGAGACAGCGGACATTGACATCGATCTTGTCAGGATCGGAGCGCGGCACATAGAACGGATGGATGCCGCAGGTCGAGCAGAAAGTATGCTGCGCCACGCCGGTATTGAAGCGGTAGGTGGTGAGTGCATCCTTGCCACTGAGAAGTTCGAACTCTTCTGGCTGCACGATCAGATGCAGAAAACCTTTCCTACTGCACATCGAACAATTGCAATAGGTGACCCGCGAAAGGTCGGCCATCACGCGAAAGCGCACGCGGCCGCAATGGCAGCCACCTTCAAAGGTTTGTCGCACATCACTCATCTTCAGACGTAAACAGCCCAAACTGCGCCGGATCGCGCGTCGGCTCGGCCAGGCCCAGGTGGCGGAAGGCTTGCGCGGTGAGAAGTCGGCCGCGCGGCGTGCGCTGCAAAAAACCGCACTGGATAAGGTACGGCTCGATGATGTCCTCGATGGCGTCACGCGGCTCCGACAGCGCCGCGGCGAGCGTTTCGACGCCGACCGGGCCGCCGCCATAATTCATCGCGATCGTGTTGAGATAACGGCGATCCATGGCGTCGAGGCCGGCGGCATCGACTTCGAGCGCGCCGAGCGCCTTGTCGGCGACCGCGCGGTCGATCGAAGCGGAGCCCTCCACGGCGGCGAAATCGCGCACGCGGCGGAGCAGCCGCCCGGCAATGCGCGGCGTGCCGCGAGCGCGCCGCGCGATTTCGTTGGCGCCGTCGGCAGTGAGCCCAACACCTAAGACGCGCGCGCCGCGATTGACGATCAGCTCAAGCTCGGCAATCGAATAAAAATTCAACCGGATCGGAATGCCGAACCGGTCGCGCAGCGGGTTGGTCAGAAGGCCCGCGCGCGTGGTGGCGCCCACGAGCGTGAATTTGGCGAGGTCGATTTTGACCGAACGCGCCGCCGGCCCCTCGCCAATGATCAGATCGAGCTGAAAATCCTCCATCGCCGGATACAGAATTTCTTCCACCGCAGGATTGAGCCGATGAATTTCGTCGATGAACAGGACGTCCCGCTCTTCGAGATTTGTCAGCAGCGCGGCAAGATCGCCCGCCTTGGCGATCACCGGCCCCGACGTGGCGCGAAAATTCACCGCGAGCTCGCGCGCAACGATCTGCGCCAGCGTCGTTTTGCCGAGCCCGGGCGGCCCGACGAACAGCACATGATCGAGCGCTTCCTTGCGGCCGCGCGCGGCGGCGATGAACACGCCGAGATTTTTGCGGGCCTGCTCCTGACCGACGAAATCGGCCAGCCGCTGTGGCCGCAGGCTCGCCTCAGCCACGTCCTCCTCCCGGCGCTCGGGCGCGATCAATTTGCGGCCGGGGACGAGACTCATCGCTCCGGCCCCCGCGTGTATTTGTTCGGCAACAGCTCGGCGATCGGCACGACAGCCGCCGATCTGCCGTTCGGCACAATGACCTGCGCATTGCGATCATAGTCGAAGATCAACTCGCGGCAGGCGCCGCAGGGCGACACCACCTTGATCGATTGGTCCTTTTCCTCCGGACTGGGATGGCGCACGGCGACGATCGTCTCGATGCCGGCGTCGCCGAGATCGACGAAGGCGCGGCCGAGCGCCACCGCCTCGGCGCACACCGCCATGCGGCCGAGATAGGCGTCGAGGTTGATGCCGGTAAAGATCTTGCCGGAACGCGTGCGCAAAGCCGCGCCGACTTCCTGCCAGTCGTCGCGGTAGCGTTGTTTGATCGCGGCGGTCGCCGCCGCGATCAGTTCCTTGTCGGCCTTGCCGAGTTTTGCCGGCCGCTTCACTTCGCCAGCTCCTTCAAGCCGAGCCGGATCAATTGGCGCACGTCGCTGCCCTCGCCGGCGCTGCGCGCCGCGGCCGCGACTGCGGCGGCGGCCTGCGGCTGGCCATAGCCGAGATTGACCAGCGCCGAGACCGCATCGCTCATCGGCTGCGGCGCACGCTTCTCGTCGAGCGCGCCGGAGAGCCGCACGACGGCCGGATCGACATCCGTGTAAGCCGGCGCCTTGTCTTTCAGCTCCGTGACAATGCGCTCGGCCACTTTCGGACCGACGCCCGGCGTGCGCGCCACCGTCGCCTTGTCGCGCATCGCAATCGCCGTGGCGAGATCGGCGGGCTTGAGCGTGCTGAGCACCGCGAGCGCGACTTTGACGCCAACGCCCTGCACCGTTTGTAAGAGCCGAAACCATTCGCGCTCGATGCCGGTCGAGAAGCCGAACAGGCGGATTTGATCCTCGCGAACGTGGGTCTCGATCGACAGCGTCGCCGGCTCGCCGACGCCTGGCAATTCCTGCAAGGTCCGCGTTGAGCAATGCACGAGGTAACCGACGCCATTGACGTCGAGGATGATGGAATCCTCGCCGTAAGAGTCGACCACGCCCTTGAGTTTGCCGATCATGTCGAACCTTGCCGGCCGTCATTCCGGGGCCGAGCGAATCGAGGAACCCGGAATCCATAATCACCGCCGTAACAGAACGATCTCAACATCCACCCTGCGGGACCTGTGGTTATGGATTCCGGGCCCGGCCCTTCGGCCCGTCCCGGAATGACGGGATAAGAATGCTCCCTCATCCTGCAGCCATCTTCAGAATAATACTCTGCCGGTGATGGGCGTGCGTCACCGCGATCGCGAGTGCGTCGGCGGCATCGTGCGAGGCCGGGTCGGCCTTGGGCAGCAACACGCCGATCATCATGCGCACTTGCGTCTTGTCGCCGTGGCCGGCGCCGACGATGCTTTTCTTCACCAGGTTCGGCGCGTATTCGGAAACCGGCACGCCGGCGCGGGCCGGCACCACCATGGCGATGCCGCGCGCCTGCCCGAGCTTGAGCGTCGATTTGGCATCCTTGTTGACGAAGGTCGCTTCGACCGCCGCCTCATCGGGGCGGAATTCGTCGAGGACACGGCTCAGGCCGTCGTGAATGGCCACAAGACGCATCGCCAGCGCATCGTGATCCCGGGTCAGCACCGAACCGCAGCCCACGAAGGTGAGCCGATTTCCGGCAATCTCGACCACGCCCCAGCCGGTGCGGCGGAGGCCCGGGTCGATGCCGAGAATGCGAATCGGACGGGTCATCCTGCCATGGTGATAGACCCACGCCCGGCCGCGGGCAAAGCACACAGCGACGTGACGCCCACTCGTCAGCGGCACCCGCAATGCTTAGCATCCGGCCGCAATGCCGGGACCAGAATCGAAAAAGCGCCGGGCCATTATTATTGGCGGCTCGATGTCGGGCCTGTTCAGCGCCGCGTTCCTGCGCCAGATCGGCTGGGACTGCGATGTCTACGAGCGTTCCAGCGTCGAGCTCGTCGGACGCGGCGCCGGCATCACCACGCACCCGGAACTCCTGGAGGCGCTGGAGGCGAGCGGTGCCGGTACTCGCGACCTCGGCATCGAAGTTCCGAAGCGATTCGCGATCGATCGCCACGGCCGCATCACCGAGGAGCGGCCGCTGCGCCAAGTTCTGACCTCGTGGGATCGGCTGCAACGGCTCCTGCGTGCCACCATCGATCCCGCGCGGTACCATCTCGGCTGGGCTTTCGAGCGCGTCGAACAGGACGGCCGCGGCGTCCGCGTTCATTTCAACGGCGGCCGCGTCGAACACGCCGATATCCTGGTCGGCGGCGACGGCATCCGCTCCACGGTGCGCGGCCAGGTTGCCCCGGAGTTGCAGCCGATCTATGCCGGCTATTACATCTGGCGCGGCTCGCCGAACGAAGTCGATCTAGCGGCACAGACGCTCAGAGATATCTTTCCTTACTTCGTGTTTTACCTGCCGCCGCGGCAGGAGGTGATCACCTACCCGATCGCGGGCTTCAACGACGATCTGCGTCCCGGCCATCGCCGCTTTAATTTCATCTGGTACCGCGTTGCTGACGCGGACCAGCTGCGCGCGATGAACGTCGACCAGAACGGCGTGCAGCACGAATTCTCGGTACCGCCGCCGCTCATTCGCAAGGATTTGATTGAAGAGATGCAGGCCGATGCGCGCGCAATCATGCCGCCCGTGCTGCTCGACTGCGTCATGAAGATCAAGCAGCCGTTCATCACACCGATCTACGATTTCACCGCGCCGCGCATCGTGTTCGGGCGAGTCGCCATGGTCGGCGATGCGGCCGCAAATGCGCGGCCGCATATGGGTTTAGGCGTCGCCAAAGCCGGCGGCGACGCCGCGGCGCTTGCCGCGGCGCTGCGCGACCACGACGATATCGACACGGCGCTCGAAGCCTACAACGCCGCACGTCAGCCGATCGGAAACACCATCGTCATGCACAGCCGCAAGCTCGGCACCCACATGGGCGTCGACCTGAAAACCGAAGAGGACCGCCGCATGCACGAACTCCTGCAGAGCGACGGTGCGATGCTCGACTGGATCGCCGTGCCGAATTTCCTGGATGCCTACAAATGAGCGAGTTGCCGCGGCCTGATCACGCGCGCAACATGCGGCTGGTCGGTTACAGCGATCAGGGCGGCCGCGCCGACGGCGTGCAAATCATGGTGCATCGCGGCTACGCCTATATCGGCCACATGTTCTCGAAGGGGTTTTCGATCGTTGACGTGCGCGACGCCAAAAATCCGCGCGCGGTGAACTACATCGCCGCGCCGGCGAATACCTGGAATATCCATCTGCAAACCCATGACGATCTGCTTCTGGTCATCAACGCCAAGGACATGTTTGCCGCCGCCGAATTTGCCGACGAGAGAGCCTACTACAAAGGCCAGCTCGGCCACGCGGTCGGTACCGCTGACGCAAGCCGCACCACCGCGCGCGACTGGACGGCGGGTGTCGTCGTCTACGACATTTCGCAGCCGGCCGAACCGAAGCGTATCGGCTTCATGCCGGTCGACGGCGGGGGGATTCATCGCCTGTGGTATGTCGGCGGCCGCTGGGCCTACGCCTCGGCACTGATCGATGGCTTTACCGATTACATTTTCATCACCATCGACATGAGCGATCCCACCCGCCCGCGAGAGGCCGGCCGCTGGTGGATTCCCGGCATGAACGCCGCCGCCGGAGAAACGCCGAATTGGCCCGCGACGCGCCGTTACGGCCTGCACCACGCCATCATCCACGGCGATACCGCCTACGCGGCATGGCGCGACGCCGGCATGGTCGTGCTCGACGTTGCCGACCGCACCAAGCCCAAGCTGATCGTGCATCGCGACGGCACACCGCCGTTCGGCGGCGGCACCCACAATTGCCTTCCGCTGCCGGACCGCGACTTGCTGATCGTGCTCGACGAGGCGGTGCTCGATCACCAGGAGGACGGCGTCAAGACTATCTGGGTGTTCGACAATCGCGACACGTTCGTTCCGCGTACCGTTGCCACGCTTCCGCAGCCTGCGGAGGCCGACTACAAAACCAAAGGCGGACATTTCGGCCCACATAATCTGCACGAGAACCGGCCCGGCAGCTTTATCAGCTCACAGACGATCTTTGCGACGTATCAGAACGCGGGCGTTCGGGCGTTCGATATCAAAGATGCCAAGACACCTATCGAAGTCGGCGTTTGGGTCCCTCCTGCACCACAGCGCCTGATGGACCACCGCCCCAATCGCGCGCGCGTTATTCAATCGGCCGATGTGTTCGTCGATGCGGCGGGCTTGATCTATTTGACCGATTACAATGCCGGACTGTTTATTTTGGAATTCGGCGGATAGCTCTACGCGCTCATCTTCTCAACGAGTGCATCGGACACCTCGAAATTCGCATAGACGTTCTGCACGTCGTCGCTGTCGTTCAGACTTTCGATCAGTTTCAAAACCTTCTCGCCCTGCTCGTCGTCGACTGCGACGGTGTTCTGCGGACGCCACACCAGCGAGGCCTTGCGCGGCTCGCCGAATTTTTGCTCAAGCGCCTTGGCGACGGAACCGAATTTGTCCGGCGCGGCATAAATCTCGTGGCCACTTTCGTTGGACACGACATCGTCGGCGCCCGCTTCCAGCGCCGCCTCGAACATCGCATCCGAGCTCGCCGCCGCGGAGGCGTATTCGATGACGCCGACATGGTCGAACATGAAGGCGACCGCGCCGGTCTCGGCGAGATTACCGCCGGATTTCGTGAAAGTGGCGCGCACCTCGCCGGCGGTGCGGTTACGGTTATCGGTCAGTACCTCGACGATCACCGCGACACCGGCCGGACCATAGCCCTCGTAACGGATTTCTTCGTAATTCTCACCCTCACCACCCGAGGCCTTCTTGATGGCGCGGTCGATATTGTCCTTGGGCATGTTTTCCGCCCGCGCCGCCAGCACCGCTGCGCGCAGCCGCGGATTCATGTCGGGATCGGGCAGGCCGAGCTTAGCGGCAACGGTGATTTCGCGCGCCAGCTTGCCGAACACTTTGGATCGCACCGCATCCTTGCGGCCCTTACGATGCATGATGTTCTTGAACTGCGAATGTCCAGCCATGGCTCGATTCCGTGCTCGATTCCGTTCCGAGGCGTCGTTTCAAGGCGCCGAGCGCAGCGACGCTCGCAATGGGCTCTCATAGTGTTGTATGGGGCGAAAATAAAGATCGGCGGGCGCCGCGATCTCACTCCCAAAACACCGGCGTTGCCGGTTCGAGGCAGCCGCCGATGCGCACGCCGCCGACGCGCGAGGCCAATCCAGTCGCGGCATCGGTTTCGACTGCGACCGCGCACAATGTCGCCGGCCCGGACGCCGGCTCGAACCGCGCCGACGGGATTTTGCGCAGAAACCGCGTCAACGGCTCGTCCTTGCCCATGCCGATGACCGAATCGTAGTCGCCGGTCATGCCGACATCGCTCATGAAAGCCGTACCGCCGGACATGACGCGCAGATCCGCAGTCGGTACGTGCGTGTGGGTGCCGACTACGAGGCTCGCCCGGCCGTCGCAGAAGAACGCCATCGCCTGTTTCTCGCTCGTCGCCTCGCCGTGCATATCGACGATGGCGGCGTCGGCCTCCTTGCCAAGCGGGCAGTTCGTCAGCTCGCGATCGACGGCGGCGAACGGATCGTCGAGCGCGTCCATGAAAATGCGGCCCATGGCGTTCATCACGAGCGCCCGCGCGCCGTTCTTGGCTTCGATCAGCGCCGCGCCGCGGCCGGGGGTCCCAGGCGGGTAGTTGACCGGCCGGATGAGTCGCGCGGCACGCTCGATGAACACCAGCGCCTCACGCTGGTCCCAGGCGTGGTTGCCGAGCGTCACAGCATCGGCACCGGCCTCGATCAGTTCGCGATAGATCGCCTCGGTAATGCCGAACCCACCGGCGGCGTTCTCGCCGTTGACGACGACGAGGTCGAGCTTCCAATCGCGGATCAGCCCGGGCAGGCGCTCGGACACCACGGTCCGCCCGCTGCGGCCGACAACATCGCCAACGAACAGGATGCGCATTTCAAGGGGCTCGCAGATCGATCGTCTCGCGCTCGGTTAGCACGAGATCGAGCCGTTCGTCGCGCGCCGTCTTGGGGATTTCCGGAACTTCCTGTGCGGCGAAGGCGATGCCGACGGCGACGATTGTCTTGCGTGACCGCAGCCGCCCGAGTGTCATGTCGTAATAGCCGGCGCCGTAACCGATGCGATAACCGGCACGGTCGAAGGCGAGCAGCGGCACCAATAAGATATCAGGATCGACTTCGGGCGCGTCAGGCCTCGGCTCCCGAATGCCCCACTGGCCGCGATCGAGCGGCCCGCCGAAATCCCACGCGCGCATCGACAGCGGCTGGCCGCGGCCGACGATGCGGGGCAGCGCCAGCGCTGCGCCCTGCTCAGTGAGCCTCTGCATCAGCGGCAGCGGATTGATCTCGCTCTTCAATGGCATGAAGCCGGAGACGATGACGCGCGCCGACACAGGCAGCGGAAACTTACGCGCCGCAATGGCCTCCGCACCGGCCTTGCGCTCGTCAGCCGGCAGCGCATCGCGCCTTGCCGCCGCCTCGCGGCGCAGCGACGTCTTCAACTCATCGATGTTTGAGGTTGCACTCATAGGCAGATTAGGTGCGGAGCCGCGCCGGCCGTTGGAGCATCGATCCCGGGTTCCCTACACAAGTAGGTGGGCACCGTGTGACCGAGCCCACGAGCCCGGCCAGGGACAGCTCCCTAAGAGATCGATAAGGCCCCGAGAATTGGCTCCTGACGCACCGGGCAGCATCCGCTCAGGCAATGTAATGGGTCGAAGCGATTGGCGCTATGCCGGTCTGCGGACGGCTGGCTTACCAGCGCCCGCCGCGTCTGAAGAGCCGCAGGATGATCAGCAGAATCACAGCGCCGATCGTCGCGCTGATGATGGCGGAGATGATGCCAAAACCAAGGTGAATGCCGAGCCGCGGCAGCAGCCAGTCGCCGATAAAGGCGCCGATGATGCCAAGGCATAGATCCGCGACCAACCCATAGCCGGTGCCGCGCACCAGGTGGCCGGCAAGCCAGCCGGCGATAAGACCGACGAGAATAATGACCAGAAGGCTTTCACCCGACATCGCGTAGGCTCCCCGTTGATGACCACCGCTCCACGAACACGTGTCTACCCCATCGCAACGCTGCTGCCGCCGCCGGCCTGATTGAGCTTTTTGACAATGCTCTCAATACGCTCGGCGGCGTTGTTCAGAGCGGTTGCGATCGCGGTGTGGGCTGCCTTGTCGAGATTGATCGCGTCTGTCCGCGCGTCCTTGAGGCCCGCCAGTTCATCCTCGAGCCGCTTAATGCGCAACCCAGTCTCGGCAAGAGAATCGGCAATGGTGAGCGCCGCCATGACCGTGAGCCGGGTATCACCGATCTCGCCAAATTTCGCCCGCAGCCCCTCAATGCGGCTGTCGAGATCGCGGGCAAGGTTCATCAGATGGCCTTCCTGACCGTCCTCGCAGGCCATGCGGAACTGGCGGCCATTGATGGTGACGCTGACCTGGGACATTACCTGCCGCTCACTCTCCTCAGCCCTCACTTATTCCTCACCCCCCACCAAGCCGCGGATCGTCTCGATCGTGCGGACGAGGCGCTCCGTCACTTCCCGGTTGGCGGTTTCCAGCGCCCGCGAGCGGGCGATCGCGTGATCCAATTCGCCGGCAAGCCGGGCCCGATCGTCGCCCAGCGCGTGGACCTGCTCGGCGATAGCATCGGCGTTGCGCGCGGCCTCCCGCCGGCGCTCCGCGGCGGCATCGAGTGCGTCCAGCGCAAGCGCCAGCCGCCGACTCGCAGCCTCGATCGAATCGACTTCGCTCATGCAGCCATCCGTGTCCCGTGTGGACGGCGAAAACCGTTAAACGGCAGAGCCTTACCCAGGGAAGCTTACGTCGTGTCGAGATCGAGCGTCAACGACTAACGGCAAGTTAGCAACGGTCCCTGTGCATGACGCAAACAGCACCCCGCTTCGCGTTTGACTCGAAGTTCGACCATGCTATCTCTGCGCCGCTTTCCTCGTAATCGCGGCGATCCCATTGGCGGCGCCGCGTTTTTTGGCAACTCCCATGACAATGCCCGACCGTCTTGTCGCGGCGAGCGCTCAAGATCTCGCCCAGCCTTCGGCCGCACCCAGCGCACGCGCCGAGCACGATCGCATGGCGAACGCGATTCGTGCGCTGGCGATGGACGCAGTCGAAAAGGCGAATTCCGGTCACCCGGGACTGCCGATGGGCGCAGCCGACATCGCCACCGTCCTGTTCACCCGCTTTCTGAAATTCGATCCAGCGGATCCGGCTTGGCCCGACCGCGACCGCTTCGTGCTTTCGGCCGGCCACGGTTCGATGCTGCTTTATGCGCTGCTCTATCTCGTCGGCTACGAGAAGATAACGATCGAAGCGATCAAGCGCTTCCGCCAGCTCGGCTCGCTCACGCCGGGGCATCCGGAATACGGCCACACGCCCGGCGTCGAGACCACGACCGGTCCGCTCGCGCAGGGACTCGGCAATGCGGTTGGGATGGCGATTGCGGAACGGCACCTCGCGGCCGAATTCGGCGGCGACATCGTCGATCACTACACCTATGTGCTCGCATCCGACGGCGACCTGATGGAAGGCATCAGCCAGGAGGCGATTGCGCTCGCCGGCCACCTCAAGCTGAAAAAGCTGATCGTTCTCTATGACGACAATGGCATTTCCATCGATGGGCCGACATCGCTGTCGGACTCCGTCGACCAGGTGAAGCGCTTCGAGTCCGCCGGCTGGCTGTCGGCCCGCATCGATGGCCACGATCCGATCGCCATCGCGGCGGCGCTCGAAGTCGCGCGGAAATCCGACAGACCCACGATGATCGCCTGCCGCACCACCATCGGCTTTGGCGCACCGAAGAAGGGCGGCACCGAAAAATCCCACGGCTCGGCACTCGGCGCCGAGGAAGTCGCAGCCGCCCGCAAGAAGCTCGGCTGGCCGTTCCCGCCATTCGAAATCCCAGCCGACCTCACCGCGCAATGGCGCGCGGCAGGCGCGCGCGGCCGTCCGGCTCACTTGGCGTGGGAACAGCGCCTCGCCGCACTACCCGCCGAACAGCGCACCGAGTTCGAGCGCCGCACCCACGGCGAGTTGCCGGCAAAGCGGCTCGCCGCGGCGGTGCGCGAGCTGAAGCAAACGCTCAGTACAGCGCCCAAGGAAATCGCTACGCGCTCGGCTTCCGAGTTCGCGCTCGAAGCTCTGGTCCCGTCGCTGCCCGAGATGGTCGGCGGATCGGCCGACCTTACCGGTTCCAACAACACCCGCGCGAAGGGCATGAAAGCCTTGAGCGCCACGGATTATGCCGGCCGCTTCATCCATTATGGCGTGCGCGAACACGGCATGGCAGCCGCCATGAACGGTATGGCGCTGCATGGCGGCATCATCCCCTATTCCGGGACGTTTCTGGTTTTCTCCGACTATTGCCGCCCGTCGATCCGGCTTGCCGCGCTGATGGGCCAGCGCGTCATCCATGTGATGACCCACGATTCGATCGGGCTCGGCGAGGACGGCCCGACGCATCAGCCGGTTGAGCAACTCGCGGCGCTGCGGGCCATTCCCAATCTCAAAGTGTTTCGGCCGGCCGACACGGTGGAGACAATCGAGTGCTGGCAGCTCGCGCTCGAAAGCCGGCACGGCCCGAGCGTGCTGGCGCTGACGCGGCAGAACCTGCCGCAACAGCGCCAAGGCTTTGACGAACATAACCGCTGCGCACTCGGCGCCTACGAACTGATCGCCGCCGAGGACGATTCCGCCGTTATCTCGATCTTTGCGTCGGGCTCGGAAGTCGCCATCGCGGCGGCGGCCAAGAAGCTCCTCGCCGAACGGAAAGTCTCGGCCCGAGTCGTGTCCGTGCCGTGCTTCGAACTCTTCCTCGCCGCCCCCGCCGACAAGCGCGCCGCGATTACCGGCAAGGCCCGCGTGAACGTCGCCGTCGAAGCCGGCATCCGTCAGGGCTGGGACGAGATCATCGGTTCGGCCGGCGCTTTCGTCGGCATGACCGGCTTCGGCGCCAGCGGACCCTACAAGGAGCTTTACCAGCATTTCGGAATTACGGCCGATGCCGTGGCCCAGGCTGCGCTGCACAAGCTAGGCTGAAGCCCGCCACTGTCTTTTGCCGAATTGAACTTGGCTTGTGTCGCCCGCCGATCCCATTAAATAAGTTTGTTGCAGACAGTAGCTAAGTGGATCCAGATCGGGCTAAGCGGCGCAGATCGGGCAGAAATAAAGAGGACTTGGGAGCGACGCATGTCAGTACGGGTTGCCATTAACGGTTTTGGCCGGATCGGCCGCAATATCCTGCGCGCCATCGTCGAGGCCGACCGCAAGGACATCGAAGTCGTCGCCATCAACGACCTGGCCCCCGTCGAAACCAACGCGCACCTGCTTCGCTACGATTCGATCCATGGCCGCTTCCCCGGCCAGGTCACCGTCAACGGCGACACCATCAGCGTCGGCAACGGCCCCATCAAAGTGACAGCCATCAAAGACCCAGCGACGCTGCCGTGGAAGGAACTCGGCATCGACGTCGCGCTCGAATGCACCGGCATCTTCACCTCAAAGGAAAAGGCCTCGGCGCATTTGAAGGCGGGCGCCAAGCGCGTCTTGGTCTCGGCGCCAGCCGATGGCGTCGATCTCACCGTCGTCTATGGCGTCAACCACGAGAAGCTGACCAAGGAGCACACCGTCGTCTCCAACGCGTCATGCACCACCAACTGCCTTGCGCCGGTCGCCAAGGTGCTCAACGACGCCGTCGGCATCGATAAGGGCTTCATGACAACGGTGCATTCCTACACCAACGACCAGCCGTCGCTCGACCAGGTGCATAAGGACCTGTACCGCGCGCGCGCCGCGGCCATGAACATGATTCCAACGTCGACCGGCGCCGCCAAGGCGGTCGGCTTGGTGCTGCCGGAGTTGGCTGGCCGGCTCGACGGCGTCTCGATCCGCGTGCCGACGCCGACCGGGTCGGTGATCGACTTCAAGTTCGTCGCCAAGCGCTCGACCTCGAAGGACGAGATCAACGCCGCGGTGAAACGCGCCGCCGAACAGCAACTCAAGGGCATTTTGGGCTACACCAACGACCCCAACGTCTCGTCGGATTTCAACCACGACCCGCATTCGTCGGTTTTCCACATGGATCAGACCAAGGTCATGGACGGCACCTTCGTTCGCGTGATGAGCTGGTACGATAACGAGTGGGGCTTCTCCAACCGCATGATCGATACCGCGGTTGCGATGGGCAAGCTCGCCTGAGCGTTTTGCAATTTTGCAGCCATGAACTTCCGCAGTCTCGACGATGCTGACGTGAAGGGACGGCGCGTGCTGGTGCGCGTCGACCTCAACGTGCCGATGGCCGACGGCAAGGTCGCCGATGCAACCCGCATCGAGGAGATCGCGCCAACCATTGTCGAATTGGCGCACCGAGGCGCCAAAGTCATCCTGCTATCGCATCTGGGCCGGCCCAAAGGGCCTGATCCAAAACAATCGCTGCGTCCGGTGGCGGCCGAAGTTGCACGCATCATCAAAAGGCCTGTTGCCTTCGCGGAGGATTGCGTCGGTCCAAAAGCCGAAGCCACCGTCGCCGCACTCAACAACGGCGACATCGCCTGTCTGGAAAACACGCGATTTCATCCTCAGGAAGAAAAAAACGACAAGGAATTCGCCAAGAAGCTCGCCGCTCTTGGCGATATCTATGTCGATGATGCGTTCTCGGCCGCACATCGCGCTCACGCCTCAATCACCTCGATCGTGACGGTGTCGGGCATGCCGGCCTATCCGGGCCGCGCCATGAGGACCGAGCTTGAGGCTTTGCACAAAGCGTTCGAGACCCCCCAGCACCCGGTGGCGGCCATCGTCGGCGGCGCCAAGATCTCGACGAAGCTCGACCTCCTCGGCCACCTCCTCGCCAAGGTGGAAATACTGATCATCGGTGGCGGCATGGCCAACACCTTTCTGGCCGCCCAGGGCAAGCCGATCGGCAAATCGCTGTGCGAGAACGACCTCATCCCGAATGCGCGCGACATTCTCGCCAAAGCCAAGGCGCTGCATCGCGAGATCGTGCTGCCGGTGGACGTCGTCGTCGCTCAGAAACTCGAAGCCCACGCCCCCACCCGCGTCGTCTCGGTGGACGAGGTTGCGGCGACCGACATGATCCTCGATATCGGGCCGCGGAGCGTCGAGCATGTCGTCTCGGCGCTTGCACGCTGCAAGACGCTGGTCTGGAACGGGCCTTTTGGCGCCTTCGAAATCGAACCGTTCGACATCGGCACCACCGAAGTCGCCGAGGCGGTCGCGGAACTTACCGAGGACGGCCGGCTTGTAAGCTTTGCCGGGGGCGGCGATACCGTGGCGGCGCTTAATCTGGCCGGCGTCATGGGCCGATTGACCCACGTTTCAACAGCAGGGGGCGCCTTCCTCGAATCGCTGGAGGGCAAGACGCTGCCGGGCGTTGAAGTTCTCACCATCAGAGACTCCTAGACGGCCCGCAAATACGGTAAAAAGCGAAAAACCCGCCGCACCGCCGGCGAGGCACGAAACTCCAGGAGGGCACGATGAATCTTGCCGAACTGAACAAGGTCGCCGAAGCAATGGTGAAGCCCGGCCGCGGTATCCTGGCCGCCGACGAATCCACCGGCACGATCGGCAAACGCTTCGAGGCGATCGGGGTGCCGTCGACCCCGGACACCCGGCGCGACTACCGCGAGATGATGTTTCGCACCGCCGAGGCGATGTCAAAATACATTTCCGGCGTCATCCTCTATGACGAGACGATCCGGCAGAACGCCAAGGACGGGACGCCGCTGGTCAAGCTGATAGAGAAGGCGGGAACGCTGCCCGGCATCAAGGTTGACAAGGGCACGAAGCCGCTGCCGAATTGCCCGGGCGAAGTTGTCACCGAAGGGCTCGACGGTCTGCGCGAGCGGCTCGCCGAATATCGCGGCCTCGGCGCCAAGTTCGCCAAATGGCGCGCCGTGATCGATATCGGCAGCGGCATCCCATCCTATGAATGCATCAACGCCAACGCCCATGCGCTCGCCCGTTACGCTGCGCTCTGCCAGGACGAAGGCATCGTTCCGATCGTCGAACCGGAAGTACTGATGGACGGCGACCACGACATCGACCGCTGCTACAAGATTACTGAATGGACGCTCAAGACCGTGTTCGAGCAGCTTTACTACGCGCGTGTCGCTCTCGAAGGCATGGTGCTCAAGCCGAATATGGCGATAGCCGGCAAGAAGTCGCAAAAGCAGGCCGGCGTCGAAGAAGTGGCGGAAAAGACGGTGCGGCTGCTCAAGTCGTGTGTGCCGGCTGCGGTACCCGGCATCGCGTTCCTGTCCGGTGGCCAGTCTGACGAGGATGCAACGGCGCACCTCGATGCCATGAACCGGATGGGTCCGCTGCCGTGGCGGCTGTCGTTCTCCTATGGCCGCGCACTGCAGCACAGCCCGCAGAAGACCTGGTCTGGCAAAACGGAGAACGTGGCGGCGGCGCAACGCGCCTTCAACCACCGCGCGATGATGAATGGGCTCGCGACGCTCGGCCAGTGGAAGGCCGATCTCGAGCGCAAGGCGGCGTGACCACCAAGCCTCGCCCTCGCCTCTATCTGGCTACGCCCCCGATCGCCGATCCGGCGGCGTTCGTCCCGCAGCTTGAGCGCGCATTGCGCGCCGGCGATGTCGCGGCGGTCCTGCTGCGTCTGGAGGACGTCGACGAGCGATCGTTGATCAATCGGGTCAAATCGGTCGCCACGGTTGTCCAGGGTCTCGACGCTGCGCTCTTGCTCGATGGCCGCCCCGCGCTCGTGGCACGCGCCGGAGCCGATGGTGCCCATTTGGCCGGGATCGAGGCGCTCCAGACCGCACTCCCCATGCTCAAACCAGACTGGATTGCCGGGGCCGGCAATTTGCGCAGCCGTCATGATGCCATGCTGGCGGGCGAAGCTAACGCCGATTACGTGATGTTCGGCGAACCCGACCGGCGCGGCGGCCGCCCGCAATTCGAGGTTATCGAGGAACGTTTGGCGTGGTGGGCGGAACTTTTTCAGCCACCCTGTGTAGGCTATGCCGCAAATGCGGACGAGATTCGCCCGATTGCGCAGGCCGGCGCGGATTTCATCGCGCTGGGTGACTGGATATGGACCGAGCCAGACGGCGGGGAAGCAGCGGTGACGGCAGCGGCGCAAATTCTTGCCGCCGCGGCCACATGAACCGACTGTCGGCCGGACTTTTGGCCAGCCTGGGGGTCGCAGCCATCGCCCTCCTGGTCCCTAGCGGCGCGGCACTAGCCCAGCTGCAACTCGGTCCGCCGAGCGCGCCGGTGACGAAGCCCAAGCCACCGCACCACAAACCGCCAAAACGGACAGACACAGCAAAGCCGACCGCCCCTTCGGCGGCCGCGCCCACCCCTGCCGCGCCGCCGCCTGCGGCATCTGCCGGTTCGCCGGCTTCGAGTGGCCGCGAACCCGACCTGGCATTCGGCGCATTTCAGCGCGGCAACTACATCACGGCCTTCTCGCTGGCGACGCAACGCGCCGCCGACAAGGACGACCCGAAGTCGATGACGCTTTTGGGCGAGCTTTATGCCAATGGGCTGGGCGTTCCTCAGAACGATAAGAAGGCCGAGGACTGGTACAAGCTCGCCGCTGCACGCGGCGACGCCAACGCGATGTTCGCGCTGGGCATGTTCCGCATGCAGGGACGCGCCGGCGCGCGGGATCGTGTCGAAAGCGCCAAGTGGCTCGCCGCCGCGGCCAAGCTGGGTCATCCGATCGCCGCCTACGACTTGGCGCTGCTCTACATGGAAGGCGAGCTTTTCCCGCGCGACTTCGGCCGCGCCGCCCAACTGCTCAGCATTTCTGCGCAGGCCGGCAATCCTCAGGCCGAATATGCTCTCGGGACCCTCTATAAGGAGGGACGCGGCGTGCCAAAGGACATGCACGAAGCGGTACGGCTGTTCGGGCTCGCCGCGCTGGGCGACGAAACCGATGCCGAGGTCGAATATGGCATCGACCTATTCAACGGTGACGGCGTCACGCGCAATCAGCCGATGGCTGCGGCGCTGTTCCGCAAGGCGGCGCTCCTGGGCAACCCCGTCGCCCAGGATCGCCTCGCCATCGTCCTTGCCAACGGGCTCGGCGTAAAAGCCGATCCGGTCGAAGCGGCAAAATGGCATTTGATTTCGAAAGCGGCGGGCGAAACCGATCTGACGCTCGACGATTTCGTCAACAAGCTTGACCCCAAGTCGCGCGCCGCCGCCGAACAAGCGGCCAAGCCCTGGGTCGACGCGATCAACCGCGCCATTGCGGCACGAACGCGTGCGGCTTCGCCCACCGTGCCGACCTCGGCAGCGAAATAACCGATCAGCGATTTGCGATGACCCAGGAGATGCTAACCGGCCGCCCCCGGCAGTTCGGCGATGTGCGCAGCGAGCTCACCGCGGACCCTTCCCGAGCCGCGCCAAAGGACGGCCCCCAGGACGTAAATGCCGCCGACGGCGCCGGCGATAACCCCCAGGACGATTTCGCGTCCGCTGAAGCCAAATATCCCCGCAATAATGAAGAAGGTTGCGTCAAAAAACGCGATCGAAATCGCCGTGGGTATGGTGAGCAGATGCAACTGCCGCGACATAATGCTTTCTCCAGGGGCAATACGACGACTCACGGTCGTAACAAATACCTAATACCCGACCCTTGTCGCCGCGTTGAAAATTGCGACCCGCGGCGCCAACAAGCATTAACTACCGCTTGACGGCACTGCACCCCACCTCCTACCGCAATCGTCATGCTGCATTCAGCCATCCTCAACGTCATGATCAAGGCGGCGCATCGCGCCGGGCGAAGCCTCAAGCGCGACCTCGGCGAGGTCGAGAAGCTGCAGGTGTCGGTTAAAGGCCCGGGCAATTTCGTCACCGCAGCCGACCGCCGCGCCGAGGAGATCGTCCGCGAGGAACTCGCCAAGGCGCGGCCCGACTACGGTTTTCTCGGCGAAGAGGGTGGGCTGCATGCCGGTACCGATCGCAGTCACCGCTGGATCGTCGATCCGCTCGATGCCACCACCAATTTCCTGCACGGAATCCCGCATTTCGCCGTTTCGATCGCGCTTGAGCGGGACGGCGTCATCGTTGCCGGGCTGACCTATAATCCCGCCAATGACGACCTGTTCGTCGCCGAACGCGGTAAAGGCGCCTTTCTCAATAACCAGCGCATCCGGGTTGCGGCGCGGCGCCGGCTCGGTGACGCTATCGTCGGCTGCGGACTGCCGCACTACGGCCGCGGCGACCTGCGGCTAGGAAGATTCGAGATTGCCGCCGCCCAGCAAAATTTCGCTGGGCTACGTCGCTACGGTTCCGCCACCCTCGATTTGGCCTGGGTGGCGGCGGGCCGGCTCGACGCCTATTGGGAACGCGATCTGTCGCCCTGGGACATGGCTGCCGGCATCATCCTGGTGCGCGAGGCCGGCGGGTTCGTCTCCGATCTGGACGGTGCCGAGGCCATTTTCGCAAAGGGCCAGATCGTCGCCGGCAACGATACGATGCACAAAGAACTGTTGCGGCTGCTGCGCGAGGCCGGCAAAGCGGCCTTGGCGCCAACGGCGCCAGCGTAAAGCTCAATAATCGCAAGCCATCGGTGCTTCGTCGCTGGCCTGCCATCAGCCTGCCGCAAAAGCAGCAGCAGATTGCTTGCGGCGGCTGCTTGGCGGTCCCACAAGCATGGGTCGCTCGGGCGAGGCCGGCTCACGCAAAAGCGATGCCGCCGCAGGGCGGCTCGCGTTTTGGTTCCGCCCATCCTATGCCATATTAGGCCGATTCTACGGCTGCAACTGAAGCGATGGCGACGACCGACATCGACCAGGCAAAGCTCCCCTCACCCCGCATCTTTCTCATCCGGATGCTGGTGTTCGTCGTTCTATGCGCGCTGATCGCCTTCGTGCTGCAGCGCCAGATCATCCAAGCCTTCTTCGCTAATCCCTGGCTGAACGGGCTCATCATCGGCGTGCTGTGCATCGGCACCATCCTGGCATTCCACCAGGTGATCCGGCTGTTTGCCGAGGTGTCCTGGGTCAACCGCTATCGCCAAGCCGATCCGGCGCTGACGGCGAAGCGGGCGCCAAAGCTCTTGGCGCCGATGGTCGCCATCCTGGGCGGCGAGCGGCACGACCGCGTTGCCATCTCGGCACAGACCATGCGTGCCTTCCTCGACTCCCTGGCAGCGCGCCTTGACGAAGCACGCGACATTTCCCGCTACCTGACCGGGCTGCTGGTGTTCCTCGGGCTGCTCGGCACGTTCTGGGGACTGATCGAGACCGTCGGGTCGGTCGGCAGCATCATCAACAGCCTGCAGGTCGGCGGCGACGCCGGCTCGGTATTCGATGCCCTCAAGCAGGGACTCGCCGCCCCGCTCGGCGGCATGGGCATCTCGTTCTCGTCGTCGCTGTTCGGGCTGGCCGGATCGCTGATCCTCGGCTTCCTCGACCTGCAGACGAGTCAGGCGCAGAGCCGCTTCTATACGAGCTTCGAAGACTGGCTGGCGACGACGGTACAAGACATCGGCATTGGTGGGGCGGGTGCCGGCGGACCCGCGACACTCAACGCTATCGACCGGCTACGCCAAGCCGTTTCCGATGTCGGAGCGAACAAAGCCACGACCGCCGCCATGGCCAATCTCGCCGAGGCGATCCAGGGGCTGGTGTCGCATATGCGTTCGGAACAGCAGATGATCCGCGATTGGGCCGACGAGCAATCGAAGCTCAATCGCGAGTTACGCCGCTTCATGGAGCTGTTGTCGCGCGAGACCGTCAACCGCTAGCCGGCCGCGCGCCGGCTTCCCGAGAGAAAATGCGGCGGAGCCGCGACTGAGTAGGTCCCCATGGCACTCGCCCGCACCCGCCGTGAAGGCATGAACTACTGGCCCGGTTTCGTCGACGCTTTGTCGACGCTGGTCCTGTGCGTGATCTTTCTGCTGACCGTCTTCATGGTGGCCCAGTTCTATCTGTCGCAGGAGGTCGCGGGCAAAGACACCGCGCTCGATCGGCTTAATGCGCAGATCGCGCGCTTGAGCCAGCTGCTTTCGCTGGAGCGGACCGGCAAGACCAGCCTTGAGGATCAGGTCGCCCAATTGCGCGCGTCGCTCAGCGCCGCGCAAAGTGAACGCGATAAGCTGCGCGCGGGGAGCGGCCAAGCCCCGGCCGCGGGTACCGGCGAAAGCGACAAGCCCAACCCCCAGCTCGACCTCGAAAAGCAGGCGACGGCGCGTGCGCTGGTGCAGATCCAGAATCTCAATGAGCAGATCGGCGCGCTGCGCCGGCAGATCGCGGCGCTCGAAGATGCGCTTGGCGCATCGGAGAAAAAGGAAGGTGCGGCGCAGCTGCGGATCTCCGATCTCGGGCAGCGGCTCAACGTGGCGCTGGCGCAACGTGTGCAGGAACTATCGCGCTATCGTTCTGACTTTTTCGGAAAACTGCGCGACATCCTCGGCAATCGGCCCGACATTCGCGTCGTCGGCGACCGTTTCGTGTTTCAGTCCGAAGTCTTCTTCGATAGCGGCGCCGCAACGCTGCGGCCGGACGGACGCGCCGAGCTCGACAAACTCGCGAGCGCCGTCCTTGACCTGGAAAAGCAAATTCCATCCGATATTCCCTGGGTGCTGCGCGTTGACGGTCACACCGATGTACGGCCGGTCGGCTCGACGTCGCCATTCAAGTCGAACTGGGATCTGTCCGCGGCGCGCGCCATTTCCGTGGTGCAATACCTGATGAGCAAAGGCGTACCGCCCTCGCGGCTCGCAGCCGCCGGATTCGGCGAGTATCAGCCGATCGATCCCGGGACCAGCGAAGAAGCCCTCGCCCACAATCGGCGCATTGAGCTGAAATTGACGGAACGCTGAGCGATGCCGGGCAGCCGGGACGAGCGGGACGAAGCCCGGAATCCACCTGATCGTGATACGCGCGGTTTTGGGTCAACGGGCGCCAATCACGGCTTGCGACGCTACGTTCCAGGCGACGAAGACGGCGCCATCGCGCTGTGGCTGCGAACCTGGCAGGCGGCCTACCCGCAGATCGACTTTGCAGCTCGGCTTGGTTGGTGGCGCGAGCGCTGGCGCAACGAACTCGTACCCAATGCGGAGATTGTGGTGGCGGAAATCGGCGGCACGATCGCAGGATTCGTCACCGTAAATCCGCGTACGTTCTACCTCGATCAGATCGTCGTTGCGCCCGAGCATTGGGGTTCCGGCGTGGCCAAAACGCTGCTCGATGCCGCCAGGCAACTCTCGCCGTCCGGCCTCGATCTTGACGTCAACGTCGACAATGCGCGCGCCGTTGGGTTTTATGAGAAATCCGGATTCTACATTGGCGGCGCAGCAGTCAATCCGATCTCCGGCAAGCCCGTTCACCGCATGAGCTGGCGGCCGCGGAGACAGGCCGAGGCTGGATCGTTAGAAATTTGACGATCGGCGCAATTCTTTCTTCTCAATCAAGCGGTAACATTCCTTGGTTGAGTTGCGCCCGGAACCAGGGCGCGCCTATCGGGATCACGGTGTCATGAGCGTACTCGCGCAGTTTGAGCCGCTCACCGATTGCGCGGGAACCGGCGATCCAGCCGCCGCTGTTGCGTCTGAGCTCGCGGCCCTGCGCACGATCGTCGACGACCTGCAATACGGCGTGGTCGTGCTGGACAAGGAGCGGCGGGCGCAGTTCGTCAACCGAGCCTTTCGCAGGTTTTGGCGGGTGCCCGACGAACTCGCCGACAGCCGGCAGACCTTCGTCAAGCTCATGTATCACGGCCGCGGCATCAAAGCTTACGCCGTATCGGCCGACAAGCTCGGCGAATATATCGCCAAGCAACTTGAACTGATCCGGGCCGGAGACGACCGCCCGCTCAGCATCAGGCTCACAAACGGCGAGGTCGTGCTGTTCCGCTGCAAAGCGCTACCCAACGGCGGCCGGCTCTTGACCTACGGCAACATCAGCGAACTTGCCGATGAGGCCGAGGCCCTTGAGCGACTGGCTTGCATCGACGGTTTAACTGGACTGAACAACCGCCGCCATTTTCTGACTTTAGCGGAGAGCGAGTGGTCGCGTTTCGAGCGTTATGCGCGGCCGCTCGCGTTGCTGATGATTGACATCGATTTCTTCAAGTCGGTGAACGACACCTATGGCCACGATGTCGGAGATGCCGTGCTCAAGGTCGTCGCTGAATTCTTGCACCGAAGCAAGCGTTCATCCGACATTGCCGGACGGCTCGGCGGCGAGGAATTCGCGATGCTTTTGCCTGAGGCGACGCTCGACCGCGCCGTCACGGCAGCGGAGCGGTATCGTACCCTGATCAATGGCCGCCCAATCATCGCATTGGGGCGGCAGATCTCGGTGACCGTCAGCATCGGCGTCGGCGTCGCCGGGACTGGCATGAGCGGATTTGACGACCTGTTGAAGCGTGCCGACGTTGCCCTGTACGATGCGAAGAATTCCGGCCGCAATCGCGTCTCTCGCTTCTTGGCACAACCCGAGTAAACTCACGCCGTGCCGGTCAGCGCCTCCGCTTTCGCCGCGTCGAAGAGGCGCGAATCGACTTTCAGATAGGCGAGCTTCTCCTCGGCGATCACTACAGCCTCGGCCACCCCCGGAACCTGACGCAATCGCGCGGCCAGGCTTTCGGCTTCGGCGGCCTTGTCGTCCGCAATCGGCACCAGCCGCGTCGTCAGATAACTCGGCTGCGCCATTGTGGCCGCTGCAAAGAGCCAGCACAGCGCCATCGCGCCCGTAAAGACAAACACGCCACTGTCGCCGCCGTGCTGATGCACGTAGCCGCCAACAATCCCGCCGACGAAAATTCCGAAGAACTGCAAACTGGAATAAAGGCCCATGGCGGTGCCCTTGGCGTCGGGCGGTGCGGCCTTGGTGATGAGCGAGGGCAGCGAGGCCTCCAGAACATTGAAGGCGGAGAAAAAGATCACGAGCGCGGCGAGCACGACAAATAGATTGGTCGCGCCGAGATAGAGCATGACTTGGCTTGCGAGCAGCACCACGACCGCGGTGACGAACACGCCTTTCATACGACGATATTTCTCGGCGATAATGATGCCTGGCAGCATGAGCACGACAGACACGATCAATACCGGAAGGTAGACGATCCACTGGTCCTGCGCCGGCAAGGCCAGCGTGCCGCGCAGCAGCGCGGGCACGACCAGAAAATTAGCAGTCAGCATGGCGTGGAGCGCGAATATGCCGATGTCGAGCCGCAACAATTCCTTGTCGCGCAAGACCGCCCCGATCATGGCCGGTACGGCCTCCGCATCGCGATGCACGCGCACAAGGCGCGGGCTCGGCACGACAAATTCCGTGATCGCGATACCGACCATCGCCAAGGCCACCATCAGCCAAAAGATGCCGGGCACGCCGACGAAATGCGCAATGATCGGGCCAAGCACGAGCGCAATCATGAACGATGCGCCGATGGTGATCCCGACAAGCGCCATCGCCTTGGTGCGATTTTCTTCCTTGGTCAGATCGGCCACCAGTGCCAGGATGACAGAGCCGACCGCACCACCGCCCTGCAGCGCTCGTCCGACAATCACCCCGCCAATTGACGACGAGAGTGCGGCGACCGCGCTACCAAGGCCGAACAGAACGAGCCCGAAAACGATCATGACCTTGCGGCCGATCCGGTCGGACAACAGGCCAAATGGAATCTGCAGCAGCCCCTGGGTCAATCCATAGATGCCCAGCGCCTCCCCGATCAGGTACGGACTCGCGCCGCTGAGCGTGCGAGCATAGGCCGCAAACACCGGGTAGATCATGAACAGGCCAAGCAGCCTGACCGAAAAAACGGCCGCGAGCGTCGCAACGGCGCGGAATTCCTGCTTTTCCATCGTCTGTGTTCCGGCGCTCGCTTTATCCGCCACTCGTCCTGCCGGCCCCTGCCGAGCATGCTGGCGAAGCTAATGCCCTTGCGGAGCCGTGCCGGTCAAATGCGGCGGCTTGCCGCTTAATCCCCGGCGCGCTATAGAGCCGCAAAATCTCTCAAACAGCAGAACCCGATTATGAAAGCAGATACCCATCCCGATTATCACACCGTGAAGGTCGTCATGACCGACGGCACCGAATTCACCACCCGCACGACCTGGGGCAAGCCGGGCGACACGTTGCATCTCGATATCGACCCAAAATCGCATCCGGCATGGACCGGCGGCCAGCAGCACCTGCTCGATCGCGGCGGCCGAGTGTCGCGCTTCCAGAAGAAATTCTCCGGCTTTTTGAAGTCCTAAGTCCGGCTTGGTCGCCTTCAGACCTCAGATTCGAAGGCAGCCTTCAACAGCCCCCATTGCCGTTCGACGGGGTTCGCTACCGGGATCGTTACCGGCGGCGCCGCGTACATCGTGGCATCGAGCCGCCGAACTTCCGTCTGCAACTTTACCGAGCGCGCAATCAGTTCCTGCAGCTTTGACGGCAGGAGGGCGAGGGACTTGGCGTCGCCCGGCTCGCACGCGGCAAGGCGGACCTTGGATTTTTCCTTACTCGCTTGAGCGAGCGTCATTTCGCCTTCCTTGACGGCACGATGCAGCAACAGCCAGGACGCAAGCTGCATCAGCCGGGTGGTCAGCCGCATGCTTTCGGTGGCGTATACCAGCGCCGGGCTGCGTTCGAGCTTCTTGGATTCCTGACGGCCGGGCCCATCAAGATAACTCGCGGTCTCCTCGACCAAGCCCATACCGTCGCGAAACAGGACGGCAAACACCTGGGAACTCGCCAGCCGCTCACTAAAAGAGACCGCGCCGGCTTCCATCGAACGCTTTTCCGACATTGTACGCCTCACTCGCCCTACCATCGCGCGGCACGCGCCATGTGTCCAGCGTTCGAGACCGACAGGCTGCCGACATAGTTGCCAGCGGCCGATCCGAATGCCAGGCGACGAAAAAAGAGCCGCCGTTGCCGGCGGCTCAAGGTGATAACAGGGAGGCGTCAAACAGAGTGGACAGGAGCCACTCGATGTCCAGAAGATGGACAGTATCTGTAATGAACGAGAAAGCTTAATAATAAGTTAATAATCGACATGACTTACGAAGATTCGTTGCTGCTTAACTGTAAGGATGATTCGGGGACCTGTTCCAGAGTGAGACAATCACGGTTGGAACACGCATCCGCTATTTCTTGAAAAACATATCGGCAGCCGATTTCGAGACGTGCTTTCGGGCCATTTCAGCCTCAAGTCGGCCGATCTCGTCCTTCAGCAACCCGATGCGCTCGGCGAGCTCCCCGACCGAGAGCAGCGCCAATTCCTGCCCCAGCTCATGTGTTATTTTCTTCTTCGGCAACTCATCGGGGTCCACAGCGGCCATGGCAGGCTCCCTTGTCGGCAAAATCCTAATGCGCCCCGAGGCCGTTGTCAGCAGAACCGACGGGGTGATCTGACCCGTTGAAAATTAACGGGAAAATCCTTGCCCCGGACCGCCCAAAGGGGCTACGCAGGCTGGCCGCACCGCCCTGGAAGCCGGACGGAACTTGGCCCCGAATTTGGCCTAAAGGCCGTTCGATACTCCTTTGGGATCGGGGCAGTTCGGGGCGCGGTCGGCGTGCCGAGGTTGGAGGGCATCCATTTGGCATCGTTTCGTGCCGCCACGACCTTGGGCGTACTGGCGCTGCTTTGGGCGGCTGCTGTCGGGATGCCGGCCGCGCATGCGGTCGAAGCCATCAACGTTCCCACCAAGGGTCAGCCGAGCGAACTCACCGTCGATCTCACCGGCGCCATCGAATATCAGCACTCCGACAGCGATCGCGTCGGGGTTTCAACTGCGCCCGGTCCGGACGGTATCGTGCGCCGAGTCGAAGTGCGCGCACGCGAAGCCGATACCAATTGGGCGGTGTTCGCGCTCGCCAATAACGGCGATCAGCAGATCGATCGCCTCATCGTCGCGCCACATTATCGCATGGTCGGCTCTGGCCTGTTGTGGCCGGACCTCGGCCAGTCGCGGATCGTCTACATCACGCCGTCCTCGGGCGATCCGCCCGAATTGCAGCGCAACGCCAGCGCCGACGTCTACCGCGTCACGCTTGATCCCGGCACCGTGATCACGTTTGTCGCTGAATTGCGCACGCCGCGGCTGCCACAGCTCTATTTGTGGGAGCCTGACGCCTACAAAGACAAAGTGAATTCGCTCACGCTCTATCAGGGCATCGTCATCGGCATCGCCGGCCTGTTGGCCCTGTTCCTGACCATTCTGTTTGTGGTCAAGGGCAGCATCATGTTCCCGGCCGCAGCGGCGCTGAGCTGGGCGGTCCTTGTCTATATCGGGATCGATTTCGGCTTCTGGGGCAAGGTGTTCGACATGTCGTCGGGCGCCGAGCGGGTATGGCGGGCATCGGGCGAAGCGATTCTCGCGGCGACACTCCTTGTGTTTTTGTTCGCCTACCTCAACCTCAATCGCTGGCACGTTCGTTACGCCCACATTACCGCGGGCTGGCTCGCGTTTCTCGGCGCGCTGATTGCGGTGGCCTTGTACTCGCCTGAAGTCGCCTCAGGCATCGCCCGCATCTCGCTGTTTCTGATTGCCGTGCTCGGCTTCGTCCTTGTCGTCTACCTCTCGACGCACCACTTCGACCGCGCCGTCCTTTTGATCCCGACCTGGCTGCTGCTGGTCGTCTGGGTGTTCGGTGCGGCATTCACTGTGCTCGGCTACCTGACCAACGACATTGTCGCGCCGGCGCTGCTCGGCGGCCTGGTGCTGATCGTCATGCTGATCGGGTTCACCGTGATGCAGCATGCCTTTGCGGGCGGCATCACCCACGGCATTGTCTCCGACGTCGAACGGCGAGCACTGGCGCTGACGGGCGCCGGCGACATGATCTGGGACTGGGACGTCTCGGCTGATCATGTCTTCACCAGCGGCGAGACCGAGGCCATGCTGGGGCTCAAGAGCGGATCGCTGCAAGGACCGGCGGCGAAATGGCTCGAGGTCCTGCATCACCTCGACCGCGACCGCTTCCGCGCCACCCTCGACAGCGTGCTCGAACAACGGCGTGGCCGCGTGGCGCAGGATTTCCGCATGCGCACGGCCGATGGGCATTACCTGTGGTTTTCGCTGCGAGCGCGTCCGGTGGTCGGTTCCGATGGCGAGGTGGTGCGGCTCGTCGGCACACTCACCGATGTGACCGCGTTCAAGACCGCCGAAGAACGCCTGCTGCACGACGCCGTGCACGATAATCTGACTGGCCTGCCCAACCGCGAACTGTTTCTTGATCGGATCGAAGCCGTGCTGGGCTTTGCCAAAGCCGATCCGGCAAAAGCCGAGACGGCGCTGCGCCCGACCGTCATGATCATCGATCTCGATCGCTTCAAGCAGGTCAACGATTCCATCGGCATGGCGGTCGGCGATTCGATTCTGCTGACGCTGGCGCGTCGCCTCGGAAGATTGATCAAACCGCAAGACACGCTCGCGCGCCTTGCCGGCGACCAGTTCGGCCTCGTTCTGTTGTCGGAGCGCGATACGGCAAAGATCACGGCCTTCGCCGAAACCATCCGCCGTACCCTGCGCGCGCCGATCGCCTTTAAGGAACGCGAAATTTTCCTGACCGCGTCGATCGGCCTCACGCTTGGCGACGCCGATCCGCAGCGCGCCGAGGAAATGCTCAAGGACGCCGAGCTCGCGATGTATCATGCCAAGCGCAGCGGCGGCGATCGCATCGACGTATTCAAGCCGTCGATGCGAGCGCGCAAAACCGATCGGCTGTCGATCGAGTCCAACCTGCGCCGCGCGCTGGAGCGCGACGAGATCACAATTCTGTACCAGCCGATCGTGCGGCTTGAAGACCGCGCGGTGGCCGGCTTCGAGGCGCTCGCGCGCTGGAATCACCCCAAGCTCGGCCGCCTGTCGCCGAGCGAATTCATCAACATCGCCGAAGAGACCGGGCTCATCGTCGAGCTCGGCGTGTTCGTGCTGGAACGCGCCGCCCGCCAGCTCAGCGCCTGGCAACGCACGCTGCGCCATCGCGAGTCGCTGTTCTGCAGTGTCAACGTCTCGTCACGGCAGCTGCTGCGCCACGATTTGATCCAGGACCTGCGCACCGTGCTTGGCCGCGCGCCGCTGTCACGTGGCTCGCTCAAGCTTGAACTGACCGAATCCGTGGTGATGGAAAATCCCGAACACGCCGCGCAGATGCTGCAGCGTATCCGCGAACTCGGCGCCGGGCTGTCGCTCGACGATTTCGGCACTGGCTATTCGTCGCTGTCCTATCTGCAGCGCTTCCCGTTCGACACAATTAAGATCGACCAATCGTTCGTGCGCACCACCACCAAGGGCACGCGGCCGGTGATCCTGCGCTCGATCATCGCGCTGGCGCACGATCTCGGCATGGACGTCGTGGCGGAGGGCGCCGAGACGGAATCGGATGCCGTCGAGCTGTCGCAACTCGGCTGCGAGTTTGCTCAGGGCTTTGTATTCGGCGAGCCGATGTCGGCGGAGCGCGCACGAGCCATGCTGCAGCCGTACCGGAAATCGGAGCCCAAAGGTCAGAAATCGGAAGTCGGATAGCCGTTGCGTCGGCCGTTCACGCGTGCCCGGCTTCGCTCGACAACATCGCCAGATCGATGCCGATCTTGCGCAACGCGCGTTCATATTTGCCGCGGATATCGGGGCCAAAGATCAGCTCGGAATCGGCCGCGCAGTGCAGCCATCCGTTGCCCTGAATTTCGGTTTCCAGTTGGCCCGGCGCCCAACCCGCATAGCCGAGGGCCAGGATCGCACTCGCAGGGCCGGAACCGCGCGCGATGGCCTTGAGAATGTCGACTGTCGCCGTGAGGCAGATGCCGTCGTCTATCGTCAGCGTTGAGTCCTCGACGAAATAGTCCGCCGAGTGGAGCACGAAGCCGCGCTCGGTTTCCACCGGGCCGCCGCGCAGGACCTTGACCACGTCGGCCTGTGGCGGCAATCGGATCACATCTTTGGCCGGTATGACATCGAGCTTCACCAGCAAATCCGAGAAATCGATATTGGGCGCCGGATGGTTGACGACGATACCCATTGCGCCTTCCGAAGAGTGCGCACAGATGTAAATGAGCGAGCGGGCGAACCGCTCGTCCATCATAGCGGGCATGGCGATGAGCATCTGCCCATCCAGATAGCCCCGCCGCCTGTTTTTTCCCGATTTGGCTTCCCGTGGCAGCTTCATGGTCGAAAGGTTATCTCATGAGTCCGCAATTGCAAACGAACGGGACGGCTAAAAGTTCACAACCTCGCGCGCTGGCGCAACGGCCGCAGAGGCCCCGTGCGACAGCACGTGTGTCATTTTCGGCCGCGTTGCCAAGGCGGCGAGCACAGTCACGATCATGTCAGTGGCATGGATAGGGACTTTTCACTACACAGCGGCATGATGATTGCGACATTTTGCCGATTAACTGTTGTGGCCGCGGCGTTCATTGGCACCGCGAGCGCGGGACCGGCGATCGCGCAGGAAGCGTCCGTGTGGCAGCCTGACGGACATGCCGCCACGCGGCTCATCGCCGGTGCGGCGGTCAAAGCCCCTGAAGCTTCGTTCGTGCGGGCCGGCATCGAGATTCGGCTCGACCCAGGCTGGAAAACTTATTGGCGGTATCCTGGCGACACCGGAATACCGCCGACGTTTGATTTTTCCGGCTCGCAGAATGTGAAATCGGCGACGGTCCAGTGGCCGGCGCCGGAGCAGTTTTCCGACGGTGCCGGTGGCCACTCGATCGGTTATGTGGGCGACATCATTCTGCCGCTCAAGGTGACGCCGACCGACGCGACGCATCCTTCGACGCTGCACCTGAAATTCAGCTACGCGGTCTGCGGGACTTTGTGCGTGCCGGCGAAAGCTTCGCTCGAGCTTACGCTGACCGGCGCCAGTACTGACGCTGCGCTGCTTGACAAGGCGGTACGGCTCGTCCCCAAGCGCGTTGCGCTCGGCGTCCAAATAGACGGTCTCGCCATCCGTTCGGTGCAACTCGCATCGGCCGGCGGCAAGCAGAGCGTCGTCGTTGACCTGACCGCACCGCAAGGCGAGCCAGTCAGCTTGTTCGCGGAAGGTCCAACCCCCGATTGGGCGCTGCCGCTGCCGGAGCCAAACACGGCGGCCAACGGACCCGACCGACACTTCACATTCATGATCGATGGCTTGCCCCCCGGCGCAAAGGCCAAGGGCGCGGTACTGACGCTGACCGCCGTTTCCGGCGGTCACGCCATTGAGGTTCCTGCCCATCTCGACTAATGCGCTTGTGGCGCGCTATTTTGCGCGACGAGAAACC